>DWYB01000060.1 GCA_019118885.1 Candidatus Mediterraneibacter surreyensis | reverse complement strand
TGCCGCAGAGCATCCAGACAAGATACGGAAAGCCGCATAATCAACACGGCACTCTCAATATTTAGTTCGCAGCCAATCCAATATAGCGGAATGGTCTGTTAAGGTTACCCTTTTTCACTACTGTAAAAATTATAACTTTTTTTCATATCACCTCTTGACATTTCTTAGCTGGACTCTATATTGTTTTATAAAAGAAAGGAGGAGTGCGTTGTGAGCAATTATGTTTATCAGTCGGATCAGCCTGATACGCCGTCCGATTCAGGAAATGTTTCGCATGAGAGAAAAGAGAACAGGAAACACAGCCGCAGCAGATTCTTATATGTATGTCTGTTTGTGGTCATAGCCGTACTTACCTTTACTTCGATACTCTTCCTGAGCGGCTTTATCAGTATAGATAAGGACAGCGGCAGTTTCCCCGCAGGTTCTTCCGCTGTCCAGATAATGGGACCGCAGTATTAATGTGCGACCGATACTGTTCCGCTGCATGCATAGTGTGAAAAAGCATTACGCATGCAGTCTGCGTATGATCTTACAGATCACTTCATTTTCTGTCACAAGCGGTTTCTTATGTGTGAAAAACACGATTCCTTCTGTCGGGGAAAGCACTGTAGAGATCACATTTCCCTCATAGGGATGGACGATCTCGGCAAGGGGCGTTCCCATCCGCACTTCATCTCCGGGATGGCATAATCTCCTGTATATGCCGCCTGAAGCTGTCCGCACGGACGCCAGTTCTTCCTCGCCGATCACCGTAGAGATATAGCCGTTATGGCTGTTGTATTTTAATATCCCCATTCTGGTCAGGAAACGCAGTACTGCGGATACTGCCTGCCGGGCAGATACTTCATCGATAAAATCTGTTTCTGTCGTATACAGGGAAAATGCATTGGTATCCCAGATCTGCCAGTTATAGTTCAGTGTTGTCGTATCAATGGGCCGGGGCTTTCTCACCACTACATAGGGCAGTCCGAACAGACCGGCAAGACTTGTGTTCTGCCTGCCCGTGTCCATCATGCGGACATGAGGGATAAAATCTCCCGGCATATAGAAACTTGCAAACTGTATACCGTAGTCATAATCTTTTACCGTCCGGAATACGCCGTCCGCAATTCTCTGTGTCGTCTCTCCCTGATCGTATCCCGGAAACATCCGGTTGATGTCCGTATTGTCCACCGGCCAGAATCTCTTGCCGATGTTCATGGCATGATGGTTGACAGAAGGTACCACAAGGATCTCCTTGCCGGAAGCAATGGCGTGAGACGCCTCAAGTTCTTCCAGTTTCCTTACGATCTGGGAGCAGACATAGAGCTGCTGCACTTCATTTCCCCGGATACTCCCCACGATACACGCCGATTTGCGCCCGTGTCCGAAGGTATAACCACTGATCGTGAGATCTTCCCTGTACGGGGATCCCAGCTTATATATTTCCGTCTTCCGCATTGTCATCCGCCTCCTCTTCTTTTTCTCTGCTTCCCAGTATCCTTCCCAGCAGTGAACCGCTGTAGACAACCGGATACTCTCTCCTCGTAAATACAAGCCCCGGGATCGGCGCTGTCACCGACTGCTCCACATCCCCGGTCAGAGGATTTAAGATCTCTCCAAGGAGCGCTCCTTCTTCCACCTGCTCACCGATCTTTACATGGGGTACATAGATTCCGGCGCTGTCCGCGTTCAGATATCCCACTTCACGATCCGTAGATACAATAGGCTCCCGAACTTCTTCCACTTCGCCTTCCCAGACTCCCAGCTCTTTCATCACATTCAGGATGCCTTCCACGAGCTGATATCCGTATTTCTTTGTGATCCGCATACCCACACCCATCTCAACGACCAGCGTGGGCGTTCCGATACTGTTCAGACTGTAGGCGAGAGTGGACTCTAACACCGTGGCCGACGCGTGGACCCACACAAAATCCACATTGATCTTCCTGGCAAGCGGGACAAGGGTTTCCGCCGTCAGCTCATTGATCCGCACCTGAGGCAGCTCCATCAGGAAGATATTGCTGGCATGGATATCCACGCACAGATCCGCGCCTTTTAAATCTTCCATGAGCCCGTATACGACAGATTCCATCATGGGGCCCTCCGCGTTGCCCGGAAAGATCCGGTTCATATCCAGATCAAACATAGGGATTCCCCTCGTGATCGAATCGATCCCCAGAGGATTGAGCGCCGGATAGACGTCCACGATTCCTTTCAGATACCCTGGTTCTGCCTTCAGCCTTCTGAGGAGCTCATAACATACGAACTGTCCTTCCAGCTCATCTCCATGAGTTCCCGTCACGATCGCGATCCTCTTTTCATCCCCTGTGGGATGTGCCGGCATGATCCGATTTTTCCGGATCGTCAGTTTCTCGTCTACCGGCAGTTCCATTGACACTACTGTCTCTACCATCACTGATTTCCTCCACATTCACATATATTTTCTGTTCCTGGGATGCATTTCCCAGAAAGATTCCTTTGTCAACTACGCAGTCTGCGTAATCCCGCCCGTGGGCGAGCTTGATATAGTAATCATCGATATAATTCCCAGCCGCCGCATCACCGCGATCATGATATGGGCATAGTCCTGACAGACTCCTTCTCCCAGAGCAAGCGCCTCCTCTGCAGTCGTCCTGATATCTGTCACCCCGGAAGCATATCGAAAATGGGCGTACAGATAATGCATGGCGCACACCGCCCTCTCCATGGCGGTCTCTGCCCCCTGTACTGTGCATTCCCGCATTACTTTCTCTGTAAATTCAGTGAGTCCGTGACCGCACTTTGTATACTTTGTGGGATACCTGTACATAGGATGAAGAGGGCATTTCTGAACGGTCATCCCCTGTACAACGGCTGTTCCCGCGACATGATAGCCGAAAGTATCATGCGGTTTCCGGCAGCCTCCGCTGATCTTCAGGTTCCCGAACCCGTCTCTGGACGTGCTTGTATAGTCGGCAGGACTTACACGGCATTTAGTCAGCACGATCTTCTGCCGCAAAGAATCCCCGGGGACGCAGCGCAGTGCAAAAGAATGGCTACTCACCGGAGATGAAAATTTCAGTTCCATACTGTACTCAAATTTTAGTTTTCTCATAATAAAGTCTCTATGTGAACAGACACCCCAGACAGCCGAGTGCTTCCCGGTAGTGCTGTTCCGGATGTTCCTCCCGGAATATGATCTCTTCCAGACGGTCCAGACTTGCCTGATGATAAATCAGGTTTGTCTTTTCCAGCCTGTTGCAAAGCTTTCGATACTCTTTTTCCAGATCTTTCGTGTGATAATCCAGCCGGATACAGAGGTCGAGCCGCTCTACATATTTACCGCATTTGAGGATATTGCGGCAGTCCTCCTGCTCCACATAGTCGTCAGCCCCGCCCCAGAATGCAAGGAGATAATCGATAACCTGCTGCAGCTCCAGAAGCGGAGCCGTCGTCTTCCTGCACGACTCAAATGTATCCAGCGCAAGCTGTACGTAAGACAGCACCGTACTGCTCAGCTCATCACGGAGTACCACGGCATTGTCATACGCCCGTTTCATGTTGGAAAGCACAGGATCCGGATTGTCCTCCCCGAAAAGATATGACCGCACAAACTGCCGGTTGGACGTATAGATATTCGGTATATTCAGTCTTTCACAGTATTTCGCATAAATGCCTTCCGGCTGCTCGATCATCTTGTCATAGATATGAAAGAACATCCGAAGTGTTGTATAAACTCTCTCTGTATAGCGTCCGAGCCAGTACAGATGATCTACTTTTTCCATTGAGATAATACCCATGTATCTTTAAATCCTCCTCCCTGTGATGAATTCACCACAAATGAATCCGCATTTCTCGAAAATCTCGTAAGGCCGCTGGGCCATACTCTCGTAGTCTCGCCCGACAGGACGAACGCGCGGAGATCAGCTTTGCGGAGCACTCTGTCCTCTCCCTCCATGACTTCCATATCCTGAAAATCAACGACCTCCTGAGCAATGAAACGTCTGGATTCTTTCTCGATCAGTCTCTTCATCTCCGAGAGCTTCTCACTGCTCAGCTCATTTCCGAAGATTACGCCGTAGCCTCCGGCTTCCGCCACATCTTTGATAACCAGCTTCTCCAGATTATCGAGCACGTATTTTCTGTCCTCATCGTAGAACGGCAGATAAGTCGGCGCATTTTTCAGAACCGGCTCCTGATCCAGATAATAGCGGATCATCTTCGGGACGAAGTAATAGATTCCCTTGTCGTCAGCCACTCCGTTTCCCGGGGCGTTTACAATCGCAACGTTGCCGCTGCGGTACACGTCCATAATATTCGGGATTCCAATCAGTGATTCCGGATTAAATGTCATGGGATCCAGATATTCATCCGAAATCCTCCGGTAGATCACTCCCACTTTCTGCTTCTTTTCCCGGTAATCTTTGTAATACAGATAATTATTTTCCACGAACAGATCCGTACAGGTGGCAAGCTCGCTGCCTGTACGCTCCGCCAGATAGGAGTGTTCGAAATACGCCGCATTGTATCGTCCCGGCGTCATGATGACCGGAATTCCTCCGGTGTTCACCCAGTCCATAGTCTGCCGCAGCATGGCCGCATAGTTCCTGTTATCCACCACAGAGTTGTTGCTGAATGTTGCAGGAGATACTCTTCTGCAGATTTCTCTGGCGATCATGGGATAAGACGCGCCGGAAGGGATCCGCAAGTTATCCTCCAGTATGTACCACTCTCCGTCTTTTCCAAGCACCAGATCAATGCCTGATATATGGCTGTATATGTTTTTCGGCGGCGTGATGCCCTCGCACTGCGGAAGATACCCCGAGGATATAAATACAAATTCTTCCGGTATGACGCCGTCTTTTATGATTTTCTTGTCTCCGTATATATCATTCAGAAACAGATTCAATGCGTCCACCCGCTGGATCAGCCCTTTTTCAAGCTGCTGAAAATCATCATGTGTGATGACCCTCGGGATCGCGTCAAACGGAAAGAGCTGCTCATGGAATTCACCGCCTTTATAAATCCCGAATTTGACGCCATAGCGCGCCATCAGCCGGTTGATTCCTTCTGTGTGTTCTACCAGTTCTCTCATACCATGTTTCCTCCTGACCAAATAAAAAAGACGCTCCGCTGCATTACGCAGAAGAAACGCCTTTGTCTCCTGACCGTCTAAGGACGGTCTTATATTAGAATATATGTAAAAAGGGCACCTGACCAAATGATCAAGCGCCCTTGCTATGGGAGTTAATATAAACGTTTTTTTCTCATCTGTCACGCATTTTTTTGCGAATGGAAAGGCTGAACTGCTACAATTTATAAAAGAAGTCTCGACAATCTTTTTTCTCTGTATTATAATTTGTCCGTTGGAATCAGCCGATCCACCGATGAACAAAAATAAGAAATACAGAGGGAAAATACAATGAGTTTTACATTTATCAGACAACTGCCTTCTCCGGACGAGATCAAAGCACTGGAACCCATGTCCGAAGAAATGAAAAAAATAAAAGCCGGACGCGACAAGCTTATCCGTGACGTGATCACAGGAGAATCCGATAAGTTTCTCGTGATCGTAGGCCCCTGCTCGGCCGACAACGAAAACGCTGTATGTGAATACACGAACCGTCTTGCAAAAGTGCAGGAAAAGGTTGCAGACCGCCTTGTGCTTGTTCCCCGTATCTATACAAATAAACCCCGTACGACAGGCGAAGGATATAAAGGAATGCTCCACCAGCCGGATCCGGAGGCAAAGCCGGACATCCTTGCAGGCATCCTTGCGATCCGCCATATGCATATCCGCTCCATCTCAGAGACCGGACTTACTGCTGCGGATGAGATGCTCTACCCGGACAACTGGCATTATCTCTCCGACATCCTCTCCTATGTAGCCATCGGCGCCCGCTCCGTGGAAAATCAGGAGCACCGTCTGATGGTCAGCGGTCTGGATATCCCTGTGGGTATGAAGAACCCCACCAGCGGAGACTTTTCCGTTATGCTCAACTCCGTTGTCGCGGCACAGGGCGGACATGATTTCATCTCCAGAGGCTGGGAAGTACGTACGGAAGGCAATCCGCTTACCCACACGATCCTCAGAGGGGCCGTAAACAAACACGGGAACACGATCCCCAACTATCACTATGAAGACATCCAGCTTCTTCTGGAAAAATATGAAGAAAGAAATCTGCAGAACCCGGCCGTCCTCATCGACGCCAACCATTCCAACTCCGGCAAGAAATATGAGCAGCAGATCCGCATTGTTAAAGAGATCCTGCACAGCCGCCGGATCGATGAAGATATCCGGAAACTTGTCAAGGGCGTCATGATTGAAAGCTACCTTGTAGAGGGATGCCAGCAGATCGGAACCAGCCATGTATACGGAAAATCTATCACTGACCCGTGCCTCGGCTGGGAGGACACAGAGAAACTGCTGTACACAATTGCGGAGCAGTGCTGATAAATACTGCAGTGTTATATTTGCGCATTCTCCGTAAACGTAGCGCGTACCGACAGACGCGGCGGTGCTGTATTTGGCGCCGCCGCGTTTTACTTTGCTCCCGCGCCGCTATACTCGCATTCTTCCAGACGGTCGTCCGGAAGATGGCACAGCCGCCGCTCCTGCTCTACCAGTCTGCTGACAAATTCATCAGCCGGATGGTGCAGGAGTTCTTTCGGTGGTGCATACTGCCGGATCTCCCCCTGATCCATGACCAGTACTTTCGTCCCCAGTTTTAACGCTTCAGAAATATCATGGGTCACAAACATCACCGTGATCCCTGTCTTTTCATAAATCTGATGAAGCTCTGTCTGGAGCTGGGCGCGGGTGATCTCATCTACCGCTCCGAAGGGTTCATCCATGAGAAGGATCTCCGGAGAAGCCGCCAGAGCGCGGGCGATCCCCACTCTCTGCTGCTGGCCGCCTGAGAGTTCTGCCGGATAGCGTTCTCTCATCTCTTCATCCAGCCCTACAATCTTCATCCATTTGCTGACCGCGTCTCTCGTCTTCTTTTTTTCTCTCTTATTCAGCAGATTCGGAACATACGCTATATTCTGCTCTACAGTCATATGGGGGAACAGTACGCTTCCCTGGATCGCATAACCGATATTTCTCCTCAGCTGTGTCTGGTCTTTCTCCCGGATACTCACTCCTTCTACGAGAATGTCCCCCTCCGCAGGTTCCAGAAGTCCGTTGACCATCTTAAGGACAGTTGTCTTACCGCATCCGGAAGACCCGATGATTGTCACAAACTCTCCTTTCTCAACAGAGAGATTAAAATCTTTCAATATGACTTTATCCCCGTAAGCTTTCTTTACATGACGGAATTCAATCATTGTCTGCATGGTTCTGCCTCCTCATTTATTTCTCTAATAATCCGTGGGAATCCAGATACGCTTCAGCTACATCTTCTGGCTCTCTGCCCTCTGTCTCCACTTCATAATTCATCTTCGCCATATCACTGTCCGTGATCAGCCCGGTCATTTTGTCAAACACCTCATTCAGCTCCGGATGCTCCTTCAGCACTTCACTGCGCACTACATTTCCGCAGAGGTAGGACGGATAGAACTGTTTATCATCCTCCAGTACTGTCACGTCTGCGGCGGACAGCTGGCCGTCTGTCGTAAATACGACCATGACGTCGATCTGTCCCTGTTCGAGCGCCTGATATTTCAGTCCGATGTCTAGATCCATCGTCTCTTTAAAATTCAGCCCGTAAGTATCGCAGAGCGCATCATATCCGTCCTCCCGCTCGAAGAAATCATATTCCGCCCCGAAAACAAGCTAATCCGCAACTGCCGCCAGATCAGAATACGTGTGCAGGTCGTACTGCTCGGCGATATCTTTTCGCACAACCATGCCATATGTGTTATTGAAGCCGTACATACCGACCCACTCCATAGAATAATTGTCCTCATATTCCTTCTGGAGTTCTCCGAAAAGATCTTCCGTGTACAGTTCTTCATTCTTCAGTACCATATTCCAGCCTGTACCGGTATATTCCGGGTAAAGATCAAACTCTCCGCTCTCCATGGCCGGCTGGATATTTGACGTTCCTCCGCCCATGCCCTGAGTCAACTCTACATTCAGATCCGTATCCTGCTCGATCAGGATCTTCAGCATTTCTCCCAATACATACTGCTCCGTCATCGGTTTTGTGGCAATGTGTATCGTCTCGCCCGTGCGCGTCCGGAACACACCGGTTATCACAAGGGCAATACAGATTATTACCGCTGCCGCTGCGGCCATGAAATGGTTTGTCTTCTTCGCTTTTGCACTGCGCATCTTCATGCGGCGTTCAATGAATCCGAGAAGGAAGTCCACAACAAGAGCCAGAACTGCGATCAGCAGACTTCCCGTCATGGTCATAGCGCTGTTGTTTGTCGTGATCCCCCGGTAGATCGCAACGCCGAGACCGCCGGCACCGATAAACGATGCGATACCCGCGAGGGCGATGGTCATTGTCACCATGCTGCGGATCCCGGACATGATCACCGGCATAGCAAGAGGGAGTTTGATCTTAAAAAGGATCTGCGTCCGGGTGCTTCCCATACCTTTTGCCGCCTCAAGGATGGCCGGATCCACATTGACCATTCCCGTATGTGTGTTTCTCACCATGGGAAGCAGGGCATATATAGTAAGGGCAATGACTGCCGTGGCATTGCCAACGCCGGAAAACGGGATCAGGAATCCCAGCATGGAGATTGACGGGATCGTATACAGGAAGTTGATGACCGCCAGCGCGAGTTTCGCCGTCCTCTGGAACTCGCTGATCAGGATTCCTGCCAGACCGCCTGCAAGGATCGCGATCACAATGGCAAACAGGGATATCTGCAGATGTTCCAGAAGAAGCCCGGCAAAAAAGCCAGTTCTTTCAGTAAGCAGTGTCCATATTTCTTTTATCATTTTTTACTCACCCCTTCTTATAATTGCCCTTACCGGACAGTTTTCATAACATAATCCGCAGTGCAGACAGCGTTCCTGACTGATCTCAAACGGTGTTCCCTCCGAAATACACTGCTGCGGGCAGGTTCTCTGACATTTGCCGCATCCGATACAGGCATCTGTGATATCAAATCCTTTCTGCGGGGCTTTTACCGTTCCGATCGTAAAGCTCTCTCTGTATATGGGAGTCTTTCCAAGATCAAAAAATTCAATCTGTCCGTCTTCAATACAGAAAGGTTCCAGAATATATCTGCTCTCTCCCGGATAGACGTCCTTCATAGACGGATTTGCCTCAAAGATCCGGTCAATCCATTTCTTCTGTTCCGGCAGCCTCTTTACTTTTCCCGAGAGACGCACCATCTGATAGTTCCGGTTCATCCCCGTGATCTCTGTGTGAGGATTTTCTGTAATCTGCCGGTAGAAATCCTTTCCCCTTGCTGTACAGAAGTAAAGTTTTCCATCTTCCACCAGCATCACATCGATGATCCGGACATGAGGCATCCCATTCTCATCTGCTGTGGCAAAAGCTACATCTTTGACATCTCTTAAAATCCGAAGACATTTCTGTGCATCCACTGTTCTCTCCTCCTAAATGTTTTTCCTTATTATTCTATTACAGTTCAGCCATGGAGCTGACCAGGAGAGAAAATCATGCGAGCATGATTTTTCGAGTGGACTGTTCCATGAGCTGAGCGCCTGTCAATGAGTAAAACAGCGGCGGCAGCCGCAGTAAGCACGAAGTGCGGTTTTACGAATGGCACGGCTGAACTGTCACCACTTGAAAGTCTCAATCAGTCTTATTTTCAGCTTCTGAGTGCATTATAATTTTCATAGTATCTAATGTAAAGTAAGCACTTTTTTGTGCTGTAGTTACCTAAAGGATACTATTGCGAATTTATAATGTTTTTCACTATTGTAATAATATAACCGAGGAGAGTATAATGTCTGTAGTGCAACAGTTCAGACATCAGATATGCTGAGCAATAATATAGGAACATAGGAACGGATATCAGATATCCACTTTACAGACAGGAGGAATTGTTATGGCAAATCAGGCAGCGGTTAAGAAAGATCTGCCCGCGTGTCCGGTCGAAACGACACTGACGCTCATTGGCGACAAATGGAAAGTCCTGATCCTGAGAGATCTTCTCCCCGGCACCAAACGCTTCGGCGAACTGAAAAAATCTATCGGGAACGTCTCACAGAAAGTACTGACCGCACAGCTGAGGGATATGGAAAGCAGCGGTCTTGTCAACCGCAAGGTTTATGCGGAAGTTCCGCCCCGGGTAGAATACTCCCTGACCGAACTGGGGCAGAGCCTCAAGCCTATTCTTGACGCTATGCAGGACTGGGGACTGGAATATAAGGCGAAGAATGCGTAAAAAGGGACAGGGCAAACCGCGGTTGGGGACGTAGTAAAATCGGATTTTACTACGTCCCCAACCGCGGTTTGCCCTGTCCCTAAATGTACTATTTCAATCCTTTTGTCAGCGGAATCAGGCACAACAGTACGACAATCCCTACGATACCGATCACGATTCCCATGATCATATTGCTCCATACCATAGTCAGACACATACCGACACCCAGAAGAAGTGCTCCGATGATCCCAAGAAGTACTGTTCCTATCATCTTTCCTGACGGCCGGATTGGATTTTTATTTTCCATCTTCCGCCAGACAATTACCATGACCAGAAGCACGAACGCACCGATCACCCCCATGACAACCCCGGGCCGGAATGCGTTCCACTCCGGGATCAGTGCCATGCACATGCCAAGTGCAAATAATATACCTCCGATTGTTCCTAAAATCATTGCGACAAATGTACTCTTTTTCATTATTATATTTCCTCCGCCTTTGCTGTTTTCTTTTCTTCTCTTTCTTTCTGTTCTGCTTCCAGTCTCGCTTTTGCTTCCTCGACGGTCTCTCCGTCTTTTGTCAGGAACTGGTCTACAAAGGAGTCAGTAATTTTTGTAAATCCGTTTACTGCACCGTTTTCAATCTTCTTGTATCCTCCGACTACCCCTTCCTCGATTTTCCTGTAACCGCCGACCACTGCATCGGCAATTTTTTCATTTGCTTTTACAAGTTTTGATTTTGCCATTTGCTTTGCTCCTTCTTTCTATGATCTTTATTTCCTTTCGACGGTATAAAGGATATCCTCTCAATGTTGAAGAAGCGTTTCTGTTTTGTTTCTGAAAGATTAAAAGACGGCTAAAGGCCAAATTGTTCTGCCCCGATCAGGAATTAAAAAGCTGTGCAAATGTTCCGGCATATTTTTTATCCGCCCCGTCGTATACTATATGAAATGTAACTCTCGCTTCTTGATCTGCGATCGGTATGGTAATCCTGTCTCTGTAAGTTTTTTCATCATATACGGCAACATCCGTCACAAAGCAGGGAAGAGAAGATTCCCGGACCAGTTCCTGCATCGTAAACTGATCCGTCTGTACCAGGAATCTTGAAGCCGGCATTTTCTCCCGGCACAGATCATCCCAGAATCCCAGCCTTGTGCCCAGCAGAAAATTATATCCGTTGAGTACTTCAAAGGAGAGTTCTTTATACCCGGCAAGCGCATGGGAAGGCGGAACACACACTGCCAGATTTTCTTTCATATAAGGAAGGCTGCGGTACGTTGCCGGAAGGCTCCCTTCTTCGGGCATATCCGGAAGAACTGCCAGCAGGCAGTGTCCGGATCGCATATCTTCCAGAACCGATGCTGTATTTTTAATGGAGGATGAGAGCGTCATATCCGGAAATGTATCCGACAGCATGGGGAGCAGACGCCACAGCGGAGCGGGCGCACAGGAACTGACCGTGATCGTATGCAGGCTCCGGTCAAACGCCCGGACGTCTTCCACTGCTTTCTCTGCGTCTTTTAAAAGTTGTCCGGCATAACCGACAGCCCGTCTTCCTGTTTCATTCAGCGCAATGTGATTCTTGCTTCGTTCAAACAACGGCACTCCGAATTCATCCTCCAGATGCTGCATTGTCCTTGTGATCGTAGGCTGTGAAATATTCAGTTTTTCTGCAGCTTTCGATAATGTCCCGTATTCTGCAAATGCAGCAAGCTGCTCCAGTTCCAGTAAATCCAACATACTCTCTCGCCCTTTCGCTATTCATTTTCAGGAATCTGGATTCCTGTATTCTTATTGTACTTTTTTTCACTTCGGCTGTAAACTTATAAATGAAAAAAGTCAGACAGGAGGTATTTATCATGGAATATGTTACATTAAACAATGGCGTCAAAATGCCGAAATTAGGATACGGAGTATATCAGACACCGCCGGAGGAGACAGAGCGCTGCGTACTGGAAGCAATCGAAACAGGCTACCGAAGCATTGATACCGCTCAGGCGTACGGCAACGAAGAAGGAGTCGGAAACGCACTGAAAAAATGCGAACTTCCAAGAGAAGAGTTTTTCATCACGACAAAGGTATGGATCTCAAACGCAGGATATGAGAAAGCGAAAGCTTCTATCGAAGAATCTCTGAAAAAGCTGCAGACGAATTATATCGATCTGCTCCTGATCCATCAGCCTTTCGGTGATTACTACGGAACTTACCGCGCAATGGAAGAGGCTTACGATGAGGGCAAGGTACGCGCCATCGGTGTGTCCAACTTCTATCCGGACCGTTATCTCGATATCTTCCATTTCTCCCGGATCAAACCGGCTGTAAACCAGGTGGAGACTCATGTGTTCCAGCAGCAGAAGGTTGCAAAAGAATATATGAAAAAGAACGGAACCCGGATCATGTCATGGGGACCTTTTGCAGAAGGCAAGAACGACTATTTCAACAATCCGGTACTGAAAAAGATCGGTGAAAAATACGACAAATCTGTTGCCCAGACAGCGCTTCGTTTCCTTCTTCAGAGCGATGTGGTGCTGATCCCGAAGTCTACACACAAGAACCGTATGGAAGAAAACTTCAACATCTTTGACTTCTCCCTGACCGATGAGGAGATGAAAGAGATCGAGGCGTTGGATACTGGAAAGAGCCTGTTCTTCTCCCACTATGATCCGGCGACTGTTGAGTGGTTTATGACGCTTGTATAGGCATTGTACAGTCGAATTTACCCAAAAAGGGCAATGTAGAACTTATCGTAATAGTTCAGCTGTCTGATATCAGGAGACGGATTTATGCTTGCTTAAGAATCCGGCGACCGATAATCAGATGAGCTGAACTGTTATATTATATCTGATATTCAAAAAGTTTCATATGGCATCCCGGTCAATCCTGTGCTATGATATACCCAAAGCATTAATACATTCCAGCATGTTTTTATTTCGAAAAGGCATTTCGCCATTTCATCATTTCTAATTACATTCAGGAAAATCTCGATGCTTTTATTCCCAATTGATATAGCAGAGAGGTTTCCGGAAAAGAAGAAAGAGAAAAAGCCTCTTTGCACTACAACAGAAAAAGGAGGCTGACATATGGCAAATGAAACAACTGTAAACAGAACCTTTAAATCCACTGTGTTTATCATGGTATTCGAAGACAAGAAAAACCTGCTGGAACTGTACAATGCGATGACAGGAAAGAACTACACAGACCCGGAACTATTGGAAATCAATACACTTGAGAATGCTGTTTATATGTCGATGAAAAACGATCTGTCATTTTTGATTGACGGGAGACTTTCCCTGTATGAGCATCAGTCCACGTACAATCCGAACCTTCCGCTTCGTTTCCTTATTTATATTTCCCAGCTTTATGCGGGAATGACGAGGAACGAGAACCTGTACGGAACCAAGGTCGTGCAGATTCCTCCGCCGGAGTTTGTTATCTTTTACAATGGAGAAAAAAATATGCCGGAGGAGACGCCTCTGAGGCTGTCGGATATGTACAGGATAAAGGTGGAGAACCCGAAACTGGAACTGGAAGCAGTGGAGAAGGCGATCGATGAGTGTATTGCAGAAAATGTCCTGAAGGATTTCCTGACGAAGCACAGAGCGGAGGCGAAAGCGATGAGCATTTTTGAATATGATCAGGAGAAACATATCAGACAGGAACGGGAAGAAGCCTGGGAGGAAGGTCAGGCTTCCGGATTGAAGCTTGCAGAGACGATTTTCAGACTCTTTCGCGAGGGCAAAACTATAGATGAGATATCAGCCAGATGTAATCTCCCTGCAGAACAGATAAGGGAGCTGCTCGGACAGGAAAAATAAATTTCTCTTTGAAATTTAAAAAAATCAGAATTATAATTAATTTACAACGTGTAGCTTTCATGCGTAATTCCGGTTGTGCATGGGCTGCACGTTTTATTTTCAGAAAGAGAGGTTAAAAAATGAAACGTGTAAAAGCAGCATGTATCTGCCAGACTCTCCACTTTATGCTGAAGGAGGATATCGGACACGATTACGCCGTATCTTTAGTAAAGCAAGAAGTTGCGCAATACAAAAAAGGACTGGACAATAAGCATACTCAGTACAAGATCGTAGAGGAAACTGAGCAGCCGGACGGTTCTATCATGATAAAAATAATCAAACAGTACAATTCCACTCCGGTCGGCAATTATCTCGACTGACCATTGCAGTGAAAACTATGGGAATCGGTGAAAACAACTGAACCGAGACCGGCAAAGATACAGCCCCGCCATTGACCCGGCGGGGCTGTATCTTTGTTCATATTTTCGGTATATCGGAGAGGATTCCAGCTCAACTCCTAACTACAGCTCCAAACGGGCATACCTCCATACAGTTCCCGCAGTGCAGGCAGTGCTCCTGTTGAATGACAAATGGTTTTGCGGTCATATCGATACACTTCTGAGGACATTTACTGTAACAGATGCAGCAGACGCAGCCATCTTTTCCGCAAAGTCGCTGATCTTCCCTGCCGAGTCCGGTCGGATCAGCTTCCGCTGTTTCCTGACCATTGTGTCACACTCTGTTTTGCTGTCCAGTATTTTTAACGCTTCCGCCAGTTCACGTTTTGATGTGTGACAGAACCGGCTCATCCCGCAGCCGCTGAAAAATCTGGCGTTGTATGTTTCACATCCCGGAATGGACGCGACATGTATCATTGGGATCCCGCATACGGCAGCTTCTGTAGACGACAGACCGCCGGGTTTTGTGACAAACAGATCCGCCGCTTTCATATACTCGGCCATATCTGATGTAAAACCTATCACCTTAACACCGGGCAGAGCCTTTCGGACCAGTTCATCATGCATCCGTTTGTTGGAACCGCATATAACGATCAACTTCGTGTCCTTGCGTCCGGCAATTTCATCAGCAAGAGTCTGAATGATTTTTTTCACTTTCCCGCCGCCCATACTGCCTCCGGCCGCCAGAACATATCTTTTATCCGGGTCAAGTCCCAGCCGCTTACAGGCGGTCTGTCTGTCCTCTTTTTTAGAAAAGCTTCTGCTTACAGGTATGCCCAGCGGGTAGAGCTTTTCGCCGGGCAGACCGCGGGCTGTGAACACTGCTTTCAGTTTATCGGACGGGATAATGTAAGCGTCACACTCCGTTTCCTCTGTAAACGGGATACAGGTATAGTCCGTGGCAATAAAAATAGTCTTTGGAATATGGATTCCTTTTTTCTTCATACAGGTTAATATTTCCGCCGGAAATAAATGAGTTGTAATTATGATATCAAAATGTTTCCGGGTCAGGTACTCCTCCATGAGAGGAACCATACTGTAATTGACAAAATATACAGGAGATCGAAAAGGAAGCCTTCTGTATAACTCTCCGGCGCTGTAAACTGCTCCAAATGCAGTCGGCGCTTTTTGAGCGGCTTTTATATATAGACTGTCAATTTTTTCAGCCAGACGTCTGCTGTGCAGCATGTATGGATTGAGCATCACCGCCCGGTGACCGCGGCGTGTGAGTTCTTCCACGATCGCAGACGCCGCAGCGTTATGTCCGCCTCCTGTCCCACATGAGAGTATGAGAGCATCCAAGCAATTTCACCTCCAGACATTTTCGTTCCTCTTTACTGGTAAACATACGTATTAATACAACGGCAGTGATAAGGGAAAATCCCCAGACTACAGCCGGATTGCCTATTTCCCTGAACATGATCAAGAGAGAAAACGCATAAGAAAAGATCGTCCGGTAGAAATGGGGTGAAATCTGCAATACAGTCGAAAAACCAATAAAGAAGAACACCAGTACCCAAAATGCCTCCAGTGCAGGGACAAGTCCTGCAAGGCATCCGAATGTAACAGCGATCCCCTTGCCTCCACGAAATCCATAAAATACCGGAAAAGTGTGTCCGATCACCGGAGCCGCTATTGCAAGAGCCGTTGTAAAAGGACCGGCTTCAACTGCATTCCCATATCGCATAAACAGATACACCGGGAAAAATCCTTTGAGCACATCAAACAGCAGTGTAAATAAGCCGCACCAGAATCCGCCGTACATAAAGGCGTTTGCCGTTCCGGGATTGTGATCGCTGCTTTGTTCAAGGATATCCCCTTTTTGGAATATTTTTGCGAAAACCAAGGCATATAACACACTTCCGGACAAATAACCCATACAGATAAATAATACTGTTCGAAGCATTTGATATTCCCTCCTCTTTTTCACAAACTTTCCACTTATTATGGGCTGTCATCACCGATTATGTTGACAGTTCAAATAAGGAATGTTAGTATGAATGATACTAAAGTATCATCAAGATATAATATCATAGCTTTAATAGAAATCAAGCGTTATCAAAAAGTGAAACAATATGTCTGCTTTGGTTTCAAAGAAACTATTTTTTAAATTTGTTTCATTTGTATAATATTTAAAATTCCTTAAAGGAGTGCTTTTTATGCGCAGATCAACAGCCACAACAGAATATCTGAAGGAGTGTATGGGGACAGCTCTTTTGGAATTGATGAAGGAAAAACCCATGGAAAAGATCAGTATTGAAGAAATGACGGCTAAAGCGGATGTCGGCCGCTCCACCTATTTCCGTTACTTCAAAACAAAGGACGAAGTTCTGGTATTCAAAATATTATGCTTATGGAACCGCTTTTCAGAAAAGAGCCATATTACGGATTATCAGGCGGATCTGAACAAGACTATGCATACGTTTTTCGAATTTTGCCTTTATATTCGGGATATCAACGACATCCTGTATCGAACCGGCCATCAAAAGGTGCTGCTGGATGTCTATCTGAAAACCTTAGTTTCCGGAAAACAGGAAGAAGATATAATTACCTACTATAAACGAAACGGTACCGCCTATGCTCTTTACGGTATTGTAAATGCATGGATCCTGCGCGGTTACAAAGAATCACCCGAACAAATGGTAGAGACTTTGGGGAAAAATCAATTACATTGAATTAAAGAAGGAACATAAAATGTCACTGACAATTAAAGATGTTGCAAGAGAAGCCGGTGTATCTATTGCCACTGTATCAAAGGTTATCAATGGGAAACCTTCCATATCTGAGTCTACAAGATGTCGTGTTCTGGAAGTAATAAAAAGACTCAACTATCATCCAAATGCACAAGCCAGCAATTTTGCCCGGGAGCATTCGGAAAATATTATTTTTTTAGCTGTCACAGAACCGCTCACCGCATTCCATAATCCGCATATGTTTGAAATCATGTGCGGGGCTCAGAACATTATTCATAAAAAAAAGTTAAATTTCAGTTTTCTGGGGGTATCAGATAAAGATTCTGCTTACCAGGAAACTACTGAGATTATTGGCAGAAAAGCAGCGGATGGTATTCTGATCCACGGTTCCGCCACATCCCGGCCCCTGGTGGATCTTCTGGTGAGAACCGGATTTCCTCATGTGATCATTGGCAGGCCGCCTTTTACCAATACGGCCTGTTGGATTGATATTAATAATCATGTTTCCGGACATCTGGCTGCAAAATACCTGATGAAATGCGGATACACTCATATTGCTTTTATCGGAGGCCCGCAGACAGACGAAATATCCAGGCACAGATTAAAAGGTTTTATTTCTTCTATGCACATTTTCAAACTGGATGTGCCGGGTTCCGCTATTAAATATGGCACGTACAGCAAACAAAGCGGTTACGAAATGATGGAGGAACTACTCAGGGGAAGTTTCCTTCCTGACGCTGTAATATGCGAAGATAATAATATTGCGATGGGAGCTGCATCCGCGATTCGTAAACGCGGCATGAAAATCCCTGATGATATCGGCCTGATCACCTTTGACGATTATCCCCTGTCGCAATTGATTGATCCCCCTTTAACAGTTGTAGATATAAACGTAAATAAAATGGGGCAGCAGGCAGCGGAAATATTGATTAAGAAAATTAAAAATCCAAATCTCAGCATGCAATCTTTTACCACGGTTCCTGAACTAATCGTCAGGGCATCTACACGTAATATAAAGAAAGACATCGTATGATCATGGCAAAAATGTAGAACAGCCAGAAGAATGACGCAGTATTTCTTTCCTGCGTCATTCTTTAATCCTGGTGTCACACTCTCGCATCTTATTGTCTTTCCAACGTAATCCTATATCCTTTTCCACTAATAGTATCACTGTTTTCTTTTTCAGACATCATCAATACACTTTCCTCCGGTAAGACCGGACAGCAGACAGAGTCTGTTCCTGCATTAACAATTATTTTCAAACTCCATTTTATATCATTCCGCAAAAATGCAAATACTCCATCATGAATCATCTCCCATAAAGGCGTATACCCTGTCTTTCCATCTATATAATTATTCCGGACTGACACCAGTTCCCGGATAAAACTATATATGGTATCTTTCCTGTTCCAAGGCATAGGCTGCCGGTACTCCTCCTCTAAAATTCCTTCAACCGCACATTCATCTCCATAGAACAGGCTGGGCACTCCCGGCATCAACATAAGCAGGATACATCCCAATTTCCATAATCCCAAATCTCCGTGGCACATAGACAGAAACCGGGGAACATCATGGCTATCCAGCAGATTCAGCTGTCCTCTCACTATATTATCCGGATACCTCATCCTCATTTTCTCAAATTCATATGCCGCCATCAGTCCGTCTGGTCTTTCCACAGTTAAATAATCCGTGCAGATTCTGCGGAACTCATAATTCATCGTAGAATCAAAAGCATCACCTCTCAGCCAGGTCTGTGCATTCTCCCATACTTCACCGATCAGAATCGTTTCCGGATCCGCTGCTTTCACCGCATCCCGAAATGTTTTCCAAAATTCCCGGCTGATTTCATTTGCTACGTCCAGCCTCCATCCATCCACATGATACTTCTCAATCCAATATGTTCCTACGTCTGCAAAATAAAGCTGTACTTCCCGGTTTGATGTATTGAGTTTAGGCATCTTACGCTCATATGCAAAACAGGCGTAGTCCGGCATTTGATTCGGATCATCTGGCCGTTTTACCGGAAAATTCAAATCGTAGAACCAGTTTTTATACCGGGATTTTTCCCCGTTTTCCACCACATCTTCAAAGGCAAAAAAACGCCAGCTGCAGTGATTGAATACCCCGTCTATCACAATCCGCATTTCCTTTTCATGTATACACTCCACCAGTTGTTGGAAATCTTTTTCCGTTCCGAAACAAGGGTCTATATGATAGTAATCAATCACATCATATTTATGATATTCCCCGGCAGTGAAAATGGGATTTAGGTAAATACAGTTAATCCCCATTCCTTTTATATAATCCAGATTATCTGTAATTCCCCTCAAAGTTCCCCCGATCCTTCCTTTCACACGGGTACCGTTTTCCAGCATTCGTTCTTTTCTTTCCGGCTGTATAGATTTCTTTCCGTTCGCAAAACTATCCGGGAAAATATTGTAAACAACAGCACATTTAAACCATGCCGGAACATCCGGAATCTCACTTCTCAGTATAAATGGATATTGGTAATATTCACTTCTTCCATCTATTATTTTCCCATCAATGATACGATCCGGAAGCTCTTTCGTGAAACGATCTGCATAGTAATATACCCATTCCTCCCCTTTTTCTAACTTAAAATAATAGCAAATCCGGTTATAAGGGAGCTTCAAATCAGCCTCATAGTAATCAAAGTATTCATCCACAGCACAGATTCGCATAGAATTTTCCGAGAAACAAACAGGGGTTGTCCTGCAGACTCGATCTGCTATGTAAAGTATGCATTTACTCAGATCTCCCTTTTTAGCTCGTAACCGGATTGTAATCTCATATTCAGATGTGGCATAGGCGTACTGAGATAAAGGTATGTGCAGGATTGCCGCCCGATTTATTTTTTCTGTCTGCTTCATCCTTTCACACCTCCTGCTGTGAGCCCTGACACCATATATTTCTGTATACAGAAGAATATAATCAGAATAGGGATGGATACAAGAATAGACGCTGCTGAAAATAAAGGCCAGCTTCTGCTGTAATCATTAGACTGTAACTGATACAGACCGCCTGCCAAAGTGTAGCTGTTTTCGTTCATCATAAATGTAGTCGAAAACAGATACTCATTCCATACATAAATCAATACCATTACTGCGGTAACGATTATCGCCGGTCTCGCCAAAGGCAAAACAATCCTTGTCAGAATCTGTTTTCCGCTGGCTCCGTCGATTTGTGCCGCTTCTTCTATCTCCACTGGTATCGTATCAAAATACCCTTTCATATTCCATATACTGAATATACACATACTTCCGGCATAAACAATGATAAGTCCGATATATGAATTCAATAAATGAAATGTCCGGAACAGGCGAAAAATGGCAAACATGGACAAAATCTGCGGGAAAGCATTTAAGATCAGCAGAACCTGGAGTACAGCTTTTCTCCCACGAAACCTGTATCTGGAGAAAGCGTATGCCGCTGTTACAGCCGTTCCCATTGCAACTACCATTGTTCCCACACTAAGTATTACAGAGTTTTTCAACCAAAGCAAAAAGGGCTCATCTACCAGGATTACCCGGTAGTTCTCCAATGTTGGCGTTTCCGGGATAAAAGACAATCCTGAGTTTAACGCTCCGCCGGATCCGCTGAACGAAAGAGTCAGGGCATAGAGAATAGGCGTCAGAGTCACCAGACAGATTATAATAAAAAATATATTTAATATAGTAAGCCCGCTAAAGTACTTCACCTTTTTCCAGTGCTTCATGCATCTTTCACCCCCTTATTTGTAAAAACAGAAAATACAATAATAAACAAAAAGATAATAATCGATACTGCAGAAGACAACCCATAATTATTGGACACAAAAGCATTTTGGTGAGCATAAGTAATCACTGTTTGGAGTGTAGCCCCTGAAAGAGATCCTTTCTGCATTGTCAACAGATATACAATATCAAACTGTTTAAATGTTGTAAAAGTTGTCATAATAATAGCCGGAGCAAGAACCGGTTTAACAGCCGGTATTGTAATGTACCAATTCTGCGTCCAAAATCCTGCCCCATCAAGTTTTGCGCTTTCATAATAACTCTTATCCACACTTTGTAAGGCGCTGTCCATCATCATGATCATAAAGGGGAGCGCCATCCACAGATTCAGAACCATACAAGAAATAAACGCAGGAACATTCTCCGACAGGAAATTCAACTTTTGCATTCCCATTGCAGACAACAATTTATTAAGAAATCCAAACTCTGTATTAAACATGCCGACTCGCCATAACAAAATTGATACATATGCCGGCATAGCCCATGGAAACATCAGAAGTGTTTTATATACTCTTGCCAGCCTTAACCCTTTTACATTCAGCCCAAGCGCAAGGAAATATGCCACTACAATCTGTATTACCATATTCAAAACGGTCCAGACAATCGTAGTTACCAGTGCAGAAAGAAACCCTGAATCTACTTTTGTCAGTGCCCTCTGAAAATTCTCCAGTCCGATAATACGATAGTCGTTCCAGTGATACATATTCATATTCGTCAAAGAAATATATCCCGTGTAAAGAATAGGGAATACTACGATTATCCCCACCAGGATCAATGCCGGCATTCCGTATTTCCATGGAAGGAATCTATTTTTCTTCTTCATTGCTATATCTCCTCATCTTGCAAAAAGGAAGGCCAAAAGGCAGCTGTTCCCGCCTTGCAGCCTTCCTCCACATTTTCGTTATTGCATATCAGCAATCGCTGTTTCTGCTTCCTGCTGATACTGATCCGCCGCTGCGTCAATATCTTCTCCTGATTTATTAACAGCCGCCAAAAGTGATTCCGCCGGTCCCCACATCACGCTCATTTCCGGGATATTTGGCATCGGAATTGCCACTTCCGCAGTAGATTTCATGGCAGTGATCATTTCATTTTCCGCAACCGCTTCATCCTCATAGGAGAGCTGATTTGCCGGAGCACAATTTGACTGCTCAGCAAGCGCAATACCAACTTTGGGATCTGCCAACGCTGTAAATACCTTTTCTAACGCATCTTTCTTTGACTCTGCCGCATGTTTCATCACGCCAATCCCCTGTACACCGGAATAAGGCTTCAGTGTATTTCCATTCGGCAGTTCAAATTCAGCAAGAGATTTAATTCCCAAATCTATCCCGGCATCCTTGATTCCAGACACCAGCCATGGTCCTCCGATAATTGCGGCCGCTTTCCCTTCATTAAAAAGTGTGGTAATTGTATTGTAATCTCCATCCGCCTCCAGATCCGCAAATTTTTTGTTATACTCGATTGCTTCTTTCGTCTTTTCGTTATTCAATCCCGGCTTTGCATTTTCATCAATGATATATCCGCCAAATCCATTGATCACAGGAGCCACATTATAAGCCGTAGAGTGCTGATTGACCAAAGCATATGTACCTGCATCCGTATCTGTATGTGCGGTCATATATTCGTAAAGTTCTTCCGTCGTATTGGGGACTTCACCTTCCCAAAGATCTTTATTATACATAAAAAGCAGTGTTTCATAATATATGGGCAGCAAATACTGTTCTCCTTTATATTGTCCGGCCTCCAATGTCATCGGCAGCATGTTCTGATACGCATCCTCGCCGACTACATCTGTGATCGGTGAAAGGACACCCATTTCCACAAAAGTTCCAAGAGAATCATGCGCGTACATATACATATCCGGCCCATTTTCCGAGTCATTTCCATATAATTTGATCTGATCTGTAAGTCCGGTCTTCTTCTCAAACTTTACAGTGATATTTTCTCCATTAAGTTCCTCATTCACCTGATCCTGTATGACCTGCATAATCGCCTCATCGCCATCATGCCAAATACTGATTTCCTGGGTCTCACCTGACTTCTTATCGTCCGAATTCCCGTCTGCCGTATTATTAGCGTTATTATTTCCACCGCACCCCGACAGCATGCCTATTGCCATTGTAGTACACAGAAGTAATGCTATTCTCTTTTTCATCCTGTTTCCTCCTGACCGTGTAAAATATTTTCCTGTTACTTTTTTATCAGATATATATCAGATATTATTTATGTACTTTTTAACATAAAACCATATATCTAACAATATTTTTTAGTGATTTTGCTAACTTTCTTTAGGTAAACGCTTACCCTGCAACACAGAAACTCCCTCCAGGATCAGGTCGTAGACATCCTCGATATCTAACCACGCAGAGCGGCTCATCTATCCTGTGATTCTGATAAAAAACGCCCTCGTACACTGCGTTGACCATAGACATCGCAGAAGAAACGAGGGCAATAATATACGTAATGACTTTCAGACTCAGCTGAAGCATCCGCACCTTATTCTTTTTTCTTTGAAATTATTAAAATGCTAATCAAAACACCATCTGCACAAGCAGCATATAGCACACCGTCCCTCCTGCAATAGACAGGAGCATCTGCCGTTTCCACACATGGAGCAGGATCACAAGTATGATCGAGATCAGCTCCGGTATGCCGTGGCTTCCGGTAAAAACGCTCACATCCTTCAGACAGTAGATGACCAGCAGGCCGAACACTGCTGCCGGAAGCACTTTCCCAAGATACTGTACATATTTCGGCGTCTGCTTCCCTGCCGGGAAGATAAGAAAGGGCAGAAAGCGGGGCACCGCCGTGCCGAGCACTACCATTGCAACTGTTATGATCTGTTGTGTCAAAGTCACTGTGCCTCTCCTCCTCTCCCGGATTCACCGATTTCCATTCTGTGCTGTCCGGAACCATCTGAATCAGCACTGTTCCCGTTGTCGTCATCTGCTGCCCCGCCGGCTTCAAGCGGTCTTCTCAGCAGTGACAGCACCGCAAGGATCGCCAGCATCGCCGGTATGATAAAGTTATCCGCTCCGAAAGCAATAAGGCAGATAAGTGAAATAATAAGCCCCAGAATCGAACTCGTATGATTCTTTTCTTTGAGCCACTGCTCCATAAAAATTACCACGAACATAGCAGTCATAACAAATTCCAGCCCTTCCGTGTTGAAATGGATCAGCGAACCGAAGATTCCTCCAAGCGTCGCGCCTGAGAACCAGTAAAAATGGTTCAGAAGCGTAACAAAAAACATAAACCATCCCCGGTCAACATCTTCCGGAATATCCGCGGTATAGTTTATGGAAAAGCTCTCGTCACACATTCCGAAGATCAGATAGAATTTCTTGCGTCCCACGCCACGGAACTTGTCCAGCATGGAAATCCCATAGAACAGATGCCTCGCATTGATCATCAGAGTCATGGCAAAAGCCTGCAGCGGATTAAACGCCCCCAGTAGCATATTGACAGTCACAAACTCTATGGATCCCGCAAATATGGTAATGCTCATCAGCATCGGATACCAGAAACTGAATCCTGAAACATTCATATAAATGCCGTATGTAATCCCAAGAAACCAGAATCCGGCAAAGATCGGTATTGTATAAGGGAATGCAGTGGTAAAAGCTTTTTTCAGCATCTTTGATCTAGTCTGCATATCTTTACCCCTCCAAAAACGTCGCTTCTAATAGATTATCACTGTATTCCCGTACATTCAACCTGATATTTTTTAATCTCTTTTTCAGCAGATGTCCTTTCCTTGCAAGATGGTGTATCTGCTTACCCGCACTTCCCGCAGTCCGAACATCCGTTGCACGTCAGACGGTTGGAACATTCCGTACATGTAACCGGATGATAATGGGGAACGTAGAGTTCTTCCTCAGGGATGTCGTATCCCCATTCATCCGTCAGGTGGAAATGGATCTCTTTCCCTTTATAATTCAGCCCAGACCTGAACGCCTGCCGGGACTGTGTCCGCTTATCCGGAATACGGTATACCTTTTCTCCGACCGCGAAACAGGTTCCCGTCTCGATAAAATTAAACGTAACGTCGTATTTTCTGCACTGGTCACTTAAGAGCTTCACCCACTCATAGCGGCACAGCCGAGACCCGTCATAATTCTCACCGCCACATATCACCTGCTCAATCTGCCCTTTCGCCAGATATTTACCGATATCTACCGGGCCGATCAGCGGAGCTGTCATAATTCCCTTATGCTTAAATGGAAGCTCAAACAGGAGCGGGATTCTCTCATCCGCCCGCCTCTGGTTCTCGCAGGTCACATTGAAGAATACGTTCTGCCATCCTTCTCCCCAGTCATAGGGCAGGCAGGAGGATACACGTTCCGGACGCTTCGTCAGAAGAAAAAACTTCACATCTTTTCTCTCCCGCATGACTGACCATGCCTCGTTTCTCCACGGATCCGCCTCTTCAAGAAAAAAATCCGAGGTCATGCAGACCCGGATCATCTCCCCGCTTTTTACCTTGTATTTTCCCTGCCGGTCCTTAGACAGCGGATAGCGGAATCCGTTCTTCGTCCGGTAGATCCGGCTTCCATCCTGCTCCCGCATCCGGTCGAGGAAATACATATAACAGTTTTCGCACCCCTCCGAGCACTTCCTGCAGCCGTGCCACGGATTCCAGATGTCATGCATATATTCACGCTCCTTCTATCTGATTTTCTCCAGAACTTCTCCAATATCCCCATCTATACAGATCGACCGCTCCGCAATCTCTTTCGGCGCCGCCGCATCCCCGTAATTGATGCATGCATATGTTGCCTTCGGATCCCGATATGTCGCCTGCCAGAATGGATACTTGATGATACCGGGTGTATTATACCCTACTCCCAGCTCCAGATAGAGCGTTTTCATGCCCTGATGCCGTCTCACAAATTCTGAATACCGCTCTGACGCGGCGTACCATCCCTCATCCTGCACAAATGTATCGTCGGCCCGAAGGTTCATGGACATGGGTTTTCCGCAGTTCGGACAATGCGGCACCAGTTCAGACGGAATACGCATATCCTTCTGCTGCTCCACCATCTGCCTGACCGTATCTTCGTTATCCCATGTCTTCTGGCAGCACGGTTCCGAGCACTGGAACAGTCCGTAATCTCCCTGCGTATAGAAAAGCCTTTTCTTGTCAAATCCTGCTTTCTGGAAACAGTGGTCTACATTAGTCGTCAGGACGAAATAATCTTTATCCTTTACAAGTTCAAACAGCTCGTCATATACCGGTTTCGGGGCGTCTGCATAACGGTTGATCCAGATATAGCGGCTCCAGTACGCCCAGTGTTCTTCCAGTGTATCATAAGGATAAAATCCGCCGGAATACATATCCTGAAAACCGTATTTTTCTTTAAAGTCCCCGAAATATTTCTGAAAACGTTCCCCGTCATATACAAAACCTGCCGATGTGGAAAGACCTGCTCCCGCGCCGACGAGTACAACGTCCGCCTCCTCAAGAGCCTCTTTCAGACGGGCAATCTTATCGTTATATGTCTCTGTTTTTTTCTGCTTAAACAGCCCGGAAAACATTATTGCTTTCCTCCTCTCAGGATTTTTTCCAGATCATCCATCACATCCGCCAGCGTGATAGCCTTTAATTCCCGCTCCATCGCTTCCTGCACCCGGATCAGCTTGTCATCCAGTATATTGTGGATATTTCTCCCTACCGGACAGTCCGGATTCGGGTTCTCATGGAAATGAAACAGCGTATTCTCCTCTATGCATTCCACAGCCCGGTAGACATCCAGAAACGTGATCTTCTCCGGCGGCTGTATGATGGCAGCCCCGCCTGTTCCTCTCTTTACCTCGATCAGCCCCGCGTCTTTCAGCTGGGACAGGATCCGGCGGATGATGACAGGATTCACATTGATGCTGGAAGCTAGAAAATCACTGGTTATCTTATATTCCTCTTTAAACGTCTCCATACATGTCAGCATATGGATCGCAATGGTAAATCTGCTTGATATCTGCATAAATCTCAATCTCCTTTCCACGATCAGCAGCTGTATGCCGTGTTATCTCAGTTCGTTCTCATACAGTTCTTTATCTATATCTTTGAATACATTAAAAATAACTCTGTCAAACTCCCCACTGTGCTCATTTAAGAATTCCATCACAGTCTTCACCGCGATCTTCGCCGCCTCATCATTTGGGAAATGAAATTCTCCTGTACTGATGCAGCAGAATGCCACGGAGCGGATCTTATGTTCCACACAGCATTTCAATACATTCAGATAGCAGTTCTTTAAGTCATTCCTCAACTTCTGATCCAGATATCCTCCCACGATCGGACCCACTGTGTGGATCACATATTCTGCGGGGAGATTATATCCTTCTGTCAGGGCCGCCTGCCCTGTGGGCTCCTCATAACGGCGGCCGTACTGCATCCGCTTCCGGTTCATATAATGACTGCACGCTTCACGCAGTTCAATTCCCGCCGCGCTGTGGATGGCATTGTCAATGCATCCGTGACATGGCACGAAACACCCCAGCATCTGGGAGTTCGCCGCATTGACGATGGCTCCCACATGCAGTCTGGTGATATCCCCCTGCCAGACAGAAATCTTATCCGCATGAGGATGGCTGCTTCCGTATTGTTCCGCCGCTGTGGTTATATCCTTAAGCTCCACAATTCCTTTTTCTCTCGCCTCTTCGGCAAGGAATTCATCCTGAACCCTCACCACATTCTCATCCATCGGTCCCGGCATGCGGATATTCATAAGAGACCGGAGATATTTCCGTTTTTCGTCATAGTCATCCCCGGTTTCCAGATCTCTGTACTGAACGGAATCCTCCTTGAACTCATGGAGAAGATAGTCAAGCCTCTCCTCCTGTTTCTTGTGGGACTGATCTGTATTTTTGTCTGATTCTTTTCTATTTGACGTCCAAATCGCCATATCCTCCGCCTCCTGATCTCCGGCTGTCAGCCGCCTGCACGCAGCCTTTCCGAACGGCTGTCCGCCGGCATCATTGTAATATCAATCATTACATCTTGCATTGTCAGAATATCACCTTAATGTTGTAATGTCAATAGTTACATAGCTCTTTTCCATATTTAAATCATGCAGGTTTAAATCATGCATTTGTTATATTTTGTTGACAGAGTCCACAAAATACATTATCCTATAAAAATGGACAGAGTCCGCAAATTATCGTACTAAAACAGGAGACATCAAGATGGAAGAAAGTATGAATGAAAACGTAAATTCAGTCAGGATAAATCCTTCTGCCGACGGAAAGCCGGCCGGAAAATCAAAAGAAACTGCAAAAGGCGAGATGCGCCCGAAGCTCATGCTCAGCGTATCCATGGCGATCTTCGGAACGCTGGGGCTCTTCACCAGATATATTCCTTTAAGTTCCGGGGAACTGGCACTCTACCGCGCCATCCTGGCGGCGGGCCTTATCATCATCTATCTGGCCGTCACCAGGCAGAAGATCGACCTGAAGAGTATCCGCAGGGATATTCCTCTCCTGCTGGCGTCCGGCGTGGCTATGGGAATCAACTGGATCCTGCTCTTTCAGGCCTACCGGTATACAACGATCTCGGCAGCTACACTGAGCTACTACTTCGCTCCGGTGATCGTAACCATAGTATCGCCGTTTCTGTTCCGGGAAAAGCTGACGGCAAAGCAGATCATCTGCTTCTGCATGTCCACACTGGGATTAGTCATGATCATCGGGGTAAACAACTTAAGCCAGGGCGGGAACGACCTGATTGGAATCCTGTTCGGCCTTGGCGCCGCGGTCTTCTATGCAACGGTCATCCTGCTCAATAAATTTATCAAAAATGTAGCCGGTATCCACCGCACACTGCTTCAGTTCTTTGCCGCCATCATCATCCTCGTCCCGTATGTAGGATGCACAGACGGAGTGAACTTATCTACGCTGAACACAGTCGGCTGGGTATGCCTGCTGATCGTAGGACTGATCCACACAGGCGTTACCTACTGTATGTATTTCTCCGCGCTGAAGGATCTGCCCGGACAGGAAGCCGCAATCCTAAGTTACATCGATCCTCTGGTGGCCGTTATCGTCTCCGTCCTCATTCTCGGAGAAAGCATGACAATCATGCAGCTGATCGGCGGTATATTGATACTCGGATTTACTCTGTGGAACGAAAAGAACGCATAGACAGACATGATACGCGGACAGAAAAAAGAGATTTCAGGAAAGGAATGAAGCAACAAAATGTTTACATCAGATCAGATCGCAGATGTGCAGGGATTTAATAAAGTCTACCTGTATCTGTGCAAACGGATCGACAGCGCGATCCTTGACGCAGGTTATTCCCTGACGGAAAAGGACGTTCTGCTGGAGATCAGTAAGGCAGAGCGATGCACGGCAAATATCCTGACACAGCAGCTTCATATCGACCGCAGCTATATGAGCCGGATGATCGCAAAGTTTGAAAAGAAAGGGCTGATTGAAAAGACATTGTCAAAGACGGACAGCCGTGTACGCTACATCCGGC
Organism: Candidatus Mediterraneibacter surreyensis; assembly: GCA_019118885.1. Classification (GTDB taxonomy): domain Bacteria; phylum Bacillota; class Clostridia; order Lachnospirales; family Lachnospiraceae; genus Mediterraneibacter; species Mediterraneibacter surreyensis. The sequence goes on along the minus strand of DWYB01000060.1, from coordinate 17,414 downwards.
TGACAGAGGAAGGCCGAAAAGAATTCAACCGTCTCAGCGATATCCAGAGCGCTCAGATCCGCAATATCTTCGGGAAACTCAACGATGAGGATCAGCAGTCCGTCCTGAATGCCATGATCATGATCCGCAACAAGCTCTCTGACGCCAACGACGTGATCACGATCCGTCCCTTTGCACAGAGCGATATCGAGTACGTGATTTCCCGCCACAAGACGCTTTATTATGCGGAGCGCCATCTCTCTGACGTTTTTTCCGCGTATGTGGACCGGATCGTATATGAATTTGCAGATAAATATAATCCCGCGACTGACTGTCTGAACATCCTGGAGTGCAACGGCGTTCCCGCAGGCAGCATCGCCGTCGCGAAAGCGGGCGACGATACCGCACAGCTCCGTTTCTTCATGCTGGAACCGGAGATGCGCAGACGAGGATACGGAAACCGGCTTATTGATCTGGCGCTCGATTTCTGCCGGGAAAAAGGCTATAAAAAAGTATTTCTCCTGACCATCACAGCACAGGTAGTGGCAAGACATGTCTATGAAACACACGGGTTTTATAAAGTGTGGAGCCGGAATAAATCCGAATGGGGTGAAGGAGTTGTAGAAGAAAGATGGGACCTGGAGCTGTAAAGCTTCAGGTCCCATCTTTCTAGTTCAATAATTTATTCCCTTTCTCGCAGATTTCATAGATCTCATCGTACTTTTCTTCGATCAATGGCGTTATCTTCTCTGTCTGCTTTCTGACGCCTGTTTTGTACAGGAAATACGGAAGGATCCAGCCGAGGAATCCCGGTATCGCCAGAATAATACATAACAGGATCTGGGGCGGCTGTGCCGTCACTGCAAATGTCGCTCCCGCCATAAACGCTGTCCCAAGGATTCCTATAGTCAACGCAAGTACGGACGGACGGGAGGTCTTTTCTTTCTCCAGATTCCCAATCTCCGCAACGCATGCTTCAAAATTTCTCTGGAGCCTGGTCAGCTCCATTTTATTGAGGATCTTGCGGTCGCGCTTCATCCGGATCACGACCTTTTTGTGCTGGTGTTCCCCTTTCTTCACAGAATACCTTTCCGTCGTATCCGGCATTACATTTTCATCGATCTCCCAGCCGAAATTTTCATATCCGTCTATGAGAAAAGACGCCTGCGCGATATCCGCGACCACTTCCTTATATTCAAACGCGATAAAACTTCCGTTCCTTCTCTTTGTCTTTTCCATTTGATCACTTCCTTTGATCTATTTCCTGTATTCCCCCTGCTGCCGGGATCTTTACCGTAAATGTACTCCCTCTGCCCGCTTCGCTGACAACGCTGATTTCTCCGTTCATCAATATAAGAATCCGTCTGACAAGAGCAAGCCCGAGCCCGTTGCCTTCTTTGGAATGTGAAGTATCCCCCTGATAGAACTTATCAAAAATGTGACGGATACTCTCCCTGCTCATACCGCATCCCGTATCTGTCACTTCCACCACTGCATATCCGTCGGAAGAAGTCTGCCGGACCGCCACTCTCCCGCCGGGCTCTGTAAACTTGATCGCATTGGAGAGAAGATTGTTCCACACCAATTCCATCAGGCTCTTATCCGCATCTACGACTGTCTTTTCCTCCAGATCTACTTCCAGATCCAGGTCTTTTTCATCCCACATTTCTTCGTAGTTCAGAATACACTCTTCAAGCTGGCCGTACAGATCATAGGACTCGATCTCCGGGTCAATCTGCTGATGCTCCAGTTTGTTCAGACGCAGGATATTGCTGATCAGCGCGGACAACCGACCTGCCGCTTCTTCGATATTCTGCGCATACTCCAGCCGTTCTTCTTCCGTTCCTTTCCCGGTCTGGAGCAGTTCCGCATAATTCTTGATGATCGCGATCGGCGTCTTCATCTCATGGGAGACATTCGAGACGAAATCCGTTTTCAGCGTCTCTACACTCCCAAGCTCTTCCACCATCTTATTGAAATCCAGAATCATGACGTCCAGATAATCCAGTCTGTCGGATGTATGGATCGTCGGAATATACACAGAAAAATCTCCGTTTGCCACCTGTTCCGTCGCTTCAGCCAGCATATGGAGAGGTTTCTCGTAAGTGTCTTTCATCTTCTTTCTGGTAAATAACGTCAGACCTGACGCCACACAGCCCCAGTAAATGATCGGAACAATAGTCTGCACATATCCGTTCCATCCCATTTTGTTCATGAGCACGACCAGGCCCACATGAAGGCCAGACATCAAAAGCAGTACGCCCAAATAGATTGCAAACAGTGAGATAGGAAAGAGACTGTCCTTTATGATGCGCTGCCCGTTTTTTCCACTCATTGCAGCACCGCCTTATATCCCAGTCCCCGGACTGTCACGATCTTAAATCCGTCACAGCCGGACAGTTTACTCCTGAGTTTGGTCATGTACACATCCACCGCGCGCAGGCTGGCATCACTGTCCACATCCCAGAATTCATCCATAAGCTGAGCCCTTGAAAATGTTTTCTTCGGATAGGATAACAGCTTATATATGATATTAAATTCCCGTGTCGTCAGGCTGATCTCTTCTCCGTCCACCTCTGCGCTCAGGCCGTCTGCATCCAGTGTCAGATTGCCGACAGAGATTTTGCGCTCTGTCTCGATGTTTGCCCTGCGCAGAAGAGCGCGCACACGGAGTACCAGCTCGTCCAGATCGACCGGCTTTACCATATAGTCGTCGATTCCCAGACGGAATCCCCGCTGCTTGGACGGGAGATCGTCCTTTGCAGACATAAAGAGGATTGGGATTCTCTCATTTACTTTTCTCACAGTCCTGGCGAACTCAAATCCGTCGATCTCCGGCATCATGATGTCAGATATGATCAGATTATAGAGCTGACTGTACATCTCATCATAAGCATCCCTTGCATTTAAACATCCTTTTGCCTCAAATCCACTGTCGTTTAAATACGTGCAGACAATTTTATTTAATTTGTCATCATCTTCTACTACAAGAATGTGTATCATCTTATCTTCCTCACTTTCTCCGCACGACTGACAGCGGCCCGGATCAGGTAATGACCTCTTGATTTTGTATTTTGTCTTAGCATACTATAAGGGGATTATGTTTCCATATTATTTGACTTTTGTTTCTGAATTGTTAAAATTAGAATCTGAAAATCTGACCGTCTGCTCATAACAGCGTCATTGCCACTGTACCGCCGGTGAGCAGTGCAAGCCCCAGCGCCTCTTTCTTTCCCAGTTTCTCTCCGAATACAAAATACGAGAACACGACTGTCGCCAATACACTCAGCTTGTCGACAGGCGCCACAATGCTCGCAGGTCCCTCCTGAAGCGCACGATAATAGCACAGCCATGATGCCCCTGTCGCGACACCGGACAGACAGATAAATCCCATCTCTTTTTTCCCGATCTGCGTGACTTCCCGCTGTTTCCCGGTGACAAATACCATCCCCCACGCCATGACGAGCACAACGCACGTGCGGATGGCTGTTCCCAGATTGGACTCCACTCCGGAAATGCCGATTTTTCCCAAAATTGCTGTCAGGCTGGCAAAGAAAGCCGAGCCCGCCGCATAGAGCAGCCACCTGCCTTTTCCGGTGGTCTTCGTCTCTTCCACATCCTTTCTCTCGATCATCAGCATGATCCCCGCTGCAATAACAATGACAGCCACTGCTTTCGGGAAAGAGATTCCCTCATGCAGAAAGATCAGCGCCAGTATGATCGTAAGGACCGTGCTTGATTTATCGATGGGCACGACTTTATTGACATCTCCCGTCTGAAGCGCCTTGAAATAACACAGCCAGGATGCTCCCGTGGCAGCTCCCGACAGGACCAGAAACAGAAACGTATATCCGCTGATTGAAGTAATCTGATCAAAGGAGCCCGATATGAGCACCATGATCCACGAAAAGATAAGGACTACCACCGTGCGCACTGCCGTTGCCACGGTAGAGTCCGTTTTCCTTATCCCGCATTTTGCCAGAATCGAAGTCACTCCGGCAAAAAATGCAGAGCCTATAGCATAGAAAAGCCACATGTTTCATTTCCTCTTTTCCTGATATATGCCATAAAGATATTGTAATGTTAGAAATTAATACACATATATTTTAGCATTGCGGTCTGGCAATGTAAACCAGCAGCAACAGCCCGGTTCCCGGCTGAATTCAAAATCTCATACCCAAGCCGCCCGTTACCTGTTATAATTGGATAAGATAAAATCATAAATAAAGGAAGTAGTCATAATTATGTCAGTAGAAATCGTAAGAAACTATTTTAAGGAAAACAACATTGATAAAGAGATCCTGGAGTTTCCTGTCTCCAGCGCCACGGTAGAGCTGGCGGCGCAGGCCGTAGGAGTGGAACCGGCGCGGATCGCCAAGACGCTCTCTTTCTACACAAAGGAAAAGGACGCAGCCATCCTCATAGTGACCGCAGGGGATATGAAGATCGATAACAGCAAGTTCAAACATTTCTTCGGTATGAAGGCAAAGATGCTCGCTCCGGATGATGTGGAAAAACTGACAGGGCACGCCATCGGCGGCGTGTGTCCGTTTGGGAATCCAGAGAGTACCTCTGTATATCTGGACGTCTCTCTGAAAAGATTTGACACGGTATTCCCTGCTGCCGGAAGCGGGAACTCTGCCGTCGAGATGACATGCGAGGAGCTGGAGAAGGATTCTCGGTCGAAAGAGTGGATCGATGTATGCAAAGGAGGGATTGGATGAAAAAATACATAATGGCGCTGGATGCCGGAACGACCAGCAACCGGTGCATCCTTTTTAACGAAAAGGGAGAAATGTGCAGCGTGGCGCAGAGGGAATTCACGCAGTATTTCCCGAATCCCGGCTGGGTAGAACACGATGCGGACGAGATCTGGGCCAGCCAGCTCGGGGTGGCGGTGGAAGCCATGAACAAGATCGGTGCGTCCGCAGAGGATATCGCGGCCATCGGCATCACCAATCAGAGGGAAACCGCCATCGTATGGGATAAAGAGACAGGGGAACCGGTCTATCACGCGATCGTCTGGCAGTGCCGCCGGACGTCCGAATACTGCGATTCTCTGAAGGCAAAAGGACTGACCGAAAAATTCAGGGAGAAGACAGGGCTTGTCATTGACGCCTATTTCTCAGGAACAAAGATCAGATGGATCCTCGAAAATGTTCCGGGCGCCAGGGAGCGGGCGGAAAAAGGCGGACTTCTCTTCGGAACAGTGGAAACGTGGCTGATCTGGAGACTGACAAAAGGCAGGGTGCATGTGACGGATTACTCCAATGCTTCCCGGACCATGCTCTTTAACATCAATACGCTTCAATGGGATGACGAGATCCTGGCGGAGCTGGATATTCCGAAATGCATGCTTCCGGAGGTAAAGCCTTCCAGCTGCATCTACGGTGAATCTGACCCGTCCTTCCTTGGAGGTCCGATCCCCATCGCCGGCGCTGCGGGCGACCAGCAGTCCGCTCTCTTCGGACAGACCTGCTTCAATCCCGGGGAGGCGAAAAACACATACGGCACCGGCTGTTTCCTGCTTATGAACACCGGAGAAAAGCCTGTATTTTCGAAAAACGGCCTGGTCACCACCATTGCCTGGGGTCTGGACGGCAGGGTGACTTACGCTCTTGAGGGATCTATCTTTGTAGCGGGAGCTGCCGTACAGTGGCTGCGCGACGAGATGCGGCTGATCGACTCTGCGGAAGATTCGGAATATATGGCGACAAAAGTAAAGGATACCAACGGATGCTATGTGGTTCCTGCATTTACGGGGCTTGGCGCGCCTTATTGGGATCAATATGCCAGAGGAACGATCGTGGGCATTACCCGGGGTGTGAACAAGTATCACATCATCCGCGCCACACTGGAATCTCTTGCCTATCAGGTAAATGACGTCCTCACCGCCATGAAAGCGGATTCCGGCATAGAGCTTGCGGCGCTCAAGGTGGACGGCGGCGCCAGCGCCAACAATTTTCTGATGCAGACACAGGCGGATATCATAGACGCGCCTGTCAACCGTCCGGTCTGTGTGGAGACTACCGCCATGGGCGCCGCTTATCTGGCGGGACTGGCCGCAGGTTACTGGAAGGACAAAGAAGATGTGGTCAAAAACTGGGCGATCGACCGCACGTTCACTCCTTCCATCGATGATGCAGACAGGCAGAAGCGCATCCGGGGCTGGGAAAAAGCCGTCCGCTACGCCTACGGATGGGCGAAAGAAGACTAAGCGGACACATCTGGCTCACAGAAGTAATTTAAGCAGAAAAGGAAACACAGCAGTATGTATGACGTGATCATCATCGGAGCCGGCGTATCCGGCGCCGCTATTGCAAGGGAACTCTCCCGCTATGAACTGAATATCTGTGTACTTGAGCGCGATGAAGACGTGTGCTGCGGCACTTCCAAGGCGAACAGCGGTATCGTCCACGCCGGTTACGACGCTGCCAGCGGAACTCTCATGTCCAGGCTGAACGTGCGCGGAAATGAACTGATGGAACAGCTGGCCCAAGATCTGGACTTTCCGTTTCGCAGGACCGGATCGCTTGTCATCTGCCGGAATCCGGAAGATATGCCCCGCCTGGAGGAACTGAAGGCAAGAGGAATCAGAAACGGGGTGAAGGATCTGCGCATTCTGAACCGGAAGGAACTGACAGAGATGGAGCCCAATATCAGCGATGACGCAGTGGCAGCGCTCTATGCTCCGTCTGCGGGCATCGTATGTCCGTTCGGGCTCAATATCGCTCTTGCGGAAAATGCCGCGGCAAACGGGGTGGAATTTTGCTTTGACACAGAAGTCACCGGGATAACCAGAGCTGACGGCGGCTGGCTGGTCGTCTCGAAACAGGGAAACTTCAGAACAAAGATCGTAGTCAATGCGGCAGGCGTCTATGCAGACCGCTTCCACAATATGGTCAGTGAGAGCAAGATCCATATCACTCCCAGGAAAGGAGAATACTGTCTCCTGGACCGCACCGCCGGCAGCCATGTAGGACACACGATCTTCACCCTGCCCGGGAAGCTGGGGAAAGGCATCCTTGTCACTCCTACCATCCACGGGAACCTGCTGATCGGACCTACCGCTTCTAATATCGACGACCGGGAGGGCACGGACACGACTTGTGCAGGAATGGAACAGATCATAAAAAGCGCGGATCTGAATGTAAAGAACATTCCCATGAACAAGGTCATCACCTCTTTTGCCGGACTGCGCGCCCATGAAGACGGACATGAATTCATCATCGGAGAGCCTGAGGATGCAAAAGGATTCATCGACTGCGCCGGCATCGAATCTCCGGGGCTTACGGCCTGCCCGGCAATCGGTGAGATGGCTGCAGGGATAATCTGCGGCAGGCTGCACCCTGCGCAGAAGACAGATTTTATAGCAGAGCGAAAGGGTTTTCTCAACCCTCAGACACTTACTTTAGAAGAGAGAAACCGGCTGATCCGCAGATATCCGACGTACGGCAATATCATCTGCCGGTGCGAGATGATCTCTGAAGGCGAGATCATCGACGCGATCCGCCGCTCGCCCGGAGCCCGGTCACTGGACGGCGTCAAGCGGAGAGTCCGCGCCGGTATGGGGCGGTGTCAGTCCGGCTTCTGTATGCCCGGCGTCATGAAGATCCTCTCCCGTGAACTTGGCATTTCCAAGACAGAGATCACAAAATCCGGCGGGAATTCCCGTATTATCAGCGGTCTGAACAAAGAGACCGGCTATCCGGCAGGAGGTGACCGCTCATGAATATATACGACATCGTTATCATCGGAGGCGGCCCCGCCGGACTGGCGGCCGCCGCATCTGCAAAGGATCACGGCGCAGACAGTATCCTTATCCTGGAACGTGACCGTGAGCTGGGCGGTATCCTGAACCAGTGCATCCATAACGGCTTCGGACTGCACACTTTCAAAGAAGAGCTGACAGGTCCTGAATATGCCGCCCGGTATATCAATCTGATCAAAGAACGGAAGATCCCATATATGCTCAACACTATGGTCATCGACGTCTCTTCTCCATGCCGGGCCGATACTGACAGTTCTCACTGCGATGCATCGGACAGCATCCGCGTCAGCCCTGTCCGGAAGATAACCGCTATAAACCGTACGGACGGCCTGTTCGAAATCGGGGCAAAAGCCGTCATCCTTGCCATGGGATGCAGGGAACGCCCCCGCGGCGCGCTGAACATCCCGGGATACAGACCTGCAGGCGTCTTTTCCGCCGGCACTGCCCAGCGCCTCGTCAATCTGGAAGGGTACCTGCCCGGCCGTGAAGCGGTGATCCTCGGCTCCGGAGACATCGGGCTTATTATGGCGCGAAGACTGACTCTTGAGGGAGCAAAGGTAAAGGCTGTCGTCGAGATCATGCCCTACTCCGGCGGCCTGAAGCGAAATATCGTGCAGTGTCTGGACGACTACGGGATTCCTTTGAAGCTGAATCATACGGTCATCGACATCCGCGGAAAAGAACGGGTGGAGGGCGTTACCGTTGCCAGAGTGGATGAACACCGCAAACCAATTCCCGGAACGGAGGAATACTATCCCTGCGACACGCTCCTGCTCTCCGTCGGCCTGATCCCGGAAAATGAGCTGACGGAAAAGCTCGGCATCCGGCTGAACCCTGCCACTCACGGTCCGTTTGTAAATGAAAGCCTTGAGACGGATTCTCCGGGAGTATTCGCCTGCGGAAATGTTCTTCATGTACATGATCTGGTAGATTATGTGTCTGAGGAAGCATCCGTCGCCGGGAAATGCGCCGCTGATTATATCAGGCGTATCGGGCCGCTTTCTGACGGAAATGACCCGTGTATCTCCGTCCGTTTCTCGGACGGGATCCGCTACACAGTGCCTTCCGTGATACATCCCGCCCGGACAGACGAAACCCTCACACTGCGTTTCCGGGTAGACAGAGTCTTCCGGAACAGCCGGATTACTCTGTATTCCGGAGAAGAGAGGATCTTCCAGAAGAAAAGGCCTGTCATGTCTCCCGGCGAAATGGAAGAAATCCGGATATCAAAGCAGAAACTCATGCAGTGCTCCGGGCATGAAGCGCTCACGCTGAAAATCGAACACATATAAGGAGAACTCTGATGGAAAAGCATTTGACCTGCATCTGCTGTCCGCTGGGCTGCCGGATCACGGTCCTCCTGGACGGAAATGAAATCGCGAATATATCGGGAAATACATGTAAAAGAGGGGAAGAATACGCCCGCAGGGAGATAACGGCGCCGGTCCGCACCGTCACCACTACAGTCAGGGTAACCGGCGGCGCCTCGCCGGTGGTGTCGGTAAAGACAAAGACCGATATACCGAAGGACAGGATTTTCGACTGTATCGCCTGTCTGAAAAATATATCTGTGGAAGCGCCGGTGAACATCGGCGACGTGATCGTAAAAGATGTGGCCGGCACCGGCATTGATATCATCGCGACAAAAGAAATCCCCCGCAGATGAATCACTCACCTACAGGGGATCTGCTGTTTATTTCAGGAAACTCTCGATGATCACGGCTTCAGCCTCCTCTTCGTTCAGGCCGAATGTCCTCAGTTTCACAAGCTGCTCGTCATTAATCCTTCCGATGGCGGCCTCGTGAATGATCTGCGCGTCCACATGTTTCGCGTCGATCTCCGGTATGGAACTGATCTCTGCCGTATCCATGATGATAGAATCACACTGCACATGGGCGTGGCAGCGGTTGCTCCCGATCGCCTTCGGATGGAACACCTGTCTGGATGTACCCTTTCCTACAGAGCGGGATACGATCCTTGCAGAACTGTTCTCGCCGTTGAGCTCCACGTCCATATTGGATATGGCCGTCTGATTCCCGTCTGTCATCAGCTTCTCTGTTACAAAAAGTTTCGCATTGTCCGCAAGTTCTATATAATTCTCACGTTCCGTAGAATCCACGCCTTTGATCTGGGTCGTCTCAAGCGTAAAGGTGGAATCTTCACCCACATAAATCTTTGTCACGGGATTAAGCACTTTCTGCCCGGTTCCTTTCCCTTCCGCGTAGTGATTCTCCACATATTTTACATTGCATCCTTTGCCTACATGGAACGCATGGATCCCGTCGTGGCGCGTCTCGGAGCAGCCCTCTCCGTGGATACCGCATCCGGCGATGATCGTCACGTCGGCGCCGTCTTCGATGTAGAAATCATTGTAAACCACATCCATGCCCTCCTGGCTCATAACGACAGGGATATGAACCTGCTCGTCTTTCGCCTCGCCGCTGATATAAATATCAATTCCCGGCTTATCTTCTTTCTTTACGATATGGATATGGCGGCTGTCGCCATGGCACACTGCCATACCGTTAAGTCTCAGATTGTAGGCGCCCTCCTGCTTAAATCCGTAGGAGTCGATCACCTTTAACACATCTTCCGTCACTTTATCGAGCTCTGTTTTTGTCTGGCCCGGCTCTGTACTCTGTACTTTTGTCTGATTATTCTCCATAGAGCTCACCTCCCTTTTGTCTCCTGCACTCGCAGGAATCCAGCTCCTCGCCGAACAGCGTCGGCATGATATCTTTCGCATCGCCGATAGATTCCACTTTTCCGTCGGAAATGACCATGATCCGGTCCGCCATCTGGATGATCCGCTCCTGATGTGAGATCAGGATCAGACTTTCCTTCTTATCCTTGTGGATCTTCTCAAACCTCTTGATCAGCATGGAGAAGCTCCAGAGATCAATTCCCGCCTCCGGCTCGTCAAATACGCAAATCTTGTGCTGCTTTGCAAGGACCGTAGCGATCTCGATCCTCTTCATCTCTCCGCCTGAGAGCGTTGCATCCGCCTCACGGTCAATATACTCCATCGCGCAGAGACCTACGCTGCTCAGAAGATTACAGCAGGTCTTTTCATCCAGTGTCTTTCCCGCTGCCAGGGATAACAGTCTCCTCACCGTCATTCCCTTGAAACGCGGCGGCTGTTGAAAAGCGAATCCTATTCCCGCTTTCGCGCGCTCGTCGATAGTGTAATCCGTGATATCCTGTCCGTCCAGAACGATTCTTCCGCCTGTCGCCTTGTTGATTCCCATAAGCAGTTTGGCAAGGGTAGACTTGCCGCCGCCATTTGGACCGGTGATCACAAGCATCTCTCCGTCATTTACCGTAAAGCTGACATCAGATAAGATCTCGGACTGCTTTCCTTCTTCTACTACATCATATGACAAATGTTCTACCTGTAACATTTCTTTCGTTCACTTCCTTCTTTGTATATCTGTAATATGAAACCCGGCTATGAAGAAAATCGTCTGAAAAGCTCTTTATACCTGTCGGCATAGATGCTTCCCCGCCTCCAGATAAAATTAAATTCGTGAGAAATATCAAGCCCGCTCAGGGCAATCCTCTTCAGCGTTCCGCTTTTCAGCTCTTCTTTCACAGCGGTCTCATATAAAAATGTAATACCGCATCCGGCTTTTGTCAACTCCTTGATGGTCTGAAGGCTGCCTACCTCCATCACTTTCCCGAAATCACGGATACTCAGATTCTGCGCGTCCAGACAGCGTTCCAGCACCTCCCGGGTTCCCGATCCTTCCTCGCGCACGAGGAGGCGCTCATGAAAAAGATTCTCAACAGCCACCGGTTCTCCGGATTTTACTTCATCCTGCAGCCTTCTGGATGCATCTCCCTGCTGTCCGCAGAAAACATAATCCGGCGCGCAGACCGCAATATAATTTTCATCCGAATACTTCTGGTGATCGTACTCGTTTTTCTGAAAAAAGCCTTCTACAAGCGCGAAATCTATCGTTCCTTCGTCAAGTCTCTTCAGCAGCTCCTGTGTGTTCTCCACGATCATGCATATCTTCGCATCGGGATATGCCCTCAGATAACGTTCCAGCATCTTCCCCATGAGTACATCTCCCACCGTCCTGGTAGCCCCGAACCGGATCTCCTCTTCTTTCTCCGACTTCTGCATCTGATTCTGCATGGAAATCTCGTCGTGCATCATGGTAAGAGATGCATTGCGCAGGATCTCGCCGGCTCCGGTCAGCTTCAGTTTCTTGCCCTCATATCTGAAAAGCTTCGTATTATAGTGTCTTTCAAGAAAATGGATATGCTGGGATACCGCGGGCTGTGTAATATTCAGTTTTTCCGATGCTCGTGTGAAATTCATGCACTGACAAACCGTCAGAAATGTCTCCATCCTGAAATCAAGCATTACCTCACTCCCCTTATCAGCGGCAGCACATGTTACGACAATATATAACAATATATAAAAGAAACCCGGGCGGAGTCTTATAAAAAAGCTCCGCCCAAATCTATACAGAACTACTCCCTGGAACTATCATAACATATATTTATGATAAAATAAATATTAATAATTTTATTTTATATATTTTTTATGATATCTTATGATTCGTAGCCAGATATTGGAAATTAACAGTTCAGCCATCTGATGCCGGCTGACGGATTTATGCTCGCATAAGAATCCGCCAGCTGGCATTCAGATGAGTTGAGCGCCCGTCAATGAGTAAAACAGCGGCGTCAGCCGCAATAAGCACGAAGTGCGGTTTTACGAATGGCGCGGCTGAACTGCCGTATTGGAAATCAACAAGGGAGGAAAAAGAATGAACTTCTTAAAGAAAAACGGCGCAGGGCTCCTGCTCTGCCTTATTATCGCAATACCGTCCTGGTTTCTCGGACAGGCGGTTCCCGTCATTGGCGGACCGGTATTCGCCATACTGATCGGAATGATACTTACACTGATCCTGACAAAGAAAGAACCTTTCACAGCGGGCGTTAACTATACGTCAAAGAAAATCCTTCAGGCGGCCGTAGTGTTCCTTGGATTCGGCATGAACCTGACAGAGATCCTTGCAAAGGGGAAACAGTCGCTCCCGATCATTCTCTCCACGATCGCGACCTCCCTGATCATAGCGTTTATCCTGTATAAAGCGCTGAAGCTCCGCACAAACAACGCCATTCTCGTAGGCGTAGGTTCCTCGATCTGCGGCGGAAGCGCCATCGCGGCCACAGCTCCTGTGATCGAAGCTAATGACGAAGAAGTAGCCCAGTCGATCTCCGTCATCTTCCTCTTCAATGTGCTCGCCGCCCTTATCTTCCCCACACTGGGATCCATGCTGGGCTTAAGCAACGAAGGATTCGGCCTGTTCGCCGGAACCGCCATCAACGACACGTCCTCTGTCACCGCAGCGGCAACTGCATGGGATGGTATCCATGGCAGCAGCACACTGGAATCCGCCGCCATAGTAAAAATGACAAGAACCCTTGCGATCATACCGATCACACTGGCCCTTGCCATCTGGCGGGGAAGGAAAGAGAAGAATTCGGAAGGTTCCACTTTCAGCCTGAAGAAATCCTTTCCTTTCTTTGTTCTGTTCTTTGTACTTGCTTCCGTTGTAACTACCATATTCCAGCTCCCGGCGGCCGTAACGGATCCGCTCAAAGAGCTGAGCAAGTTCCTGATCGTCATGGCAATGGCCGCCATCGGTCTGAACACCAATATCATAAAACTGGTAAAAACCGGCGGAAAGCCGATCTTTACAGGGTTCTGCTGCTGGCTGGGCATCTCTCTCGTAAGCCTTGGAATGCAGCATGTGCTCGGAATATGGTAAAAAATCGATTATAAAAAAATCACGCAAGACAAAAATCCTCCGCTCTGTGCCGTACATGTGCACCTGAGCGGAGGATTTTCCGTTTTCAGTATATGTTTTATTTTTACAGATTGCCAAGAAGCTTGTCGATACTTACCAGTTTGACGCTCAGCACGAAGATATCTGTAGCTACAGCCAGTTCTTCCGGCGTCGGATAGGACGGCGCGATACGGATATTGCTGTCGTGAGGATCTTTGCCGTACGGATAGGTAGCTCCTGCGCCTGTCATAACAAGTCCGGCCTCTTTCGCCTTTGCGACAATGGCTTTCGCGCATCCTTCCATAGAATCAAAGGAGATAAAGTATCCGCCCAGCGGTTTGATCCAGGAACCGATCTCAAGTCCGCCCAGTTCTCTTTCAAGGCCGTCGATGACTGCCTCGAACTTCGGCCGCAGGATATCTGCGTGTTTCTTCATATGCTCAACAATTCCGTGAACATCCTTGAAAAATCTTACATGACGCAGCTGGTTTACCTTGTCGTGGCCGATCGTCTGCATCTGCATCATGCTGCGGATCTCATCCAGATTCGCTTTGGACGCCGCAAGGGCTGCGATACCGGAACCCGGGAATGTGATCTTTGATGTAGATGAGAATTTGTATACCATATCCGGATTGCCTGCTTTTTTACACTCTGTCAGGATCTCGATCAGATAATCCTGCTTGTCCTCATACAGGTGGTGTACGCAGTATGCGTTATCCCAGTAGATACGGAAATCTTCCGCTGCCGGTTTCAGGTTGGCGAAACGGAACACAGTCTCATCTGAATATGTGATTCCCTGAGGATTGGAATATTTCGGCACACACCAGATTCCCTTTACAGCCGGATCTTCATTGACATACTTCTCTACAAGATCCATATCCGGTCCCGTAGGAGTCATAGGAATGTTGATCATCTCGATCCCAAAATGCTCCGTGATTCCGAAATGTCTGTCATATCCCGGTACCGGGCAGAGGAATTTTACCTTATCCAGCTTGCACCATGGCGTGCTGCCGAGTACGCCGTGCGTCATGGCGCGCGCTACTGTATCGTACATTACGTTCAGACTGGAGTTTCCGAAGATGATGACGTTATCCTTCGGCACCTCCATCATATCTGCAAGGAGCTGTTTTGCCTCGGCGATCCCATCCAGGCCGCCGTAATTCCTGCAGTCGACTCCATCTTCACAGATCAGGTCAGCGCTGCTGTTCAGTACATCCATCATTTCCATGGAGAGATTCAGCTGTTCAGCGGACGGCTTGCCGCGTGACATATCCAGCTTCAGGCCTTTTGCCTTGATCTCCGTAAACCGGGCCTCCAGCCCACTCTTCAGTTCCAATAACTCTTCTCTGCTTAAATCTTTGTATGCAGTCATTGCAGGACTCCTCCACTCTTTCTTCATTATTTTTAGTCACTGAATGGTATTGTATACGATTCATGACGCTTCGTCAATGCTTTCTTGCATAATTTTAAGCATATATTCCCATTTTTTGTTGTTTTTGAACCCTATTATGAAATTCTACTATCACATTCATTCATTTTCGTTTTCGGATTCTTTCTTACAGCTGCCATTTCCCTGTATAATCAAAATTCCAGCATGATCTTGTGAATTCCCGTTTCATCAAGCTGAACAACTTCCCGGTCACTGATCTGGTATACTCTTGTACACATTGTCAATACGCTTGGCCGGTGCGTCGTCACTATACATGTTTTGTTGCGGGCGGATTTCATAATATTCCTGAGAAGCCGTCTTTCTGTGGCTACATCCAATGCAGACGTAGCTTCATCGAGAAGGAGAACAGGTGCGTTACTGATCATTGCCCGGGCGATAGAAAGACGCTGGAGCTGTCCTTCGGACAAACCGCCCCCTCTTTCTTTTAAATAAGTGTCAAGCCCTTCCGGGAGTTCCTTCACAAATCCGTCGGCGCACACATCTTTGAGCGCAATCCATATTTCTTCTTCTGAAACGTCCGAATTTAAAAGCCTGAGATTATCCCGGATCGTTCCCGACATCATGGTGTTTCCCTGGGGCACATAGGCAAAAAGTTTTCTGGTACTGGGAGATATCTCCAGCTTTCTTCTTCCCGACTCTGCCCACACATGCCCCTTTTTCGCCCACACAAGTCCCAGAAGGATCCGCAGCATGGTCGTCTTTCCCTCGCCGGATGGGCCTACCAGAGCCACCACCTCGCGGGGTTTTACATAGAAAGAAGCTCCTGAAATCACTTTGTTTCCGCCATGATACCAGAAGTCCAGGTGTTCTGCCCGTATCGTCACCCCTTCTCCCTCAGATGCATCCCGGACAAAGGAAGCCGCTTCTTCGGCATCTTTTCGCTCCTCTTTGGGCAGATCTGTGACCGCCATGATCCTGCCGGCAGAAGTAGCCGCTCCAACTGCCACTGGCACCATATTGACCAAATTGGAAAAAGCGGAGGAAAGACTTCCGGCCTGCTGCAGGAACAACGTCATGGTTCCATATGTAATCGCTCCGGTCCACAGCCGGTATACGCCCCATCCGAAACACGCTGCCGTCACGCCCATCCCCACGACAGACATAACCGACGACGTCAGAATGGAAAACTTGTTATAATCCAACTGAACTTCTTTATAATATTCCTGTTTTCCAGAAAAAAGCTCGCTGTATTTTTGCATAAGTCCGAAGGACTTGATATATTGAAGATTCTGAAAAGCTTCTTCATTAAACGCCATCATGTCTGAATTTACTTTCAGCATCTTTTCATTGTGTTTTCGCATCCTGCGCACCAACACCTGAGACATCGCCAGCGTAACGGGAGCGCTGGCCAGCGCGATAAACGCCATCGCAGGATCATAATAAAAGATCAGGCAAAACGTACCGACAAACTGCACCATACCGGTAATAAAAGTAGGAATCCATCCAAGCACGCTTGTCGCGACTGTATTCACATCGGAATTAAGTCTGTTCAGAAGATCTCCCGAATGGTACTCCGAGAGCATCTCCCAATCCGCGGCCAGCACTTTTGCAAAAACCTCTTCCCGGATCTCCTGATTGACCAATATACGGTTTTTAGCGGTGATCCTTGACGACCATGCATTGCCCGCGATCTGGAAAAGATTCATAGCTACAAACCCAACCGCGGCGGGCACAAGCGCTTTACTGTCCATACCTGTCACCGCGTCAATAATATACTTTGAAACAATCCCGGTTCCCAGCCCCATCGCGGTGCTGAACACTCCCAGCAGTATAAACAGGATCACTGTGGATTTGTAATGTATACTGTATCTCAGGATCCATTTTATTTCGCCAAGTATCTCATAGAGCATACCTCCGCCGAGCCGCTTTCTAAGATATGGAATAATCTTTCTCACTTCTAATGTTTTCTCTTCTTTTTCTTATTCTTCTTAGACTTCCTGCCTGCCGCGCCATCCACAGCTTGACTTACACTTCCATCTGCCTGTGCCGCTTCGTCCTTTACAGCGACAGCCGCCTGTGCCGCAGCAGCAGCTTTATCCGTACGAATCTTCATCACATACCACAGGGCGCCTGTGATGCAGACGGATGTATATGCGCCGCAGGCGATACCCACCATCAGCGGAGCCGCGAACTCTTTGATGGAGCTTACGCCCAGTACGTAGAGTGCAACGACCATGATGAATGTAGTCAGGTTCGTATAGATACTTCTGGTCAGTGTCTGTGTGATACATCTGTTGACCAGTTCTTTTAGATCTTCTTTCTTGTTTAATTTAAGCTCCTCACGGATACGGTCGAAGATAACGATCGTCGCGTTGATGGAGTATCCGACAATGGTCAGCATACATGCGATGAATGTATTTCCAACGGATACTCTGGCGATCACATAGAACGCCAGTACGACGAGCAC
>DWYB01000059.1 GCA_019118885.1 Candidatus Mediterraneibacter surreyensis | reverse complement strand
CCTGTTCCAGGTACAAGATATACTCTTGCTACTGATTTTTTTCTTCTTCCTGTTCCGTAGTATTTTGCGTTAGCCACTGTTATATCCTCCTTTCAACCTCTACCTAAAATGTCAGAACTTCCGGTTTCTGTGCCTGATGTGCATGATCCGGTCCAGCGTAAACGTGAAGTTTCTTGATCATGTCTCTTCCCATAGGTCCTTTCGGGAGCATTCCTTTAACAGCAAGCTCGATCACTTTCTCCGGTTTCTTAGCCATCATCTCTGCAAGTGTTGTCTCTTTCATTCCACCTACATATTCGGAGTGGTTGTAGTAGATCTTCTGCTGAAGTTTCTTACCTGTTACTTTTACTTTCTCTGCATTTACAACGATCACATAATCGCCTGTGTCGATATGCGGTGTGTACTCCGGTTTGTTCTTTCCTCTGAGGACTTTAGCAACCTCAGATGCAAGACGTCCGAGTGTACATCCTTCAGCATCAACCACATACCATTTTCTTTCAATCTTGTCAGGGTTAGCCATATAAGTTTTCATGGGTGTTCCTCCTATAAAATCATCAGATAACGTTTGCTTGTGTAGCTTATATATTTGAAATCAGCATACTCCGGGGCTATGGCGCATACTGTTTCTCCTTTAGTCATGCTGTAATATTATAGTCCTCAGCTTTCCACCTGTCAAGATTTTTTTCATTTTCTTCTTTTAATAACAATTACGATCAGCGCTATGACTGCTACTGCGGCTATAACTGTAACAACTCCCCAGATCAATACAGAATTGTCATCCCCTGTCTGCGGATTGACTGTCAGGGATCCGGCAGATGCTGTCAGCGACAACCTGTTTGGATTCGAATATTTCTTCGACAGCTCCAGCTTCTGCACCTTGGAAGTCATTTCCAGCGAAGCCGGAAGTTGGGGCTGTACTTTCTTTTCCATTACAACATAAATTCCTGAATGATCTGTCTCAAATACCGCTTTCCCATTATTATATGTAAAAGAAAGTTCCGTCCTCATGGGTGTCTCGCCGTCCATACTGATCTCGCTGACCACAACTCTGTCAGTGTCATAATCTGACGGTACATCCAGTGATACCTGCACCGGACTGTCCGGCTGTACCGGCTGCTGAGTCATAGGATCAACGACTGCCACTGTATAGATTTGAAACCGATCCGAGCTAAGTGACAGGAACTGACTCAGGCTTCCATAGAGTTCGTTTGAGTTGTCCATCAAGACAGGAAAAGCCATCGGATCCAGTGTGATTTCCGGTATCTCCCCCGGCCAGATGCTTTCCTGTCCGTCGCCCATCTGTCCTTCGTCTTTCTCCGGATCCTCCGCCTGCTGCCCGTCATGCTGATCGTCATCTGACTGATCCGTCTGATTCGTCTGATCATCTTTCCCGATAACATCCTGCCCGTTTCCATCACTTTCCACATCATCGGCATTATCTGAATCTTTCATTTCTTTTTCTGTGCCTGTATCCTGAACTTCCAGCGTCTGCACGGCCTTGTCGCCGCCGATCGTATCATCAGCCGCAGCGGAATCCGACTCTGCCCCATCCCCGCTCTGCACACTGATTTCGGTATCGTCCTGTTCACTCTCTTCCTGAGCCCGTGCCTGTCCCGGCATCATCGCTGATATCAGCATTGCAGCCAAAAGCAAAACCGTCATCTTCTTCGTAATCGTACTCCATTTTTTCATGCCATTCCCTCCATATATGAAATATAAAAAATCGAACATCAACCTTTATTTTTAGTATATCTTCCAGGCTTTGCGGTGTCAATTTACGATTCCATTTTACTTCTATTTCCTATAAAGATATGCTATAATGACTGAGTTATAAACAGGCCGGACCGGCCATGCTGATCCAGCCTGCAAGATTATATAGAAAACGTAAACCAGCAGTAAAGGAAGGTGCTAATCTATGTGGGCTTACAATGAAACTTTTTACCAGATATATCCGATCGGATTCTGCGGCGCTCCCGTACACAATGACGGCGTCACAGCGCACCGCATCTTAAAGATCGGCGAATGGGCTGGATATCTGCAGGAGCTGGGAATCGGATCCATCATCTTAAATCCGATTTTCGAATCTGACAATCACGGCTATGATACAAGGGATTTTACAAAGATCGACTGCCGTCTCGGCACGAACGACGACTTTAAAGAGGTCTGTCAGACGCTTCATGATCACAACGTAAAGATCATGCTTGACGGGGTCTTTAACCATGTAGGAAGAGGTTTCTGGGCATTTAAGGACGTTCAGGAAAAGAAATGGGATTCTCCGTACAAAGACTGGTTCTGCATCAATTTCGACGGAAACAGCGGCTACAATGACGGATTCTGGTATGAAGGATGGGAAGGACATTACGAACTGGTCAAGCTGAACCTTCAGAATCCGGCGGTTGTTGACTATCTGCTCGACTGTGTGAAAATGTGGATTGAGGAATTCGGTATTGACGGACTCAGACTTGATGTTGCTTACAGTCTGGACCACAATTTTATGAAGAAGCTCCGCCATTTCTGTGAAGAGCTCAAACCAGGCTTTGCACTGATCGGTGAAGTTCTCTTCGGAGACTATAACCTGATCGTAAATGACGAGATGCTGCACAGCTGTACAAACTACGAATGTTACAAAGGGATCTACTCCAGCTTTAACAGCATGAATATGTTTGAGATCGCGCATTCGCTGAACCGTCAGTACGGTCCGGAGCAGTGGTGTATCTATAGAGGGAAGCATCTCATGACTTTTGTGGACAACCATGATGTATCAAGGCTTGCTACGATACTGACAAATAAGAATCACGTTCCGCTTGCATATGGTCTTCTGTTCGGGATGCCTGGCATTCCCTGTATCTATTACGGAAGCGAATGGGGTGAAGAAGGGGCAAAAGCACCGGACAACGATTATGCGCTCCGCCCGTGTTTCGAGGAGCCGAAGCCGAATGAACTGACTGCATTTATCAAGTCCCTGATCGCTCTGCGCAGAGAGAGCGACGCGCTCTGCAACGGAACATATCGCAATGTAGTGATCACAAACCACCAGCTTGTCTTTGAACGCAGGACCGATGCCGAGCGTGTCCTTGTAGCGATCAACGCGTCTGACTCCGAATATACAGCCGGCAGCCATGAGCTAAACGGTACATTCAGCCGGATTCTGACATACCCGGGTGAATTTAAAGCACTTGCATCAGAAGAAGCTGCTGTCGAAGATAACTGTGAAAGTCAGGAAACTGCTGCCGACACAGTCTCTTTGAACGGTCAGATCACTATGCCTGCTTACAGCGTACAATATTTAAAGATACAGTAAGCATATTATTTTCCAATCTTTGCAGATCTGACTATTTTCCACAGATCTGATCTGCAATAATCTGCTGGCCTGTCTGGTCCGGATGGAGGCCATCCGGCTGGACATGGTCACAGACTTCTGAGTTGAATATATCCGCCACCTGATACCCATACTCCTCAGCATGATTCTCTATAATCTGATTCATATTCCGTATCACATTTTCAACCCCATTGTCCATCGTAGAAGGGATATTCAGATTAGCAACCGGATTATAGATATTGGTCACTATAATCCATGCATTTTCTTTTTTCAGACTGTCGATCCGGTTCATCATTTCTATCCAGTTCGTCTCAAACATGTGGTAATCCCATTGCTCCAGTGTTTCTATGATCTTAAGCACGAGTAGCGGATTTTTTGACACTGATTCTCTCAGCACTTTCAGCGCTTCCCCCGCGCTCTTAAATTTCGTATCCGTATCAAGAATCTCCTGTACCGCGCTCTTACATTCATTGAGAAGATCATTGGAGCCGACCGTAATAAATATGATATCAGCTTTGCTCACACTGTTGCAGATTTTCTCATCACTCAGGAGCTTATCGTTCATTCCCGCTGAATCCAGTCCGTTTTTGGAATAATTCGCAATCTCATACTGAAAATGCTCTTCGGATGCCATCTCTTCCATCGCAAGGCTGCTATATGGCTCAATGACCACATTCTCATCACCGGAGTATCCTTTCGATATACTGTCTCCCAGCACGGCGACATACACATCCTGTCGCCCCGCCAGAAAGGACGCCGTCACACTTTCGATCGTGCCGGCTTCTTCTGCCTGCGTCTCTTCGTCAGCATCCGGTTCAGCCGGCACAGTCACATAAGTGATGACCGCGGTCACCGCAAGCACACTGGTAAGCAGAAACACTGCTGCTGTCCGAATTATTTTTCTGATCATACGATCACTTCCTTCTCACTTATAATACCCATGATGTACTGCTGCCATGCTCATTTTTTGTAACTTTAAGTTTCCAGTCGATCTGCTCTTTCAGTTCATTGACATGGGAAATGATCCCCACAAGACCTTTCTCCCCCGCCAGTTCTTTTAATATCTGGATCGCCCGCTCCCGGGCAGCATCATCCAGAGAACCGAAGCCTTCATCCACAAACATCGTCTCCAGGCTCACTGCTCCTGCCGTATTCTGCACAATATCAGCAAGTCCGAGAGCCATGGAGAGCGCGGCCATAAAAGACTCACCGCCGGACAGAGATTTCACGTCACGGACAGAATCTGTCACCAGATCATATACATCCAGATCCAACCCCGCCTGTCCCTGACTGCTCAGAGCGCTGATTTCCCGGCACTGGAGGATAAATTCATTAGATGTCATGCGGGCAAGCCGCTTATTTGCCGCCCGGATAATCTGCCGGAAATATTTTCTCTGGACATATGTCTCAAAGTCCAGCTTCACGCTGCCGCTTAAGTTACCGTTTGCCGTGCGGCTTAAGTTACCAATCATCTCATACTTCTGCCGTAGTTCTTCCTCTGCAGCGAAATACTTTTTCAGCTGATCATAAGCACCTTTATTGGTCATATTTTTCCCGTGCAGATCCAGACTCTCTTCCCGTTTCTTTTTGAGCGCCGCTGTAATCTCCTGCTGGCGCTGCCGGTCAGTTTCTATGTCTTCCCGTTTCCTTCCCTCAGTCTGGGTTTGCAGTGTCTCGACCTGTGTCCGGCATTGAAGCACGTTTTTTTCATACTCTTTCACCTTACGATCTTTCTCCTGCCATTCCCCGATCCACTGCTTCGCATCCCGGTACTCGTCCTGATCTTTGAATTTCTGCCTGCGGATCTCTTCACGGAATGCTTCCTGTTCTTCTCCGAAGCGCTTCTCAAGCCGGGCTTTCTGCGCTTTCAGGCTCTCCAGCAGACCGGCGCGGCGTCTCGTTTCTTCCACACACTTCCGGTAATAATCCTGAGCCTGTTTTACTTTCTCTTTTTCATCCTTTAACTGCTGTTCCAGATCGTTAAGCCGGGCTTTTGCCTCCTCCTCGTCGGGCGGATTTTCC
Source organism: Candidatus Mediterraneibacter surreyensis (assembly GCA_019118885.1). Lineage (GTDB taxonomy): Bacteria > Bacillota > Clostridia > Lachnospirales > Lachnospiraceae > Mediterraneibacter > Mediterraneibacter surreyensis. The sequence continues at coordinate 3,479 of DWYB01000059.1, read as the reverse complement.
CCCAGGGCCGCCTCCCCCGCTTCCAGATCGGCGCGCACTCTCTGGTAAGTTTCCTGAAGCCGGGAACGTTTCTGTTCCGCCTGGTCGCGCAGTTTTTTAGCCTGTTCCACCGAATCCTGATCCGGCACATATTCCGATAAATCCGCTTTCATCGGATGGTGGATGGAACCGCAAACCGGGCAGGGACTTCCCTCTTCCAGATCTTTCGCCATAAGTCCGGCCTGCCCTTCGAAAAATTTCCGATATCTGTCTTCATAGTCTTCAGACGCTTTCCGACAGTCATCCATACATTGTGCCATCTCTGCCGTTCTTTTATCATATTCTTTTCTCAGTCTGCGCACATTCGCATAGGCTGGCAGCATCTCTCTAAGGTGGAGGATCTTCTCCTGTGTCCGGGGCTCAGACTCGTTCAGAGCCTCTTCAAGAGCTTCAGCCTTTTCTCTAAGACGTTTTTCATCGGCTCCATGCTTTTTCTGCCATATGAGCTGGGACTGTATTTCTGTTTCGGCATTCTCCTGCTCTTTCTTTGTACGGAGCGCCTGTACCTCCAGGCTGCGGGCACGTTCTGCACGCTCGCCTTTTAACGCCTGCTGTTTCATCTTCTCATAGACTTCTCTGTCACGCTCCAGCGCCTGTTCCCTCTCCCGTGCCCGGTCGAGCAGATCAAAGAGCCGGTTTGTCTCCTGTTTCTTCTCGATCACGGCGTGGAGTTCATCGGACTCTTTCTGAAGCTTTTCTTCTTCCCCGGCAAGATCCCGGGCAAGGTCCCTGCCCGCTTTTATGATCTGTTTTAACACCAATCGGACTTCTCCCTCCGGCGGCATCTCTCTTTCAAGAAGTTCCTGCCAGACTTCTCCGGATCCGGCAGCTGTATCCATCACCCCGGCTCTCCCGGCGCTTTCCGCGCCGTCTTCCGGATCATCAGACACCGGAACTACCCGCTCCATCTCTCTTCGTATATCGGCTTCATTTTCTTTCAGGCTGACATACAAAGTTTTCCCCTGTTCTTTCAATTCCTCCTGCATCCGCCAGTAGATCTGCGTCTGAAAGATCCTGGAGAATATCTTTTTGCGCTCTTTAGAGCCCGCGTGCAGGAGTTTCAGGAAATCCCCCTGGGCGATCATGGCGATCTGGGTAAACTGCCCCGCATCCAGCCCTATGATCTCTTCAATCTTCTGGTCGATCTCCCGCTTCTTTCCCTGAAATTCTTTCCCGTCCGGCAGAAGAAGGCTTACCTTAGCCGTCTCTTTCACCAGACGCACTGTACCGTCTGCATTTTTCCGTTTTCCGACACGCATATATTCCGGATTTCTCCGGATCGTATATTCCTCCCCGCGGTAAGAAAACACATACTCCACATACGTATCTGTATCTTCAGCGGCATACTGGCTGCGCATCATATTGCCATCGCGCGCTCCGCCGCTGGTCCTGTCATAGAGCGCATAGGTGATGGCGTCAAATATGGTAGTCTTCCCTGCACCCGTATCGCCGGTGATCAGGAACAGGCCGCCCTGCACCTGCGTAAAATCTATCACTTCCGTCCCGGAATAAGATCCGAAAGCGGACATTGTAAGCCTGACCGGTCTCACCTCGCATCTCCTTTCACTCTGTCAAATACATGTTCTACAATCTTCATCTCTTCTTTTGACATTTCACGCCCCTGCATCTCCCGGAAAAAGTCAGAGAATACCCGTATCGGATCCTCTATACGTATATCTTCCTCGGCAAACTTCAGCTTCTGCCTCGTCCTCTCATTATCCATTCTCACTTCCAGAATATGAGTGTACACCTTTTCCAGCTGTTCCTTTGGCTTATACGGATCGATCTCATCTGTCAGCGTGACGCTCACATAGTCGTCTCTCTGCTCCGGCTTTGCCGCGTCAATGATTGCAGAAAGTTCCCCCCGCAGTTTTCTCACGTCCCGCAGCGGATGGAGCGGAAGTTTCTCCACCTTGACCGGAGTGCCTTTATCCCTCAGTTCTACCATATGCAGCGTCTTCTCATGCCCTGCTTCACTGACAGAATATTTTAGCAGCGTGCCGCAGTAACGGATATGCCCCGCTCCGACTTTCTGTGCCCCGTGGAGATGTCCCAGGGCGGCGTAATCAAAGTCTTTCAGGACAGAAATATCTACGTTGTCAATGCCGCCTACGCTCAGCAGTTCTGAATCGCATGTCTCGGGAGTAATATTTCCTCCCGTACTTATATCCTTTCCTGTATAAAACTGGTGGGATACGAGCACATTCCGTTCTTCCTGATCAATCTGCTCACGCTCTAATACAGCCCTGACCGCGGCAGTATAGCTCTCCGGAAGTTCGCCGCCGCACAGGCCCCGCACATATCCCGGCTTCAGGAACGGCAGAAGCCAGAAATAAACATCCCCATATTCGTCCTGCAGCGTGATCTTCCGCAGATGTTCTTCCTCCGTTTCCGGCGCCTTTCCGGCAATGTATATCTGATGGCTCCCCAGCAGGCGGCTTGCATAGTCCAGACGCTGAGCAGAGTCGTGATTTCCTGAAATGATAAGAATCGGTATCGCAGGCTCTATTCCCGAAAGCCGGGTAAGGAAATCATCGAACACTGCCACCGCTTCCCCCGATGGAACTGATTTGTCATAAATGTCTCCCGCAATGACAACAGCATCGGGGTGAAGCTTTTCTGCATAGGAAATAACCTCCCCGAGGATATGTTCCTGATCCTCGCGGAGGTTATAATGATGCAGCTGTTTTCCAATATGAAGGTCTGATAAGTGAAAAAATCTCATTCCGGTCTGTCCCTTCTCTATGATCTCGGATTCTTCCAGATCCACAGTGCTGCTATGATAGCGATGATATAGAGAATATTTACCATCACTGTCGGATTTTCCCTCAACAGGAACATGACAACGATCACAGCGGCAAGCGAAATCGTAAGCTGGAATGCCGAGAGAATCCTTTTCTGCCTTGCTTCTTTTGCTTTCCGCACATCCTCTTCCTTCTTCTGCTCCATGCGCAGATATTCCATCAGGTTCTCATCGCCGATGTGAGTCAGAATCCACTCTTCTCTTGAAAATTCGGATGTCATTCCCGCGTCCCGGGCGTCCCGATCCATCTCTTCGGTCATGGCCTTCGTTTCTGCTTCCGCTTCCATCGCTGCTCCCGTTTCTTCGGGCTGAACAGCCGGTTCTGCTGGATTTGCATCCGGGATATTCATTTCCTCTGGTGTCTTATTTTCTTCAGAAATCATACATTGCTCCTCTTTTGTATCTAATGCCGGCCGCTCAAAAATGCAGCCCCGCCGTTATTACCACCTTTATTATAGCAGACGCCGTTGTCTCAGGGCAAGATACCCCGCGCATGTTTGCCTCTGCGGTAAAATGAAATTTTAAATTCTAGTTCACTGACATGAGATAGACTTTACTCTTTCACAAGTAGAAGTTATCCTTTCACATCTCCTTCAATCAGTATATGATAGTATCATCTCTTTCTGTCTGGTGGCAG
>DWYB01000058.1 GCA_019118885.1 Candidatus Mediterraneibacter surreyensis | reverse complement strand
CTCGGGAAAGATATGTGGGTATACATCGCATTTATCTACATCTTCCTTGCAGCGGTGCTGCCGATGTGGTTTGTGATGCAGCCGAGAGACTATATGTCCACATTCATGTTTGTAGGAATGATCGCCGGAGCGGTGCTTGGTCTTATTTTTGCACACCCGACGATGAATCTTCCGGCATATACAGGATTTAATAATGAAAGCCTGGGAACACTTTTCCCGATCCTGTTCGTAACGGTTGCCTGCGGTGCGGTATCCGGATTCCATAGTCTGGTATCTTCCGGAACTTCATCTAAGACGATCTCAAATGAGAAAGATATGCTCAAAGTCGGATACGGCGCAATGGTTCTGGAAAGCCTTCTGGCAGTTATCGCTCTCTGTGTGGCAGGTGCGGCTGCGGGAGCGGACGGAACAGCGGCAGTGGGAACGCCGTTCCAGATCTTCTCATCAGGAGTCGCAGGATTCCTTGAGATGTTCGGTATCCCGGTCTATGTAGCGCAGAGCTTCATGACTATGTGTGTTTCTGCTCTGGCATTTACGACACTGGATTCTGTCGCACGTATCGGACGTATGTCTTTCCAGGAGCTGTTCAGTGTAGATGATATGGAGCACGCAGAAGGCTGGAGAAAAGTTCTCTGCAATAAATATTTCGCAACAGTCATCACTCTGGTATTCGGTTACATCCTGACACAGGTCGGATACTCCAACATCTGGCCGCTGTTCGGAAGCGCCAACCAGCTGTTGAGCGCACTTGTCCTGATCACACTGTGCGTATTCCTGAAAGTGACAGGAAGAACCCTGAAGACACTGGTTCCGCCGTTCGTGATTATGCTGATCGTGACGTTTACGGCACTGGTACAGAGATTTATCTCTCTTGTTAAAGCATTCTCAGCCGGAACAGGCGTGTTCATGGTTGAGGGACTTCAGCTTATCGTTGCCGTGCTTCTCATGATTCTCGGAGTAACGATCGTGCTTACTTCCGGAAAAGAGCTGATCAGGAAGAAAGCGGAAAAATGACAGAGAAACATTTTGCATAATAGACAGGAAACTGCAGAAATTCTTAATTTTGAGAATTTCTGCAGTTTCCTGTTTTTTTTAAATCGAAGGGGCAGGTAGAAATCTGACACGGAGTGAGTTTCAGATGTTATAATAAAAAGAAATGCTGTACGGTACAATAAAAGCAGTAAAACAAAGCGGACGGTATAAGAAAAAGAGGAGAAGTAATATGAAACAAAAAGAACGGAGCAGTTGCGAGACATGTGCGTTTTATATATATGATGATGAGTATGAGGCATATCTGTGCGATATGAATATGGACGAGGACGATTATATGAGAATAATGTCTGACCGCTATTACCAGTGCCCCTACTATCGGAATGGGGATGAGTATGCTGTAGTTAGAAAACAGATGTAGGATCAGATATTCAGGAATGCAGAGACAATCTGCGGATCATCAGATGCGGGAGAAAATTAAAATGTTAACAGGCGCAAGAAAACAGGCAATATTATTTGATGTGGATGATACGCTTTATGATCAGACAGTACCTTTTAAAGAAGCTTATGCAGAATTTTTTGGCAAGAAGCCGGCTGTTCCTGCCGGAACAATTTATCCTGTTACAAGGAAATACAGTGATCAGGTATATTTTCAGGCGTTGGCAGGGCACATTACAATGGAAGAAATGTACATATACAGAGTTCAGAAAGCATTTCAGGAGTTTGGCATCAGAATTACCGACGAAGATGCACTTGGTTTTCAGAAGATTTATGCAGGACGCCAGCGTCAGATTCATATGTCGAAGAAAATGGAGGAGATACTTGAGTATTGTTCAGGAAAAACAGATTTGGGGATTATTACAAACGGACCTTCAGAGCATCAGTGGAATAAGGTGAAAAGCCTGCGGGTGGAGAGATGGATCCCTCATGAGAATATATTTGTGTCTGCAGATGTCGGAGCAGAGAAACCGCACAGGGAAATTTTTGAATACGCGGAACATGCCATGGGGCTGGAAGATGCGGAAGTATGGTTTGTCGGGGATGCGTATGAACTGGATATTAAGGGTGCGGTGAAGATGGGATGGAATACAGTGTGGATGAATCGGAGAGATTATGAAAAACCGAAGGATCATATATTAGTGTGGGAAGAGGTGCGGACAGAACAGGAGCTTATGATTGCGGTAAAAAGATTTATTGACTGTTGAAAGAGACAGAAAAATGGAATTGTCGGAGACGCAACCCAGGAGAACACATTGGCACTTTACAGTTAAGAAGTTGCCAAGAAATGCCCGGAACAGCATCCTGAAATTGAATCTTACATATGCCTGTGTTAATATAGCAGTGCACAGCGGAGGGGGAAAATCCGCGTGAATGTTTGCAACAGTCTATCCCTGTCGGACGGACTGCTGCATATATTAGGAGGATGTTATGGATAGACGGGAAAAAAGCCCCAGAAGAGTCAGACTGAATACAATGCAGATTGTAGCCCTGGGCTTTTTTGGAGTGATATTTTTGGGCGGCGTAATCCTGTGGCTGCCGATCTGTAATCAGAAGCCCATCGAATTTATCGATGCGCTGTTTACATCCGTGACATCGGTCTGCGTGACCGGACTTGTCACAGTGGTACCTGCAGAACAATACACCTTGTTTGGTCAGGTGGTAGTGATGATCCTCATCCAGATCGGAGGTCTGGGAGTGATCGCATGTATGGCGCTGTTTTTCCTTCTTTTAGGGAAAAAGATATCAATGAAGGGCAGGATCCTGATCCAGGAGGCTTATGGGTTGGATACTCTGTCGGGTCTTGTGAAGTTTATCATCCGCATTGTGCGGGGAACATTCATAGTAGAAGGGATTGGCGCAGTGCTTTTTTCATTTAAGTTTGTACCGGAGTTCGGACTGGCGAAAGGGATCTGGTACGGCGTTTTTCATTCTATTTCGGGATTCTGCAATGCGGGAATTGATATTATCGGAAACAGCAGTTTTATGAAATATGTTGATTCACCGCTGGTGAGCCTGACGACAATGTTCCTGATCGTGATGGGCGGTCTCGGATTCCCGGTATGGCACGATATCTTTGTGACAGCGAAGAAAGGAGCGGGGGAGAAAGGCGCGCGAAGAAGAATCTTTACAAGGCTTGGCCTGCAGAGTAAAATTGTACTTACGATGACTGCTTTCCTGATCGTTTTCGGTACAGTCGGATATTTTCTGCTGGAGTTTAACAATCCGGAGACGATGAAAGACCTGAGTGTTCCGGAGAAGCTGCTGGCATCTGCGTTTCAGTCTGTGACGACCCGTACCGCGGGCTTTGCATCGGTCTCGCAGTCAGGGCTTACAGAAAGTTCCAGACTGCTGGGATGTATCCTGATGTTTGTTGGCGGTTCCCCGGCAGGTACGGCAGGAGGTATAAAGACGACGACATTTGCAATGCTGATTCTGACGATTATTTCTGTTCTGAGAGGACATAAGGATACAGAGTGTTTCGGAAGAAGAGTCGATATGGACAGTGTACGGTCGGCGCTTACGATCACCCTGATCACGTTTACCTGCTGGCTTACAGCTGTGGCGGCAATGTCGATTTTTGACCCGCAGACAGAATTCCTGAATCTGATGTACGAGGCTTCTTCAGCTATCGGTACAGTTGGTCTGTCAGCTGATCTGACGCCTCATCTGACACGCGCAAGCCATGTGGTACTGATGCTTCTGATGTATATAGGAAGAATCGGGCCTCTTACGATGGCGCTTGTATTCGCCGGAAAATCAAATAAGAGCGATAAATTCAGGGAACTGCCTGAGAAGAAGATTATGCTTGGTTAAACATAAAATATTAAAAACAGTAGGAGAGTAGAAAAATGAGTAAACAATTTGCTGTACTTGGACTGGGAAGCTTTGGGTGGAGTGTGGCGCTGACACTGGAGAAGATGGGCGCAGATGTGCTTGTTGTCGATGAATCTTTTGAGAAGATACAGGAAATCTCCGAACAGGTATCATATGCACTGAAAGCAGATGTGGCAGACCCGGAGGCACTGGAAGCGCTGGGGGGAAGAAATCTGGACGGAGCAGTGATTGCTGTCTCCGAGAACTTTGAAGCAAGCATTATGGCGACGATGCTCTGCAAAGAGATGGGGATTCCGATGGTCCTGGCAAAGGCAAAGGATAAGCTTCAGGGAACAATCCTTAAAAAAGTGGGCGCAGATTCAGTTGTATATCCGGAGATAGAGATGGGAAGCCGTGTGGCTAAGAATCTGGTTGCAAAAGAGTTTTCCGACTGGATTGAGCTGTCTGAAGACTACAGTATGGTTGAGGCTGTGGTTCCGGAGCCATGGCAGGGAAAATGCCTTGCAGACCTGAAGGTGCGTGAACGCTTCGGAATTAACATAGTAGGTATTATTATTAATAAGCAGGTAGACGTTACATTTGATCCGAACGAGCCTCTTCCGGCGAACGGAATCCTTATTATGATCGGAGCCAATGACGTCCTACAGAAATTCGATACAAAGAAGGAACGCAGATAAATGATCACTAGTACCGCGAATGCTCAGGTAAAAGAGCTGGTAAAACTGATGAAGAAAAGCCGTGCGAGAGATGAGGCGCAGGTGTTCCTGATCGAGGGCCCCCGGATGGCGGGAGAACTTTCTCAGGATCCGGGCTGGCGTACAAAAATCGAGAAGATCTATCTTTCGGAGAGCTATGCCGCAAAAAACAAGAGCGGGTGTGAATCACTTGAGAATACTGCGCCGGTGGAAATACTTTCGGATCCGGTGTTCGCTCATGTATCCGGTACAAAGACGCCACAAGGTATACTCGCTGTTGTGAAAAGAAAGACATATAATATGTCAGATATTCTCGGAAATGACCCGGAACACACCCATGTACTAATTCTCGATAATCTTCAGGATCCGGGCAATATGGGAACGATTTTCCGTACTGCCGAGGCAGCAGGGGTGACGGGGATTATCCTGAGCCGTGACTGCGTGGACATTTATAACCCGAAGGTAGTACGCTCGACGATGGGAGCGGTGCTTCGTATGCCGTTCCTCTACGTGGATGACCTGCCGGGAACGATTGGTGAATTGAAGACAGCAGGAATCAAGGTTTATGCAGCTCATCTGAGAGGAAAGAGAGCGTATGACCAGGAAGATTATAAAACGGGCTGCGCTTTTCTGATAGGAAATGAGGGAAACGGGCTGCGGGATGAGGTGGCGGAATGCGCGGATCATTTCGTGCTCATACCTATGCAGGGAAAGGCTGAATCGCTGAATGCAGCGGTGGCTGCAGCGGTGCTTATGTTTGAGGCGAGCAGGCAGCGAAGAATCAAAGAAAATTGATACACAGATTATAGAAAAGGACGTCTTATACGGGACGTCCTTTTTTGTTAGTTAAATTACATATATTAATTAAAATATTGTTATATTTCACACAAAACAAAAGATTTTTGAAAAATAAATGAAATTATAATAACAAATGTTATTGACATAACATTTAAAGGGTGATATATTTACAGTGTACCAAGTAAACAGAAAATGCGCATTGAAAAAAAGAAAATGAATGAAAATTCTAGGAGGAACCGAAATGTTAACAGTAAACGAGTTCGCAAAACATTTAGATCTGGCATATCTGGCGCCGAATCTTCAGAAAAAAGACATTATTGAAGCGTGCGATATTGCAAAAAAATATCATGTAAATGCAGTAAATGTGAATTCCTGCTGGGCTGAACTGATCGTAGAGCAGCTCAAAGGTTCGGATGTAGGCCCAAGCGCGGTTGTGGGATTCCCGTACGGAGCTATGTCAACCAAATCTAAACTGTTCGAACTTCAGGAAATGGTCGATCTGGGATGCACAGCATGCGACATGGTCATTAATATCGGAGCCGTGAGAGATGGAAACTGGGATCTGGTTCGTTATGAGGTGAGTGAATTTGTCAGGATCTGCGGTGATAAATGCGATACAAAGCTGATTTTCGAGGTTGGATTCCTTACAGATGAAGAGATTGCAAAACTGACACAGATCTGTTGTGAGTGCGGAGTAACATATGTTAAAACTGCAACAGGATCTCAGGCATTCCCGACAGAACATCAGGTAAGGATCATGAAAGAAAACCTTTCCGGAAATACAAAGATCAAAGTTTCAGGCGTGCCGAGAACATTTACTATGGCCGCTGCGCTTTATATGTTTGAACATCTGGGCGTAAGCCTCTGCGGAACGAGAAGCGCAGGCAGACTGGTTCAGGAATACAGCGATTATCTGAAAGAACTGGAAGAGAATAAATAGGAGGAAGCCATGCAGTTAGTGAATTATAATCTGGGATCTCTTGTAGGCGGGGACATCCAGATCGTATCAAAAGATGAGAGCTATGTAAGAAGGGCTCTCCACCAGTCGATCAGCTTCGAGGAATACGAGTTTCTCCTTAAGACGGTAAAATATATCGGAGCAAGCGACAGATTCAAAGACGTCATCGATCTTTTTAAAGTGCCTGAGGGAGAGACTCCGGCCGGATTTAAGATCGAATACAATATGAAGGAAAACCATTATCTGGAGATCGATCTTGTAAGGAACATTTCTTACGACAAGAACGGTAAGAAGCGTCCGACTAAATTTATCTTCTCTGCTGATACTGCAAATCCGTATGAAGTAGAGCCGATCAAAAACCTTATCGGAAACCTTACATGCAATCCGGGCATTATCTATGACCTCTTTATCAATAATCCGGAAGCAAATGTAGGACACAAGTTTAAGACAAGAAATGAGGTTATGAAAGAGATCGCCGATATCCTTGGTCCGGGATGCGATATCAGTGTGGAAGTAAATAACCCGTTTGCGGACTTTAATCAGATCCTGGAGGAAGCGGAGCAGTTCAGAGAGATGTTCTCAGACTACAGGATGGTGCTTAAGATCCCGCACACCGGTCCCGTAAACGCACAGAATGTGGGCGAGCTCCTTACAGGGAACAAGCGTCTGTCAACGCGCTGGAACCAGGCGAAGACAGCGGATTATCTGTATGGCCATAATCTTGCCCTCAAGATGAAAGAGCATGGATTCCGTATCAACTATACTCTGATGTTTGAACCATGGCAGACCGGTATGGCATTACAGGCTAAACCATATTTCATTAACAGCTTTGTGCGTCAGAGATTTGGCGTAACAACATATATCAACGGACTTTTGACCGCTTATCAGAAGACATATGACGAGAGGTTCCTGAAAGATCTCCGCTCATTCATGATTCAATGGGACTTCCTGTCCAAGGACGATGAAGATGCAGATCTGCGTCTTGTGGAAAAAATGGCGCGTGAGACTATTCAATACAGGAAGATCAATGAAAAAGAAGGATTTGACGGCATGGACGGTGTGAGACATAACCTGAGAATGCTGCGCAACTGCAATCTGGATACAAGACTGATCGTATGCAGTATTGAGGGATCCAGGATGTATCCTGAACTGGATAAACTGATGGCAGAACCTGAGTTCCAGGATATGACAGACAGAATCGTCATTACGACAGAACCGTCATATCTTGCACAGAATACCTCTTCGCCACAGATCATTACATATCAGAGAAGATTTATGAATGCTGCAAACGGTGAGAAGTAAGATAAACGAGGGCACCAGTGCAAATTGGTGCCCTTCTGCCATATAAACAGAAAGATGAGAATAAGGTGGATAAGAAAAAGTTTTTAGTGATCGCAGTCTATGTGGGCCTGCAGTCATTCCTTCTGCAGCTTCTGGATCAGCTGATCGGCAGATGCCTTGTAAATGGCGGGACGAAAGGATTTGTATTCATAGCTTTTCAGGCATGGGCGTTATATTTTCTTCTCGGAAATTCACTAAAAGGGGCGGCAAAAGGATTCTGCGGATATATTCTCGGGATTGTATTTGCAGTTATCATGTCTGCTGGAGCAAATGTCTTTTCCTGGATGGGCATTCTGGCGGTTCCGGTAACAGCGCTGATAGTAGTTCCGGTTATGATGTACTTTGAATTTGCCCCATGGTGTATCAGTAATGTGGCAGTATTTTTTGTCGGAGCCGGAGCGTATTATGGTATTCTGAATTATGTGGACGGAATCAGCGCAGTTCAGGCTGCGGGAATCGTAATGCTGTATTGTGTATTGGGCCTTTCCAGCGGTTTTATGACGATACTGTTCCGCACAAGGTTTGAAAGAAAGATTAAAAGCCTGAAAAAGGAGGAGAAAAAATGAGTAAACTTGATAAACTGACGCATATCAATGACATATGTCTGTTTGTGAAGGATTTTCAGGGAGCACTTAAATTTTATACTGAAAAGTTCGGATTTAAGATTAAAAGACTTCAGCCGGATCCGGAACATGCGAATTATGCAGAGTTCGATTTCCATGGAACAGCGGTTACGTTATGGGATAAAAAAGGACTTTGCGAGGTTGTAGATCACAGATATATTGACGGAGACGGTCATCATTTCATGATCGCAGTCAAAGTGCCGGAACTACAGGATGTGGATGATATATCCGATGAGCTTAAGAATAACGGAGTGAAATGTCTTACAGAGCCCACCACATATCCTTTCGGCTCAAGAGCGGCATATTTTCAGGACTGCGAGGGAAATGTATGGGAAGTGTTTGCCTGGGAAGAAGGAAACGGACCGGGACTCCTGTAAGTGTAACTTCAGAAACAGGAAACATTGAAGGAGGCAGTTTATGGCAAGAGCAGTATTGATCGTGTTGGACAGTGTGGGAATTGGAGAACTTCCCGATGCTGCAGAGTTCGGAGATGAAGGAACAAATACGATTCGGCATGTGGATGAATACCGGGGAGGACTGAACATTCCGAATATGAAGAGGCTGGGGCTTTTCAATATCAGAGATACAGGACTTGCACCGGTGAAAGACCCGATAGGATGCTTCGGGAAAGCGGCTGAAAAAGGCAAGGCAAAGGATACGACGAACGGGCATTTTGAGATAGCAGGCCTGGTAGTTAAAACTCCGTTTAAAGTTTTTGGAGATTCATTTCCGCCGCGTATTATTTCTGAGCTGGAGAGAAGGATCGGAACGAAGGTGATCGGGAACTATCCGGCATCAGGAACAGAGATAATACAGGTGCTGGGAGATGAACATGTGAGAACAGGATATCCTATTGTTTATCTTTCGGCTGACAGTCTGATGCAGATTGCAATGCATGAGAGTGTGATCCCTCTTGAGCGGCAGTATGAAATCTGTCAGATCGCAAGAGAACTCTTGAGCGGGGATGATACTGTGAGCAGAGTTATCTGCCGTCCGTTCACCGGGGAGAGCGGCAATTATTACCGCACTGAAAACCGCAAGGATTTCTCTGTGGATCCGCCGGGGGATACAGTTCTCGACCTGCTTAAGGAGAAGGGAAAAGATGTTATCGCTGTAGGAAAAATAGAGGATATTTTCAACAGACGGGGAATCACGAAGATCAACCATACAAAAAATAATAAAACCGGGATCCAGGCTACGCTTGATTATCTGAATGAAGATTTTGACGGTTTGTTATTTGTGAATCTGGTGGATTTCGATATGCTCTACGGCCACAGGAATAATCCTCAGGGATATGCGGAAGCGCTCGAATATTTCGATTCTTTTGTGCCGGATATCATCAGCAGGCTGAATGAAGAAGATATGCTGATCATTACAGCGGATCACGGATGCGATCCGACGACGCCAGGTACCGACCATACGAGAGAGTATATACCGATCCTGGTGTACGGAAAACAGATGAAACAGGGAGTGGATCTTGGAATACGCAGTACATTTGCAGATATTGCAGCTACTGTGGCAGAATATTTTGGCTATGGATTTCCGACAGGAACTTCTTTCCTGAAAGAAATAAAGAAATAGCAGTCAGGAGGAAATATGGACAGTTTTGAATTTATGTCGCCTACAAAGTTTATTCTTGAAAAAGATGCGGACAAGCTTTGCGGCAGGGAAGTAAAGAAATTCTCAGATAAGGTACTGTTTGTTCATTATGGTGATAAATTCACATATGAATCAGGATTACACAAAAGGATCACGGACGCGTTGAGCGATGCGGGAGTAACCTGCTATGAACTCCCGGGAGTGGAGCCGAACCCGAAGGTGGAACTTGTAAGAAAAGGCATAGCGCTTTGCAGGGAGAACCAGATCGGCTGTGTGCTGGCAGTCGGCGGCGGCAGCGTGATCGATACTGCGAAGGCTGTGGCGATCGGCGTGAAATACGACGGAGATGTGTGGGATTTCTACAGCAAGAAAGCAGTTCCGCAGACGGCTCTCCCCATCGGAACAGTGATGACTCTTCCGGCTACCGGAAGCGAGGGAAGCAACGGCAGTGTGCTGAAGAACCCGGAGACGGGAGAAAGCGCTGATGTAATGGCTGACTGCCTGCGTCCGTCCTTTACTCTGATGAACCCTGACCTGACGCTGACGATCCCGAAACGTCAGACAGTATTCGGTATTATCGATATGTTTTCTCATGTAATGGAGCGTTATTTTTCCAGCTCAAAAGATACATATCTGACAGACTATATGTGCGAGGGCGTGATGAAGTCCATTATAGTCAATGCGCAGGCGCTTATGAAAGATCTTAAAGATTATAATGCTCGTGCCGAACTGATGTGGACTGCGATCGTTGCACACAATGGACTCCTGGCGACAGGAAGAAATCAGGACTGGGCAACGCACACGATCGGAGCGCAGTTGAGCGCTCAGTATAACTGTGTACACGGCGCAACATTGTCCGTGCTCTTCCCTAACTGGGCAAAATACGTCTATAAAGAAAATCTTCCGAGATTCGTCCAGTTTGCAAACAGAGTATTCGATGTTGAAGTTGACTTTTACGACCAGGAGAAGACAGCGCTGGAAGGAATAGAGAAGCTTGCGGAATTCTTCCATTCCATGGGTGGTCCGGCAACGCTGAAAGATCTCGGGGTCGAAACGGATGAGAAGTTTCGTAAGATGGCGGAGGACGCCTGCAGATTTGGAAATATCGGCGGACTGAAAAGCCTGAACGCCGATGACGTCGAGGCGATATACAGACTTGCAGAATAAAGATGCAGCAGAATTTTTCAGGAGGAACTTATGAAATACGACATAGGTATCAGCAATGCGGTCATTGTCTCATCCCATAATGGATACGAACCGTTTATCGGGTCTGTAGGAGTAAAAGAGACCAGGATCACATGTGTCATGCACGGCGAAATAGATAAAGAAGAATGCGAAATCTGGATCGACGGAACCGGAAAGATTCTTATGCCGGGGCTTGTGAACGGGCATTGCCATGGAGATATGACACTGGCGCGAGGGCTTGGCGACGATATGACGCTGCTGGAACAGAACCACGCATTTGCCGATACCGGATGGTTTTATACACTGATCGATGATGAAGACAGATTCTATTCGCGTCAGCTTACTTACTGCGAAGCGCTGCTCTGTGGAACTACATTTATTATGGAAAATATGTACTGGGGGCTAGGGAAAGAATCTGTACGTGCAATGAAGGAGGTGGGAATCCGGGGCGCGCTTGCGGAAGATATCCGCGTAGACTTTATGAGACCGGACGAGTTTGTATCAGGTGAATTTCTGGATGAATACAAAAAGCAGTGCGAAGAAGCCGGTCTGATCCCGGTCATAGGCGGCATATCCGAAGAGGATTATGAGACAAACCGTCTTAAAAGAATACAGGGGATTGCCGGGCAGAAAGGAATGAAGATTACCTGTCATCTTGCAGAGAACACCTGGAGAAGGGAAATCGTCCGGCAGAGATATCAGACATCGGCGATCGATTATCTGTATCAGAATGATCTGTTGGATGAAAATGTGATCGGCTCTCATGTAGTCTATGCAACGGAGGAAGAAATAGCTCAGTTGGCGCAGGCAAATGTAAAGGTTGTAAATACACCTCTCTGTGAAATGAAAATTCGCGACGGGATAGCGCCTATCCCTGAAATGGTACGACAGGGGATACGGGTATGCCTGGGAACGGACGGCGCCATGTGGAACAACTCGAATGACATTTTCCGTGAGATGAAGGGGATATCTCTGATCCACACGATGAACAGCGGAATACGCAGTCTGGACACAAAAACGATATTGGATATGGCTACCGTAAACGGCGCGATGTGCTTTGACCTCGAGAAAGATTACGGAACAATAGAAGAAGGGAAAAAGGCAGACTTTATCCTGCTGGAAACAAGGACTCCGCACATGCAGCCGCTGAGGCTGGGGAAAAAGGAAAATGTGACATCCACGTTGGTCTTTAATGCGACAGGGCAGGATGTGACAGACGTATTTGTTGACGGGCGGCAGGTGGTAAAAGACCGGAAACTGCTTACTGCAGACGTGGAGTATATTATGAAAAAAGTAAAGAAAGCCTCGGACAAAATAACGGCTTCTTTATAAATTACCCGGAATGGGAGACACCAAAAGAAAGAATGGAGGAACAACATTATGAAAAAACGAATCGTATCAATCTTATTGACGGCAGCCATGGTGATGACGCTGGCAGCAGGATGCGGCGGAAAATCGGGCTCAGACGGCGGTGACGGCGGCGACAGCAAAGAAGGTGGCGATGCCGAATACAAAGTGGCGCTGGTCGTAAACCAGAAGTTCGGCGATAAGGCTTCTATGGACGACCTGGCATCAGGTGCAGACCAGGCGGCAGAGGATTTCGGCGTTGAGATCGCAAAAGTAGAGTCGCAGGATGCGTCAAGATACGAAGAAGATATCCGTGCCATGGCAGACCAGGGATACGACATGATCGTTACGACGTATGCATATATGACAGACGCTACAAAGCTGGTGGCAAAAGAATATCCGGACACAAAATTCTCCGCGATCTTCCAGACGATCAACGACGGAGAAGAGAAATATGACAATGTATGGGATACAGAATTCCACGGAGAGGGAGCGTTCTACCTCGGCGGATATATAGCAGGACTGATCACAAAGACAGATCATGTAGGGTTTGTCGTTGGAGCAGAGGAGCCTACCCCAAATGCAGAGGGCAACGGATTTATGATGGGCGTGCTCGCTGCAAATCCTGACGCGAAAGTTGAGTTCTCCTATGTAGGAAGCTATGAAGACCCGGCAACTGCAAAAGAAGTAACAAGCGCTATGATCTCACAGGGCTGCGACGTGATCCAGACAGATTCAGGCGCATCCAATGCAGGCGTTGTTGAAGCTTGCCAGGAAGCAGGCGTCCTGTGCGCGGGTGAGATCACCGATTACTGGGATACTTATGAAGGATTCTACGGAATCGAGGGTATCGGATTCGGAGATACTGTTTACAAAGCGATCGAAGCTATGATCAACGACGAGTTCGTAGGCGGCGAGCATGGTATCCGCGACCTGACAAACGGCGGTTACTTTATGGACTGGGATGCATTCAACAGATTTGCGGAAGCCAACAGCGAGTACGGCGAGGCAATGACTGATGCTATCGCAAAGGCACAGGAACTTGAGCAGCAGATAAAAGACGGTACACTGGAAGTTCCGTTCGATACAGAAGTTCCGAACTGGGATAGGATAAAAACAACATATGGCGAATAAGGTATAACCGGTCAGATATCAACAAACTGTCCCGAGGCTGCGGGCCCGGGGCAGTTTTTGAACGATAAGAAAGGAGACATTATCATGGGAGAAAAGATTAACAAGGCGTCAGCGCCGAAAGCAGCAAATGAGGGAGTATATCATCTTCAGCTGAAACAGGGAGACGTACCGCCGTACGTAATACTTCCGGGAGCGCCTGAGAGAACCCTGAAGATTGCGAAGAACTGGGAAGATGTAAAGGAAGTGGCTTCCTACAGGGAATACAAGACAGTGACAGGAAAGTATAAGGGAGTCGAGCTGGCATGCACTTCAACAGGTATCGGCGGGCCAAGTTCTGAGATATGTCTGCATGAACTCAACACGCTGGGAGTACATACCTGTATCAGAGTAGGAACGACAGGCTGTATCGTGCCGGAGTTTGACCTGGGCGATCTTATTATTCCGGTGGCTGCATACAGGAAAGACGGAACAAGCGCTACATACATCGAACCGGAATTCCCGGCATTTGCAAACACCTATGTGGTGATGGCTCTTATGCAGGCATGTGAACGTCTCGGATTCCGCTACGGCCTGGGTCTGGACTACACGGTAGGCTCCTTCTATATCGGGCAGGGCCGTCCGCTCAATGAGGACGGAAAGGCGACATACTGGCCGTCGTTTGCGGAGCGGATCATCCCTGACCTGCAGACGGCAGGTGTGACAAATATCGAGATGGAGACATCAGGACAGCTTGTAGTAGGATATCTCCATGGAATGAGGATGGGAGCGATCCTTTCTGTTATCTCCAACCGCGTACTTGACCGCTGGGGCGATAACGGCGGAGAAGAAAAGGCGTGCCTGGCGGCCGCAGAGGCAATGAAGATCCTTATGGAGTGGGATAAGTCCGGCAAAGTGCAGATGGATATTAACCTGAACAGATAAGAGGGAGACATTATGGCAGCAGCAGTAGAAATGTTGAATATATCAAAATTCTATCCGGGCGTAGTGGCGACCGACCACGTATCGTTCAGCGTTGATGAAGGACAGGTGCTGGGGCTTATCGGCGAAAACGGCGCGGGAAAATCTACGATGATGAACATGCTGTACGGCATGACAGAACCGGATATCGGTACGATAAAACTATTTGGAAAAGAAGTAAGGATCCAGTCGCCCACTATGGCGATCAAGATGGGGATCGGCATGGTCCACCAGCACTTTATGCTCATGCCGAACCTGAGCGTACTTCAGAATATCATCCTTGGAAATACACCGACCAGAAAAGGACTGATCGATGTCAAAACAGCAAAAGAAAAGATCAATGAGATCATGAAGAAATACGATCTGCCGGTCAATCTGGATGAGAAAATATACCAGTTGTCAGTAGGAGAGAAACAGCGTGTGGAGATCATCAAAGCGCTGTACCGCGACGCCAGGATACTTATTCTGGACGAACCGACGGCGGTACTGACGCCGACAGAGACAGACAAGCTGCTGGAGGTATTGAGGCAGCTCAAATCACAGGGAGTTACGATCATCTTTATCACACATAAACTAAGAGAGGTAATGGCGATAACAGATAAGATCGTCGTTATGAGAAAGGGTCTGGTAACAGGTACTCTGAGTACGGAAGAAGCGCGTACGGATGCACTCTCGGATATGATGGTGGGAAGAAAAGTAAACCTTGAAATACCGAGAGCCGCCTACAATCCGGGCGAGAAAGTCCTGGAAGTAAAAGGACTCAGCGCACTGAATCAGAGAGGAGTTCCGGCGCTCAAAGGGGTAAATCTGTATGTGAGAAAAGGCGAGATCGTGGGAATCGCCGGTGTGGAAGGAAACGGACAGACAGAGCTGATAGAAACCATATCCGGAATGCTCAAGCCTACAGGCGGACAGATCATCTTCAAGGGAGAAGACGTGACAGGCTGTTCTGTCAGAGACAGAAGGAAAAAGGGAATGTCACATATCCCTGAAGACCGGTTGAAAATGGGAAGCGCGAAAGAATGTACCATACGGGATAACATGATCCTCAACCGGTATTATCAGAAGCCGTATTGCCGGGCAGGCATTCTGGACAGCAAAAAACTTCTGGAACTGTCGGAAAAACTGTGTAAAGATTTTGAAGTTAAAGTTCCGGATTCCGGATATAAACTGGGAACGCTTTCAGGCGGAAATATGCAGAAGGTCATACTCGCAAGAGAGCTGGAGGCGGATCCGGACTTCCTGATCGCGGCACAGCCTACCAGAGGAGTGGATATCGGCGCTATCGAATCTATCCATCATAAGCTTGTAGAAGTCCGGGATTCCGGAAGAGGCATCCTCCTCGTAAGCGCGGAGCTGGACGAGATACTTTCCCTCTCAGACAGGATACTGGTTATGTATGAGGGCGAGATCATGGCGGAATTCAAACGAGGCGAGGCGGACGAGAGAACCCTTGCCGGATATATGACCGGCGCAAAGAGACAGGGAAAGGGCGGTGAGAGCAATGAATAATAAAGCGAATAACAAATTTATCCTATCAGCGGAAATTGTGGCGAAACAGATCGGACTGATCGTTATAGCACTTGCTCTCGCGACAATCTTCCTGGCGGCGTCCGGATATGAGCCGTTTGCGATACTGGAAGGTATCGGCAACAGCCTGACGGCTGACATAGCGGGAACGATCCGGTGGACAATACCGCTGGCACTGTCAGGACTTGCAGTTTGTGTTACATATAAAGCGGAAGTATTTAACCTTGGCGTGGACGGACAGATCTACATGGGGGCGTCAGCAGCGGCTGCCGTAGCGCTGGCAATACCGGAGAGCATGAATCAGGGTGTTTCTCTTGTATTTATCTTTATCGCAGCTATGCTGGCGGGCGCGGCTTATGCCATGATACCTGCGCTTATGAAAGTGTATTTAAATACAAATGAAATCGTGTCTACATTGCTGCTGAACTTTATAGCCCAGTTATTCGTAGAATATCTTGTGACAGGACCATTGAGGGATCCGGCTGAGGGCACGAACCTCAACGCGAGCGAGATATTTGCAGAGAATACATGGCTCCCCAGGTTGTCCTTCTTTCAGCCGTCGACGGCAAACGTGGGAATCTATATCGCTGTTGTCGTGATGATCATACTGGCGTTTATATTCTATAAAACGGCGTTTGGACACGAGATCAAGATCGTCGGAGCCAATCCGACGCTGGCAAGATACGCTGGCATGAAACCGAAGCAGACGATCTTCCAGGTCATGGCGTTAAGCGGAATGATCGGAGGTATCGTAGGAGCGATTGAAGTGGCGGCGGTACAACACAGACTTCTTACAAGCTTTAACCCGGACTTCGGTATGACAGGTATCGTGGTGTCGCTTCTGGCAAATAACAACCCGATCGGTGTTCTGTTCTCCGGCGCATTCTTCGGAGCGATACATAACGGCGGTATCAACATGGAGCGTATTACATCAGTTCCGTCAGCAGTTACGGATATTGTCACAGGTATCATCTTCCTGATGATCGGCGCAAAATTTGTTCTTCCGAAGATCAGGAAAAAGATGGCGGTTAAAAGAGCAGAGGGCAAAGGAGGGAATTAAGTATGAATATAGCAGTTATTTCAGATACGCTGGCATCCATGATAAGAATTGCAACTCCTCTGATGCTGATGGCGCTTGGCGGGCTTCTGTGCGACAGGGCAGGCGTGTTTAACATCGCGATGGAAGGCTTTGCCCTCGTGGGAGCGTTTGCAGCCGTCGCCTGCGTGCAGTTTTCCGGCGGAAGCGTATGGATCGGACTTCTGGGAGCTCTGGTCATCGGAGCTTTATACAGCGCCATATTCGGATTGTTTGTGACGAAGTTTAAAGCTGACAACATTATAGCCAGTCTTGCGATGAACACACTCGGCGCCGGACTGACGTCATATCTGCTCCGCGCAATGTTCGACGTACAGGGCGCTTATGCTCCCGATAATATCGAAAAGCTGAGCATGATCGAGATACCGATCATAAAAGATATACCGATACTTAACTGTATCAGCGGACAGAGCATAGTAACTTACTTTGCTGTAATCCTGATGGTAGCGATATACATCATGCTCTTTAAGACAAAGACGGGTCTTGGTATCTGCGCGGTAGGAGAGTCTGATGTGGCGGCGAGAACGGCAGGTATCAAACCGGAGATCGTGAAATGGAAAGTGGTACTGCTGTCAGGCGCATTATCAGGACTGGCAGGCGCATACCTGTCTATCATCTCGGTATCCCAGTTCTCAGAGGATATGGTACAGGGAAGAGGATTCACAGCGTTTACGATCTATGTGTTCGGCGCGTCTCATCCGATCTATGCATCCCTTGTATCCCTGCTCTTCGGACTGGCAGAGGCGGTCGGCATCCGTATCGAACTGCTGGGATTATCGATCCCGCCGGCGATCATCGATATGTTCCCGTATATGCTGGCGATCGCAGCGTTGGCGGTCAGCTCCTATGTGCGGAAACGTAAAGTGCAGGGCGTAGTAAAAGTAAAGAAGAAAAAGGAGAAACTGGCATGACAGAAAAAATGGCGGTAAACGCGATCAGGATATTATCGGCAGACGCTGTTCAGAAGGCAAAGTCCGGACATCCCGGACTCCCTCTGGGAGCGGCTCCGATCGCATATGAGCTGTGGGCTCATCACATGAAACACAATCCGGCGGACCCAAACTGGATGAACAGAGACCGATTTATTCTTTCGGCAGGACATGGATCATCAATGTTGTATTCAATGCTGCATCTGTTCGGATATGGTCTGACTATTGATGATATGAAACAATTCAGACAGCTTGACTCCCTGACTCCCGGGCATCCGGAGTACAGGCATACTGCCGGAGTTGAGGCGACTACAGGACCGTTGGGAGCAGGTTTGGGAATGGCTGTAGGCATGGCTATGGCAGAACAGCATCTTGCTGCGAAATTTAACAGAAAAGGATATCAGTTATTTGATCATTATACATATGCTCTTTGCGGTGACGGATGCCTGATGGAAGGTATTTCTTCAGAGGTAATGTCGCTTGCGGGAACTCTGGGGCTTGGAAAGCTGATCATTCTTTATGATTCCAATTCCATTACCATTGAGGGCGGTACGGATCTTGCATTTACGGAAGATGTGTCAAAACGTTTCGAAGCATTCGGATTTCAGACACTTAGCGTCCGCGACGGAAATGATATAGAGGCGGTAGGAAGAGCGATAGAGAAGGCAAAGGCGGATACTTCAAGACCGTCATTTATCAAGATCACAACAAAAATCGGTTATGGCGTTCCTGCGAAAGAAGGAAAGTCAAGCGCGCATGGAGAGCCTCTGGGAGAGGAGAATGTAAAGATTCTTCGCGAAAATCTGGATTGGCCTCTGACCGAGGCGTTTGCCGTGCCGGAGGAAGTGTATGAACATTACAGGCAGCTTACCCATACCGGAAAAGAAGCGGAAGAAAAGTGGAATGAGATGTTTGCGTCATACAGCGAAGCATATCCGGAACTCAGAGAGGAACTGGACAATTGGTATGATGAAGAGTCAGGCAAGAGTCTTCTCGACGACGATGAGTACTGGAAACGTGAGAACAAAGCCGATGCTACAAGAAATATCTCAGGAAAGGCTTTAAACTATATTAAAGACAGACTTCCGAATCTGGTCGGCGGTTCAGCAGATCTGGGCCCGTCAAATAAAACGGTAATGAACGGGGCAGGCGATTATTCGGCAGAATCTCCGGAAGGACGCAACATACATTTTGGAGTAAGGGAAATTGGAATGACTGCAATTGTAAACGGCATGCTTCTCCATGGAGGTCTGCGTACATATGCCGCTACGTTTTTCGTATTTGCCGATTATATGAAGCCGATGCTGCGGCTTTCATCGCTGATGCAGATTCCGCAGATCGCTGTATTCTCACATGACAGCATTGGAGTGGGAGAGGACGGTCCTACACATGAACCAATCGAGCAGCTTGCAATGCTCAGATCGCAGCCGAACATGTACGTGTTCCGGCCTGCTGATGAAACGGAAACTAAAGCAGCATGGTATTGCGCGGTAACATCTATGAGAACGCCTACTTCTATTGTATTGTCAAGACAATCGCTTCCGGTGTTGGAAAATTCATCGAAGGATGCATTAAAAGGCGGATATATCCTGAGAAATGAGAAAAAAGACAGTCCGGATGTGATCATGGTAGCGACAGGATCCGAGACGGGTATTGCAGTGGAAGCCGCGGAAATGCTTGAGGCGGACGGTATATCCGCAAGAGTGGTGAGTATGCCATGTATGGAATTGTTTGAAGAGCAGTCAGAGGAATACAGGAATGCTGTGCTGCCGCCTGAGATAACAAAAAGAGCAGTGATTGAAGCCGGAAGCAGCATGTCCTGGGGCAGATATGCCGGAATTGACGGATGTTATATTACGATGGATACGTTCGGCGCTTCCGCACCCGCCGCACAGTTATTTGAGAAATATGGGTTTACAGCGGACAATGTCAGGAAAATAATAAAAACATATGTCAATTAACGGGTGACTTATGTTATAATTATGTAAGATACTGTGGTGCATTGGAAGTGGAATCGAGACGGGAAGTAAGAGGGATAGTGTGAGGAAAAAGGATGAACGTCTGAACCGATTGGTTGAGATCATAAGTAAAAGAAACAGCACAACGATCAAAGAACTGGCGGTTTTGCTGAATGTGTCAGAGATGACGATACGACGTGATCTGGAGACTCTGAAAGCGAGCGGCATTATACTGGACATTCCAGGTGTTGCGGTGCTGAACAGTGGAAACGCCGGAGAAACAGAAGAATACCTTCTTTCCAGAGCGACAACACGTCATGCCAGAGAGAAAGAGAGAATCGGGAAATACGCGGCGTCACTGATTCAGGACGATGAGTGTATTATTATTGATAACGGTTCTACAACAGAATGTCTGGCGGACAATATTGGAGCTGAAATGCGGATTTCAGTTTTTACATGTAACCTTAACATCCTGAATAAGATCGCAAATCATCCCAATGTGTCTCTGATTTTTGGAGGAGGATATTATCATCCTGATACGACATTGTTCGAATGTCAGGAAAGTATAGCATTGCTGAAAAAGATCCGGGCAACCAAAGCATTTATATCGGCTGCCGGAGTGCATGCTACAATGGGCGTGACCGGCATGAACAGTTACGAACTGGAAACAAAAAGGGAGTTGATTCAGTCAGGAGCCGAGAAAATCCTGCTTGTAGATTCGAGCAAATTCGGAGTGATCAAGCCGTGGTTCATTGCTGATATAGATGCTTTTGACAGAGTGATCACTGATACCGGACTGCCGGAAGAATGGCAGGAGCTGATCAGAGAAAAAGGTATCTTACTGGAAATGGTATAAATCAGGAGCTTTAACAAAAATATACAGGTCTTTCACAGTACTGGGAAAGGCTTGTATATTTTTGTTTCAATAGTTCAGACATCTGATTATCAATAAACTTTTGCGGGAAGGAGAAAATTTATGCATAATAAAACGTATGAGTGTGATCTGCACTGCCATACAACAAGATCAGACGGTGCGGATACGCCGCTGGAATTGATTAAAAATGCCGGACGAGCGGAACTGAAAGTACTTGCCATAACAGATCATGATATAAGACCGCCCATGACAGTGCAAACTGAGGATGGGCGGGAGACAGATATTGTGCAACTGGCAAAAGAGATGGGAATTATCCTGCTCAGAGGGATTGAAATCTCGTGTCAGACAGAAGTGGAAGATGTTCATATACTTTGCTTCGGCTGTGATTGGAGTGATCCGTTCTTTCAGGAGCTGGAGGGCAGTGTTGTTGTCTCTAAGATTAAAAGTTATAAAGAGCTTCTGAAACGTCTGGGCGAGTGCGGTATGCCTGTGACGTGGAACGAGGTTCTGGACCGCGGAGGGAAGCCGATCAGCGAGGAACATGTTCAGAAAAAGCGGATTTTTGAAATTATGGCAGAAAAAGGATATGTGCAGCAGTGGAGTGACGCTAAACTTCTGGTGAAAAATGACAGACGTCTCAGAGTCGAAAGAGAAAAGCCGGATCCGACTGCCGTTATCCGTGAAGTGAAAAGGTGCGGAGGAATATGTATTCTGGCGCATCCGTTCCTGATCAGCGAAAAGGTTATGATAGGAACGGAAGAGATGAATCGGGATGATTATATAGAGAGACTGATTGCAGCAGGTCTTGACGGAATAGAGGCATGTTATACATATAGTAAGACCAGCTATGATGGCGAGATGAGTGACAAAGAGATTGAAGATTACATCAGAACTGCATATGCAGAAAGACTGCCGATCATGTCAGGGGGCTCGGATTATCATGCAGATTACAAAAAAGGTGTAAAAAATCCCAGGAGACTGGGAGAGAGTGGAATTACATTCGAATATTTTCAGCAGAACAGACTGTTGAACTGTTTATGAAAATTTATGCATAAGTATTGCATTTTTATGCATAAGTATGTATAATAACCATGTTTCATACTCAATGATTGCGAGGGATTTATCATGGATTTAAAAGGACGTAATTTTCTTACATTAAAAGATTTCACACCGGAGGAGATCACTTATCTGCTCGATCTTTCCGCTGAAGTGAAAGAAAAGAAGAAAAAAGGAATACCGGTTGATAACTATAGAGGAAAAAATGTAGCGCTTCTCTTCGAGAAAGACAGCACAAGAACCCGCTGTGCATTTGAAGTGGCGGCTCATGACATGGGTATGGGTACGACTTATCTCGGACCCACCGGTTCCCAGATGGGCAAGAAGGAGAGCATCGAGGATACGGCACGCGTGCTTGGCAGGATGTTTGACGGAATCGAGTACCGCGGCTTCGGACAGGAGATTGTAGAAGAACTGGCAAAATATGCAGGGGTGCCGGTATGGAACGGACTGACAAATGAATATCATCCGACTCAGATGCTTGCCGATATGCTGACCATCCGCGAGAATTTCGGCACCCTGAAAGATCTGAAACTGGTCTACATGGGAGACGCACGCTACAACATGGGCAATTCCCTAATGGTCGCATGCTCTAAACTGGGGCTTGACTTCGTGGCATGTACGACAGAGGACTATTTCCCGAATGCGGAGCTTGTCGCACAGTGTCAGGAGTATGCAAAGGAATCCGGCGCTACGATCACGCTGACGTCTGACGTGAAAGCGGGAACAAAGGACGCCAACGTCATCTATACAGACGTGTGGGTATCCATGGGAGAGCCGGACGAGGTATGGGAGAAGAGGATCAAAGAGCTCTCTCCATATAAAGTGACAAAAGAAGTGATGGCAAACGCGAAAGACAGCGCGATCTTCCTGCACTGCCTGCCTGCATTCCACGATCTGAAGACAAAGATCGGAAAAGAAATGGGCGAACGCTTTAATATAGAGGATATGGAAGTGACGGACGAGGTGTTCGAATCCGAACAGTCGAAAGTGTTTGATGAGGCGGAGAACCGGATGCATACTATTAAGGCTGTCATGATGGCGACGCTGGGAATCGAATAAATGGAAATAAAAGGATTCCCCCGGGAAACAAGGAGTCATCTTGTTCCGGGGGATGTTTTAGTCGGCAAAGACTATTGCCTGATACGGCTGCAGAAGCAGCCGGTTTTCTTTTGTTAAAAGGCTGTCGTTATTGTTCAAAATGCATTTGCCGTTGACAGAAGGTATAGCCTGGCATTCATTTTTGAAATTTACGATTACGGTTATAGTCTGTACATCTCTTTTTCTCGTATAAGCGATCAGTGCAGGAATGTTTTCATACAGAGGCGAAAAACTTCCCTCTGCGAATGTTTCCCGGTATTTCGGATCGCGGCGAAGACGCGTCACCTTTTTATAGAAAGAAAGTATGGATGAAGGATTCTGCTCCTGCTCAGCTACATTGATCGCCGGATAGTTTTCGTTGACTTTCATCCAGGGAGTTCCCTCTGTAAATCCCGCGTTTGCATTATCATTCCACTGCATGGGGGTCCTTGCGTTATCCCGCCCCAGTTCTTCGAAATATTTTAACACTTTGTCCGGATCATCATTTCTCTCTATCGCTTCATAATACATTCCTTTCGCTCTCAAGTCATCCATTTCATCAATATTTTTCCAGAGTGCGTTCCTCATGCCGATTTCCTGTCCCTGATAGATAAAAGGAGTTCCATATAAGAAAAAGTATAAAACAGCCAGTGCAGTTATACTGGAATAGTTCCGGCACTTTTCCTCAAGAAATTTATTTGCGCAGCGGGACTGGTCATGGTTTTCAAGAAAGACTCCGGACCATCCGTTCTTATAAGTGAATTTCTGGCTTT
This sequence comes from Candidatus Mediterraneibacter surreyensis, assembly GCA_019118885.1. Classification (GTDB taxonomy): domain Bacteria; phylum Bacillota; class Clostridia; order Lachnospirales; family Lachnospiraceae; genus Mediterraneibacter; species Mediterraneibacter surreyensis. Next base: position 19,944 of record DWYB01000058.1, on the reverse strand, counting down.
GGAAGATTTTATCCTTCCAGCGGTCTACGGCGGCGGTATCGGACTTATCAGTCTCGCCCTCCATATTTTCCCAGTTAAAATCGAAGATCATGGAAAAGAATCCGTCTTTTCCGGCGTAGGAACGAAAAGTTTTCTCTCCTACTCCGGGCGCTTCCGCCACTGTCATGCAGTCATATCTGCTGAATGTTTTCTCCTTTAGTTCAGATAAGAAAGCGTCTATTCCGGGATAGTCCGTGAGATTTTCTATCGGATACAAATGTCCGTCCCCGGTTTCCCTTGACGCAAAGGTAAGATCTTTTTTTATGAAAGTGATCGCGTCAATTCTAAAACCCGCTACGCCTTTATCCAGCCACCAGTTTATCATGTCATATATTTTTTCTCTCAGTTTAGGGTTCTCCCAGTTCAGATCCGGCTGTTTGGAGGAAAAAGTATGATAGTACCATCTCTGATCCGGGAGCTGGCTCCAGACAGAACCGCCAAAATTGGAACGCCAGTTATTTGGAGCTTTCCCGTCACTGGTCGTTTTAAAATAGAAATAGCCTGCTTCTTCGCAATCGGGATCGGCTACCGCCTTCTGAAACCACGGATGTTCATCTGAACAGTGATTTACAACAAGATCAAGGAGTATTTTTATATTTCTTTTTCCGGCTTCCGCCAATAAACGTTCCATATCTTCATTGCATCCGAAGATAGGATTGACTCTGTAGTAATCGGAAATGTCATATCCGTTGTCCGCCATAGGCGAGCAGTATATGGGATTAATCCATATTACATTAACTCCAAGATCGTTCAGGTAATCAAGTTTTTCGGTAATCCCGTCTAAATCTCCGATACCATCTCCGTTGCTGTCTTTAAAACTTTTGGGATAAATTTGATATACAACGGCATTTTTCCACCATTCTGTCATAATAGTTCCCTTTCTAATAAATAAAGATTATTTAATGGCACCGTCTGTAATGCCTCTTACGATATACTTCTGACACAGCAGATAGAAGATGATGATCGGAACGATACACATGATCAGGCCCGCGGAGGCGAGATCCCATCTTTTGGCAAACTGTCCGAAGAAAAGATATGTCTTGAGGGGAAGTGTCTGCCATCCGGGTCTGTTTATGATAAGCGAAGGAAGAAGATAATCATTCCATATCCACATTACATTTAAAACTTCTACAGTGATCAGGATCGTACGCATCAGGGGTACGACAATGGTAAAGAACAGCCGGAATCCTCCGCAGCCGTCGATTGTGGCTGCCTCTTCAAGCTCTTCCGGGATGTTTTTTATAAATCCGTGGAACATGACAATAGACATGCTCGTTCCAAACCCCATGTACATAAAAATCAGTCCTGGCGGATTCATCAGGTTAATACGACTGGCAAATCCGACGAGCGGAAGCATGACGCACTGGAAAGGGATCAGCATTGCCGCGGCAAACAGAAGAAAGATGACTCTGCTTGTCCGGGTTTTGTAACGTACAAGAACCCATGCAGCCATAGCTGAGATCAGCAGGATCAGCAGCGAGGCGATCACTGTGATCAGGAAAGAATTCAGGAATGAGCGTAAGTATTCCAGCGCATCAAACGCATTAGGGTAATTTTCCAGCGTAAAGGTAGTATCATTCGGGAATCCCAGTACATCTGTGAATATTCCTTTTGTATTTTTAAAGGAATTGAGGATCAGGATATAAATAGGAAAAAGAAAGATACACCCTAATATGATTCCGATTACGGTAAAGCAGATTCGGTTCAGCATTTTTCTTTTATGTATGCCGGGATTTTTTGCTTTTCCCATTACATCTCAACCTCCTTACGTTTTGTTATTACCAGCTGTGTAATTCCGATGGCTGCGACTACGATCAGGAAAATGATAGCCTTTGCCTGTGCGAAGCCGAATTCATTAGCTCCAAAAGCAGAATTATAAATATTTAATGCAATCATCTCTGTAGACTTATACGGTCCGCCCTGTGTGAGAGCCAGGTTCTGATCGAACATTTTAAATGAACTCGAGATTGAAAGGAAAAGTCCGATTGTAAATGCCGGCATCATCAAAGGAAGTATAATGCTTTTTAACATAGCCCAGCCGTCTGCCCCGTCAATTCTGGCGGCTTCTTTGACAGATTCCGGAATCTGCTGGATCTGTGCGATATATACGATCATCATATATCCGGATAACTGCCATACCGTAAGGATGAGCAGGCCGACAAAACCTGTCGGCGCATTGGAGAGCCATCCGCTGAAAAATTCCCACCCGGTCTTTTGGGCAATCGCCTCGAATATTGATACGAAAATAAATTGCCATGTGAACCCAAGTAACAGGCCGCCGATCAGATTCGGCATAAAAAATATGCCTCTGAGCAAGGTCGCGCCTTTGAATTTCTGGGTTACAAGCAGCGCCAGGGCAAATCCTACGAGATTTACCAGGATCACGGCACAGATAGAAAACAGTGCCGTGAATCCAAACGCATGCAGAAAGGAATCATCTCGTGTAAATATATCTATAAAGTTTTGAAATCCTACAAACTCAATATCGCTTCCTACGATTCCGTTCCAGTCCGTTAACGAATAAAAGAAACCGATTAAAGTCGGAATTAAAACAATTATTGTAAAAGAAATTAGTGCAGGAGCCAGAAATATCCAGAACCTTAATTTACTCTTTTTCATTTATAACACCTTCCGGATCTTAATTCTGATCTTTTCTCATCTCAGCCCACTGGTCAATGCATGTCTGCGTTACTTCGTCCCAGGTTGCCTGGCCGGCAAGATATTTCTGGACCTCTACGCCGGCAACCTGCTGACCCCATGTATTCGGAGCGCCGCTGTATACCCATCCGTTCATGGTATTGCCGTTCTGATTTGCTTCCATGATTCTCTGCGAAAGAGGATCTGTTGCCTGGAGATCACCGAAATTATCGTAGGGAGGAACAAATTTACAGTCTTCAACAACAATTTTCTGTCCTTCAGGATCTGTGTACATCCAGTTAATAAAGTCTTTCGCTGCGGCAATTTCCTCGTCGGAAGCTTTACTGTTTATTGCCCAGTAACCGGAAACACCTACGAAATATTTCCCGTCAGAATAACCGGGAACAGAGTAGGGAAGCAGATCCAGTTTTTCAAGTACGGCCGGATCTGTATTTTCAACTGCAGGTGCGATCCAGTTCCCCTGTTTCAGTGCAGCTACACGCTCGATTGCAAGACCGCCTTCCAGAGAAGTTGTATAGTCGACAGAATTAAGTTTGGCAGTATCATCCGCATTTGTAGTGTAACTTGCCTGGAAATCAACCATTGTTTTATAATCTTTAAATCCTGTTCCTGGAAGTGTCGCCGCTTCATATGCTTCTTTTGCCGTATTGAAGTCGTGTGTAAGAGCTACGTTGGCGTCATGATCTCCGGCAATCCAGAGCTCTTTGGTCGGGTATTCCATAACAGCCTCCAGATTTGGGTATTTATCTTTCATTTCTCCGCTGTCAATTTTTTCTTTTAAGGTATCGAATCCTTTTTTCATTCCTTCAAAATCCATCATGGAGTCGACGTCTACCCCGGCTGCCTCGAACATTTCTTTATTGATAACAAATCCGTAGCCTTCCATATACAGAGGAACAGCCAGTACCCTTCCTTCGTCATCGGTAAACATATCGGTTGTCCCTTCCAGCGCATGATCAAGAATATCCATATCTGAGAGGTCCAGAAGAAAATCACCATAATCTTTCAGATCCTGGAATCCTCCTACAGAGAAGATCGTGGGCGGATCAGACTGCATTTTCGCTTTCAGGGAAGCTGTAAAATCATTTCCGGTAACCGCCTCAAGATTGATCGTTACATCAGAATGCTCTTTTTCATATGTATCTATGGCTTTCTGGTATCCTTCGTTCGCTTCAATCTTACTCTGATAAATAGTAATTTCTGTTTTCCCTGAAGAGGAAGAACCGCCTTCAGCTCCACCGCTTCCGCAGCCGGCAAGAAGTCCTGCGGTCATTGCCAACGTTAATGTTGCTGCCATTACTTTTTTCACTTTCATATTATCCTCCTTTGTGGAACTGCTCCATATATCTGATAAAAAAATCAGCCTGAAAAGCTGCATAAATTGCTTAAAAATATGGAAAAGTTCCTGAATTTATTTTGTTCCGGAATATATGGAACTGTTTCATATACATAATATATAATATATATGGATATTTTTCAATACTTTTTTACAATTTTTACTAAATTAAATAGAACAGTTCAGCATCTGATGGCAGGAGACAGATTTATGCCTGCATAAGAATCCGGCGACCGACAATCAAAAGAGCTGTGAATGGTAACGAATCACACGCAATTTTGAAAATAGTTTATAGGTATATAAATGAAAATATGTTATAATGAGGCGTATGATAAGTATGAACGAGGAGCGAAACATATGACAAGTATCAGGGAAGTGGCGAAACTTGCCCATGTCTCCCCCAGCACCGTGTCAAGAGCCTTGAACGGAAGCGGGTATGTTGCAGAGGATACAAAAGCGAAAATTCGTAGAGCGGTTGACGAATTAGATTATGTTCCAAATCAGTGGATTCGCAATTTATATCAGAAAAAAACAGGAATAATAGGAGTCATGGCTCCAGAACTGCTCCATCCGTATTTTTCATCTTTATGGAGTTATTTGGAACTTGAGTTAAATCAGTTCGGCTATAATATGATGATTTGCAATACAGCTGAAAAGAAAGAAATTGAAAGAGAATACCTTGATACTTTGGAAAGAAATCTTTTCGATGGAATGATCATTGGGGCCGCATTTTTGCCTGATAAATATTATACCAAGATCAAGAAACCGATAATTTCTCTGGATCGTATTATTCCGGGAGTTCCATTAGTAACTTCAGACCATACGCAGGGAGGTTATATCGCTGCAGAAAAGTTTCTTCAAAAAGGCTGCAGAAAAGTTCTTCAACTGTCTGATCCTGAAGCGGTAACCGTGTGCTCTTCACGCAGCGCAATTACACTGATTAGTAAGTTGGAAGAGGCGGGGGTTGAAGTCATTACAGAGGACTTTAGCTGGACGGATACGATTCATTATTCCAGAAGTATCCGAAGAAGTTTGGAGATCATGAAAAAACATCCGGATATTGATGGAATTTTAGCAAATGATTTGTGTGCCGCTTCGTTTTTAAAAGCAGCACGGCAAAAGAACATTTCCGTTCCAGAACAATTGAAGATTATTGCATATGACGGAACTTATATCACGGATTATAATTTTTGCTCAATTTCGGCTATTCAGCAGGATGTTTCTTTGTTAGCTAAAGTAGCGATCCATACATTGATAAGGCTGATCAATAAACAGACGCTGAATCAACAGCAGATTTTTGTTCCTGTTCATTTTAAAGATGGAGAGACGATTTAAAGCGGAGGATACTGATGAGAGATGACATGAAAACGCTTATTGCAGATACCTTTTCCCAGATGCTGGATAAGGAAGACATAGACAAAATTACGGTGACAAAGCTGATTGCGGAATGTCATATTTCAAGACAGACATTTTATTATCATTTTAAAGATATTATGGATGTGCTGGAGTGGACGTTCCGGCATGCTACACAGGAGCTGGTACAGCGGAGCCTTGACGAAGAAGACCGTTTGGGAGCATTGACTACTTATGTCGCGTTTGTGCGGCAGAACAGGAAAAAATTTGAGCGTCTGCGCTATTCCCGCCGCTGGGTTCAGATCGAAGGGATGCTTGTTGAGGCGGTGACTGTATATCTGGCGGAAGTGGCGCGCAGTAAGGTCCCGGAGCTTGACCTGAGCGTGGATGACCTGGAAGTGATGCTGAGATTTTATGCCTGCGGAATGGTGGGAGTCCTGTTGCAGTATATGGAAAAACCGAATCTGAATGAGGAAAAGCTGGTCATACAGATGGAAAAGATCATCACGGGAAAGATGTTTCCGGGAAAATATAATTAAGAATATAGAAAATGCAGAAGGAGCGGACATTATTGTCTGCTCCTGCTTTGTTCCGTGAGATTTGCGTAGTGTTTGTACAGTATGCCGAATCTGTGAATATATCCTTTCTGCCACGGCTTGGACTTCCCGCAGAAATGCAGGATGGCTGTATTTCCCATTACCCAGTCCATGTCGCATATACCGCCGCTTCTTAAAAGATATGTGTTATAGTTGCGGGCATCATAGTTCCATATCGAATCATCAATTGCAAACGTGCGCCGGCCGTACATGGCATTTAGAATATCCTGATCCGGCAGGAGGAGCTCCTTTGCGTGCTCTTTTGTATAGCTGAAGATTTCGGATGCATTGATTTCCCGTCTTCCACGGTCAAGATCCATCAGCAGAACACCTGAATTAAAATACGGGTGATCCGTACCGAGGCGGATCTGGTTGATATTATTAGCCAGTTCGGTTTTCCCTGTGTGTGCGGCCGCTGCGAACAGACAGCCTTTCAGGTCTGTCTCCCAGAGCGGGCGGAGTGAGTTGATGACAAGGGTATCCGGATCCAGATACAGGATGCGGTGCAGATCTTTCGGAAGAAAAAGCGGGGCCAGGAGCCGATAATACATTTCGCGGGGATACTGGCGGCTAACCGGGGCTCCTGCAAAAGCGGAGCCGTCGATCATTACCGGATGAAATTCATATCCTATTACGGCGCACTGCCGGGTGACCGGTTCCAGAGCCTCCTGTGAGATGCCACTGTGCATCAGCCATATATCTACTGCTTCTTTCGGCTGGCTGACGCGAATGGAGGTGAGAAGCACCTGAAGCCGGGGAAGATATGATTCATTCATAGTAGTAAGGATATGAATCCGGTCATCCAGTCTGTTCTGTGTGTGGAGTATGATGTCGTTATTTTGTTTCAATTGATCCATCAGGATATATCTCCTTTATATTTTGTCAGTAATTCTCCGGTCACGGGTTGATTTTGTGCATTCCTGCAGCCTCGATCAAAAGAGCGATCCCCATGATGATCAAATAGGTGGCTAGGATATAGTTCAGCGCCAGCGCCGAGACAAATGGCAGCAACAGAAATACAACTGCAAGGATAATGTTAAGTACTCCGCTGAATGTCAGGCTCCCCGTATGAGGAATACGGAAATATCTGAGTCTTGATGCAAGCGATAGTTTCTCTGCTCCGCTGAAGATCAACAGGAAAGCAAGCATAAATGTAACTACCTGTACTGTCAGGGTAATCGGCATGATAAACAGCATAATGCCGATCAGCACATTTAAGATTCCGGACAGAAGCAGCATATAATCCCTGAAATAATAAGTCATGGATGCAAATGTGACAAAGTGGTATATGCCGATCACGATCACAGCAATTGCCGCAAAGTACTGCACTACAGCGAATATGCCCACTGGAAATACTGCGGTCAATATTCCGGCAATAAGAAGTATTGCAGCTATGATGATATAAGCGGTACGCATTTTCTTTCTTCTGCTGTTCCATGTATCTATAAGTTCCTGTACATAATCAAAATCTGAATCAAACCATCTCATATGTCATTTCTCCTTTAACTATCTATTTCTTTTCCGGTAATTTCAATATAGCTGTTTTAAGGCGGAGATACCACTTATAATTCGTTTTTCCTGTCTTTACAAAATTCCCGATTTGTCAGAAATTTTTACAGATTCAAAAATTTGTCAATACAGATTTTAAAAATTGAGAGTCGTAATCAAGTCTTATATTTGCTATATAAAAAATGTAGGTTCCTTAATATGTAGAAAGGAGGACATCTTTCTATGAATATTGATGAAAGCGTATTTGCCTATAAATTATATGAAATGGAAGAGCAATACGGAAAACTGCAGTGCAGGATTCGAACCTGTGAGCGAGGCAGCAGTGAGAAGATTCATTCCGAACTGGAGAAAGCCAGGGACGAGTATACGGAAAATTCACTGCTGCTGGAGGAAAAAACAAAAAACTGCCGTTCACAGGCCGTGACAAAGCTGGCGCAGGCGCAGCTTGACTACAGACGGAAGATCGACGAAATGAAAAAGCAGATCGTATCTGATCTTCATTGCGAAGAAAGCAGTCCGGAAGAGGATGAACGAGAAGCGGGTATGCTGTATGCAGAATTCGCTATGGATTTTGCCACGCTTGCCATGCAGCAGGCCTTGATTTCCGCGTTATCCGCACTGGACGGACAGAAACAGACAGAAAGCGGGCGCGTCAGATATGACAGGAAAGAACAGAATAAGGAGGAGGCGTTAGAATGCAGGAAGTAAAAAAACCAAGAAAACCATTGATATATTATTATGTTATCGTACTTGCCATCTTATTGTTGTTTAATTTTATTTTCATGCCATGGGCGGCAGAACGGCAGGTCAAGGAAGTCGGATATGATACTTTTATGGATATGACAGAAGATCAGAATATCGGACGGGTACAGATCGATCAGCAGGAGAACGAAATAATCTTTACAAATAAGGATGAAGATAAGGTATACAAGACGGGGATGGTAGAAGATCCTGGAATGACAGAGCGGCTGTATAATTCAGGGGCAAAGTTTTCGGGTCAGATTATCGAGCAGATGTCGCCTCTTCTTTCATTTGTTCTGACCTGGATCCTTCCGATCGTGATCTTTATCGGAATTGGTCAGTACATGTCTAAAAAACTGATGAACCGCGCAAGCGGAGGCCCCAATTCTATGATCTTCGGAATGGGGAAGAGCAATGCCAAAGTATATGTGAAATCTTCAGAAGGAATTCGTTTTTCCGATGTAGCCGGTGAAGATGAGGCAAAGGAAAACCTGTCGGAAATCGTAGATTATCTTCATAATCCTGCAAAATACAGAGAAATCGGAGCATCTATGCCGAAAGGTATCCTGCTGGTAGGACCTCCCGGAACCGGTAAGACCATGCTGGCAAAGGCAGTGGCAGGCGAGTCTAACGTACCGTTCTTCTCTATGTCCGGTTCTGAATTCGTAGAGATGTTTGTCGGTATGGGCGCATCGAAAGTCCGTGATCTGTTTAAGCAGGCAAAGGAAAAGGCTCCGTGTATCGTATTTATCGATGAGATCGACGCCATCGGCCAGAAACGTGACGGCCGCGTGGGAGGCAATGATGAGAGGGAGCAGACACTGAACCAGCTGCTGACCGAGATGGATGGATTCGAATCTAACAACGGCGTTATTATCCTGGCGGCGACGAACCGTCCGGAATCTCTTGATCCGGCGCTTACAAGACCGGGAAGATTTGACCGGAGAGTGCCGGTAGAGCTCCCGGATCTGAAAGGCCGTGAGGAGATTCTGAAAGTTCATGCAAAGAAAGTAAAGCTGGATGAGTCCGTAGATTTCAACAAGATCGCCCGTATGGCTTCCGGAGCATCTGGAGCAGAGCTTGCCAATATCGTCAATGAGGCGGCGCTGCGTGCGGTAAGAGAGAACAGACAGTATGTGACAGAGTCTGATCTGGAGGAAAGCATCGAAGTCGTCATCGCAGGATATCAGAAAAAGAATGCGATACTTACGGATCAGGAGAAGAAAGTGGTTGCCTATCACGAGATCGGACACGCTCTTGTGGCGGCAAAGCAGAGCAATTCCGCACCGGTCCAGAAAATTACTATCGTTCCCCGTACTTCAGGTGCTCTGGGATATACAATGCAGGTGGAGGAAGGCAATCATTATCTGATGAGCCAGGAAGAACTGGAGAACAAGATCGCCACATTGACCGGCGGAAGAGCTGCAGAAGAGCTTATTTTCCACTCTTCGTCCACCGGAGCCTCCAACGATATCGAGCAGGCAACCAAGCTGGCACGTGCCATGATTACCCGGTACGGTATGAGCAAAGATTTTGATATGGTCGCTATGGAGACTGTGACCAACCAGTATCTGGGCGGCGATACATCTTTGAGCTGCTCGGCTGAAACTCAGGCGGAGATCGATCGACAGGTAGTAGACCTGGTGAAGAAGCAGCACGAAAAAGCCGCGAAGATCCTGGCGGACAACCGGAAAAAACTGGATGAGCTGGCGGATTACCTTTATGAGAAAGAGACGATCACCGGAGAGGAATTTATGAACATACTCAATGCAGCATAACAGTGATAAATCATAAAAACAGCAAATACAATTTGTACAGAAGACAAACAGAAAGGGAGAACTACAAATGGGAAAGTCAATCAAAGAAACAATGCAGGAATTTACAGTGAATCAGGCTCTCAATTATCTTGAAGGTAATCCGGAAGAGAACATCCCGAAACTGATGGCATTCGTGGACCGGTTTATGCCGAAGGACTGGTATGCGAGCCAGAGAAATGCGATCAGAAAATCTATTGAGGAGAAGAACAACTGGTATCAGCTGATCTTAAGGCTCTACGAGCTGGATCCCGGCGTGCGCAGATCGTTTTTCCAGAACTTTATTACAAATGCAAGCCTGAAAGGAAGCGCGACACAGGAGGAGATGTCAAAGAAATACAACTGCAATATCCCGTGGGCGATCCTGCTGGATCCGACGACAGCGTGCAACCTGAACTGCACGGGATGCTGGGCGGCAGAGTATGGGCATCAGTATAATCTGAGCCTGGAAGACATTGACTCTATTGTCCGTCAGGGGAAAGAACTTGGCACTTATATGTATATCTATACCGGCGGCGAGCCGACGGTGCGCAAGAAAGATATTTTCAAGATCTGCGAGATGCATCCGGACTGCGAGTTCCTCGCGTTTACAAACGGAACGATGATCGACGAGGAGTTCTGCCAGGAGATGCTCAGAGTCAAGAACTTTGTACCGGCCATCAGCCTTGAGGGATTCGAGAAAGCCAACGACGGACGCCGGGGCGAAGGCGTCTACCATAAGGTGCGTCATGCAATGGAGCTGATGAAGGAGCATAAGCTTCCTTTCGGTATCTCTGTATGTTATACGAGCCAGAATTTCGAGGATGTAAGCAGCGAGGCGTTTTATGATATGATGATCGAGAGCGGCGCGCTGTTTGTATGGTTCTTCCACTACATGCCGGTAGGGCATGGAGCTGTGACAGACCTGCTTCCGACATCGGAGCAGAGAGAAGAGATGTATCACCGTATCCGTCATTTCCGTGAGACGAAACCGATCTTCGGAATGGACTTCCAGAATGACGGAGAGTATGTAGGAGGATGTATCGCCGGAGGAAGAAGATACCTGCATATCAATGCAAAGGGCGATGTGGAGCCGTGTGTATTTATCCATTACTCTAATGTAAATATCCACGACTGTTCACTGCTGGATGCTTTGAGAAGCCCGATCTTCCAGGCTTATCACGACAATCAGCCGTTCAACAACAACCATCTGCGTCCGTGCCCGATGCTGGAGAATCCGGGCAGGTTAAAACAGCTCGTAAAAGAGACCGGAGCTGTGAATACGGATTATCAGGATCCGGAAAGTGTGGATGAACTCTGCGACAGATGCGTGCCTTACGCAAAGAACTGGAAACCGACGGCGGATAAGCTGTGGAGCGAAAGCCATCCGGTAAAATAAATGAGTCGGAAAACAGCGCCCTCTGTCATGTGAGACAGAGGCGCTTATTGGCTGACTTTTCTACAGGATCTCCCTGCAGAGCATTAAGAATCTCCTGAGTACAGGATGATCATCGTCATATCGGTAATACACGCCGAAAGGCATCTTTGGAATATCGGTGACCGGGATATATCTCAGATCCGGTTCTCTTGCCGGAGCAACGTCAGGATATAATGTATAGCCGAACTGCGCTTTGACAAGGGTCAGGGCGCTTTCCATATTTTCAGCGAAATAGCGCTGCTCCGGTCTTAGTTTTGTTAAGACGCTGTTCTGAATCGAGAAGATAGGATCGGCGATCTGGCGCGGAGAGCAGGCTATGATACTGCTTGAGAGTTGTTTTTTAGTAAGCGATTCATATTGTGCCAGAGGATGCTCAGGCGAGCAGATACAGGCGACAGGAGCAGAACAGAACTCCCTGAAGTACAGAGAGGACTTTTTCTGCTCTTCTTTTATGCCGAAAGCAGCATGTATCTGTTTGTTTTCTATCAGCCCGAGAAGCGACGGAAAGGGAACCAGCTGTATAGATGGGCGCAGCAAGGGAAAGTCTTCGGACAGTGTTTTCAATATGGGCGGCAGCAGGTTGATTTCCATTCGATTGTGGCATCCAAGTTCAAATGGGATAAAGTGTTCATGTTGTCCGAGACGCTCTTTGGCGGACAGCGCAGTTTTCAGAATCAACTGTGCATCAGGGAGAAACTGGATCCCTTCCTGAGTAAGAGACACACTTTTGCTTGTGCGTTTGAATAACTTAACGTCAAGTTCTTCTTCCAGCGACTGGATCTGATGGCTGACTGCGGGCTGAGTGATCCGGAGCGCTTCGGAAGCCCTTGAGAAGTTCAGATGTTCCGCCACTGCAATAAAACATTCTAATTGTATCGTATTCATAAAAATCCATCCTTAACAAATAAAAAAGTAAATCGATATCTATAAAATCTATTTATAAAGTATAACATCGCGGGAGGCTGCAATCAAGCTGGTGTTTGCGGCTGCTGCACTGTGTTTTGCAAGCTCCTTGTGCCGCGTTTACATTTCAGATTGTCTTGTGATATACTGTATCGGAAGAAAGTTTCAGAAAGTGAGCAGATATGAAATCAGAGATTTTAAAGCTTTTACGGGAGAGTGAAGGGTATATCTCCGGGCAGCAGATCAGCGAACGGTTCGGTGTGTCCAGAACTGCCGTGTGGAAAGTGATCCGTCAGCTTCAGGAGGACGGCTATCAGGTAGAAGCCGTGCGAAATAAGGGTTATCACATTGTGGACAGTCCGGACGTAATGACGAAGGAAGAGCTGGACAGTCTGATGAAGACACAATGGGCAGGCAGAAATATATTGTATTATGATGTGACGGACTCTACAAATCTAAGGATCAAACAGGCGGGCGACGAGGGCGCGCCTCACGGCACTCTCGCTGTAGCGGACAGGCAGACAGCGGGCCGCGGGCGGCGGGGGCGAACGTGGATATCTCCGGCGGGCAGCAGTATCTACATGTCTATTCTGCTGCGCCCGGAGATCAGGCCGGATAAGGCCTCCATGCTTACGCTTGTCATGGCGCTCAGTGTTGCGGAAGGGATTGGACAGTGCATGTCACAGTCCGAATGCCCCGCACTCCAGATCAAATGGCCCAATGATATCATTATCAACGGGAAAAAGCTGGCTGGAATCCTGACAGAGATGAGCAGCCAGATTGATTATATCAATCATGTGACTATAGGTGTGGGGATCAATGTGAACCTGACTGATTTTCCAGAAGAAATAGCACAGACAGCAACATCTCTGCGGATAGAGTGCGGGCATACAGTTAAACGCGCACCTCTGATTGCGGCAGTCATGGAGCGCCTGGAGGAAAATTATGATATATTCTTAAAAACTGAAGACTTGTCTGGGATGATCGACCGATACAGTGCCCTGCTGGTTAATCTTGATCGTGATGTTCAGATTATCGGAGCAAAAGAAACATATCAGGCTCATGCCATCGGTATTGGGCGGACAGGAGAGCTGATCGTGCGAAGGAAAGACTCAACTGTAGAAAAGATATATGCAGGAGAAGTATCCGTGCGGGGTGTGTATGGATATGTGTAAACAAGTGTGAGCATACAGCAAGGGAGGAGAAAGATATGAACGAAGAAATCGTGCTGTGCGCAGCAAGCGCCTATGAACAGAAATATTATCTGAATCCGGAGTTTGATTCTCTGCCGGAGAATATTAAGCGGGAGCTCCAGATCATGTGTGTGTTATATACGGAAGATGTGGGAGGGATTCTGATGCTTGTCTTCGATGAAAATGGGAACCTTGAACTAAAGGTAGATCATAAAGAGGAGGATTTCTTTTTTGATGAGATCGGAAGCGTGCTGAAGATCAAGGAACTTCAGAAGACGAAGAGAGAGCTGTTTGAGTCTTTGGAAATGTTCTTCAAAGTGTTTTATCTGGGGGAAGAGATTGAGGATAACCTGAAGAAATGAAAGAGGCAGACGCTGATTTTTGATCAATCGGGGGATAACTTTTTATAATCAGCGTAAGTTTGTTGGTAACTGTATTTTTAATGAATTCTTTATTGTAAGTCTGAATATGTTATGGTATTTTGAGGACATCCGGAGCAGATTTGCCCCGGGTGTCTTTTACTGTCAGGACAGTCTTAGAAGATGATCATCGAGTTGGATTCCACTTTTTTATTTTTAACAGATATGATAAGATGAAGGAGAAATAACTATGAAGCCAGAAGATGATATAAGAGAAAAAGGCGAACGAAATGATGACAATTTTATAATGCTTCCTACTGTGGATTTCTGTTTTAAGGGTCTGATGAATAATCCGAAAGTAAGAAAAGGATTTATTGCGGCGCTCCTTAAGAAAGATCCGGAGACGATACGCGAGACTGTACTGCTTCCGACTGTACTTGGTCAGGAGTATCAGGATGATAAACTTGGGATTCTGGATGTCCGGGTACTGATGGAGGATAAAACACAGATTGACATGGAGATGCAGGTTCTGGAACTCAAAAAGCTGCCTCCGGATATCAGGAGCGGAGATGACCTTATTAAATGGATGAAATTCTTTGGCGGGAAGTCGAGGAAGGAGTTTGCGGCTATGGCAAAAACGGATTCATACATTGAAGAGGCGTACAAGGAACTGGAAAAATTGAGTGCGGATGAGCGGGCTAAGCTGGAGTATGAAGCGCGTGAACGCGCCATTAGAGATTATAACTCACAGATGAGCAGTGCTCTGCGGCGAGGAGAACAAAAAGGTGAACAGGCTGCACTTAAACGCGTTATTGAAAATATGATAAAGAAAGGAAAGTCGAGGGAAGAAATCGCAGAATTGCTTGACCTGGACCTAAACGAAATAGCAGCTTTAACTGAGGAAGAGACAAATAAAAATAAACTGTCTGGCTGACAGACTCCAGGCGCTGTTCTATGTGAGCAGCGCCTGTCTGATTTCATTTTCGATTTTGATAAGTTCCTGTTCGGCAGCCATGCGTTTGTCATGGCCTTCTTTTTGAATACGGACCGCTTCATTCATAGTTGAGATCAGGTTTTCGTTCGCTTTTTTGAGTGTTTCGATATCTACAATGCCGCGTTCAGATTCTTTCGCCACATCGATAGTATTCTGTTTGAGGATTTCGGAGTTTTTCAGCAGCAGTGCATTGGTCGTATCTGTGACATCGCGCTGCAGTTTCAGCGTTTCCTGCTGTCTGTAAAGCCCGAGGGCCATTACCATCTGGCTCTTCCAAAGGGGAATGGTCTCCTGGATAGCAGTCTGGATCTTATCAGCAAGCAGTTTGTCGTTGTTCTGGATAAGCCTGATCTGGGGAGCTGTCTGAATGGCGATTGTCTTGCTCGTCTTCAGGTCGTGTACCTTTTTCTCAAACTGGGTTACAGTATCTTCGAAATCCCGGACGAGCTGGGCATGCATGGGATCCCCGCTTTTCTCTGCTTCGGCGCGCAGAGACGGGATCGTCTGTTCCCGGAGTTCTTTTATCTTTTCATCCCCTGCTGTGATGTAGATCTGGAGCTGTTTGAAATAGTCAAGATTCTTTTGGTAGAGCGAATCGAACATACCGATGTCCTTGAGCATTTCCATACGTGCTTCTTCCAGTTTCCCTTCGATACGGTCCACCTGTACTTCAAGCTTTTCATACTGAGAGAGGAATTTCTTTACTTTTGCTTCTGCTTTCCGGAAGATGCCGAGGATGCCGGAGTCTTTTTCGAGGGAATCAAAATTGAGATCCTGCACATTCGTGACAAGGTCTGTCATCAGTTCCCCGATATATCCGGTGTCTTTGGCACGGATATTGTTCAATATATTTCCGGAGAATTCAGCGATGTTCTGTCTGGCCCCGGAGCCGTACTGCATGAGCATCTGGGAATCGCGTATGTCAATCTGTTCTTTGAGTTCATCTGCCTGTCTGCGCTCTTCGGGAGTCAGAATGTCAAGCTGTTCATTTAGTTCCTCAGCAGCAGCCGACGGGACTTCGGGTGCAGGTTGAACAGAACTGGATTTTACAAGGTCTGCAAGTGTGATTTCAGGCATAAAAGAGCCTCCTTTTCTGTTTCCGTTAAGTATATTTTATAGTGTAATTTTATTGCAGCTGTTCAATGATCACTTTCATAACATCATAGGACGGAACCTGTGTTACCTGGGTGATCGTATCTGCCACGCCCTGGGCGGTCAGGCTGCTGCTTTCAGATACAGTTGCATAATTGCCTGTGCGGAATCCGTGCTTCTCCCATGCAAGCCGCTGGATATCTTCATCCAGAAGTCCGTTCAGGAGCACCTGTCCGTTTGCATCCAGAGCGATAAACACGTGAGTGGACCAGACGGTCGGCGTGGGATAGAGCATGACGATATCGTCCTTCATAGTTTCGTACTGATCCGGGTAGAGGGCTGCATATTCGATAAGCTGGCTCTCATATCCGGCAATGACAGGTTTCGCCCCGATGCCCATTCTGAGAAACTGGCTGAACAGATCTGAGGATGATGTTTCCATATATCCCAGCTTTCCGAAAATGTCCTGAAGCTGCGGCAGGATTGTCTGGAGATTTTCCTGCGTCAGTGTCTGTCCCCCGTTCAATACATTTGCAAGAAGGGCGGCAAACATATTTCCGGAATTGGATCTGGCAGGGTCTGTGGTGTCTACGGAAATATTTCCATACAGCTCGGGAAGACCGATATCAGCCCATGATGTGTCGTTCTGGATCAGCTCTACCAGTTTTGTCATATCGATATAATAGGAGCTGCCGGATGAGGAGATCAGTCCCTGACTGTCAAATGCATCCAGCACGGCCCGGTGTGTGTAGAGAACGATGGGAGTGTTGAGGACGATCTCGCTCTGTTCCGGCGAACCGTGGAGATCTTCGTAATATTCCCCTGCAATACTGCTTGACGGGAAGAGGTAGTCCATCCCGTCCATATCTGCCGTCATCATGTCAAGGGAGCCGGCGCGGGAATAGTCGGCCTTTACCCCGTAATCTTCTTCCAGGATTGACTGTACTTCTTCGTCTTCCAGCAGTTCGATCTTTTCTCCGCCTACATATCCGTCTACGGTGATGATCTGCGGAGTACGGCCGGCCGCCATATAAATACCGCCGGTCACGAGCATGATCACGACAAGAAGTGCGAGCCCGATCATTCTTTTCTTCATTTGGAAATCTCCTGTCCTTTCTTTTCCGGTTCTTTATAGCCTTCTGATCTGAGTGTCTGTTTCAGGAGGTTAAGATCGGCTTCCATATCCATCAGTTCATTCTGCATCAGTTTTTCAAACTGAAGGTCAAATGCAGCCTTGAGAGTGGAAATACTTTCGCGGGTGCTCTTTAATACCTTTTCTGTTTCAACTGTGGACAAACCTGTACTTTTTAGTTCTGCATAATGTTCCAGTACGTTTGCAGCCGTTTCCTGATAATAGTCGATGTAGCGCCGGGCAGCGGGAATTTTCTCCGGGTTGTCGGTGAGATATTTTAAGATGCTGCCTGCGCGGCTGATGAGATCCTGACATTCCCGGAGAAGAGGCTGTTCCTGAATCTGACGGACCGCCCTTTGCATCCGGTTATAATCAGATCCTGCCTCAGTCAGCCGATCGTTCAGAAATTCACCGTTGCTTAAGGCGTCTACCTCGATCCTGCCGATACGTTTTACAGGTTTAAAGATAAGGCTCAGCGCGATATATACTGCGGCTGCAAGTACCATGCACAGGATCAGGTTCCACTTAAGTATCAGCAGAAGAATGAGAAACAGTGCCAGTGCCAGTACTGCAGATAAGATGATGCTTAATGTGTCTTTCCATTTATCCGGTTTCATTCACCATAAGATCCTTTCTTTAAATACATCTGTTCCCGGTCCGGTTTCTAGTTATATCCCTTTACGCTGCGGAATGCCTCTGTCAGATCTTTTGTGCCGTCAAAGACGCGGGCGTCCGTTATTGCTGCCAGAGCTTCAAGCTGTGAAGGATCAGCATCCCCGAATGTAATGGAGAACACAGGTATGCTGCTGCCATATGCTTCGAGTGCGTCTTCAAATACGGATTCATTGTATACAGACTGCCCGTCAGTCATAAGGATGACGGCCGGAGTATACTGGCTTAAGTCATAGCCGGAAGCCAGGCTGTAGGCTTCTGCCGCGGCTTTATAAATATCCGTTCCGCCTCCGGGCTGCGCGGAAGCAATTTCATTGTAAAGTTCTTCCAGTGCAGCGTCGCTGTCATCCGATGCCTGAAGGATATCGACGATTTCATCATCGAAAAGCACGGCAATATTAACTTCACCGTCACTTGCCTGAAGCAGATTTTTCTCAGCGTTTTTCTGGATCAGGATCTGGGACATGGCTTCTTTGAGCTGGTCTTCGCCTTCTCCTGTCATACTGCCGGAAAAGTCCAGACAGTAGATGTTGAGTGACGGCTTTTTAAATTCTGTCTGATAAATGTTCAGTGCGTCCATGAGAACATCTGCTTCGGGCATCTGGATCGGGGAGAGTATCCGTTCTGTGTCAATTCCCCAGTCAGCGCTGAAGACATCTTTGTTTTCTTCTGAGACGCCGCTGGCAGTAATACGTCTTCCGGTCGCTTCGATGGCGGACTGGCTGTCCGCTGACATGATCTCCTCCTGAAAGGCAAGGAAAGCCTCTTCTTTCTGCCCGTCGTCATGGTCTACATATCCCAGAGGTGAATCGGCAATGGAAAGTCCGTCATAAGGATAAACAACGTATAGAGGTTCTTTTCCTTCTGCCGTAAGCTGTTCGTTTGCATCGATGACCAGACATTCATAGTTGACCATGGCGTCATAGTTTCCTTTCAGGAACATATCCTTCAGCCAGTCAGAGCTGCCGGAGCTTCTGTCTACCCCGCTTAACAGTTCACGGATCTGAGTTTTCAGGGCATCGCTCTGCAGATCCTCCGACGTCAGTCCCTCCTGTTTGCCAAGCAGCGCGTAGAGAAAACCAATATAAGCACTTGCACCGGAGTTGGACTGTGTAGCGCTTGTCATACAGAATGTCATCTTACCATCGCTGATCGCAGTGAGGATATCCTTTACAGATACATCCCCGTCTGTAAATCCCAGCTCCTCAGCAAGACTCCGGCGTATGCCGAACACTACGGGAGTCAGAGAGACGGACTGGCTGTGTTTCACCAGATGCTGTGAGTCACCGAGAGACAGCCACATACTGCTGGCAGGCCATACTGCATCGTAGCCTGCGGCTCCGCTCTGCAGCTCGCGCATAATGTCGACAGAACCCTGATAATCCATTTCAATGCGCACTCCTGCCTTGTCTGCGCAGTCCGAGATAATCTCTTCCAGTTCCTGATTCTCGGATCCGGACAGGATGCGGATCGTTGTATCACCGCTGCCGGCGGTAAAGGCAGGATCGTTATTGCCCGGGGATTCACCGCTGCTTCCGGTAAAAGCTGTCCCCGGCAGATGAGAACACCCGGCAGTAAGAAACACAGTACAGAGAGTCAGAAGCAGGGCAGAAAATCTTTTTTTCATAAACAGGATCTCCTTCTGTAAATATAGATACTATAAGTGCCATTTTGCATTGACGCTGCTATCTTTTTTATATTTTCGCTTAAAAATGTAAACGGTTCTATCCGGACAGTGTGAAATACGCGTAAAATCAATGTAAAAACAGGACAGAAATATTTTACATATGGAAAAATCAGGTGCTTTGAATTATAATGTGCATTGTATCCGTATTTTTTGCGGTGAAATTCATCTGAGAGGAGAGAAAATGTGGAGTTCTTTCAGAACGTGATACAGCTTTATATCGAGAGAAAAGACTGGTTTCTGGAGCTTACCGGCGCGCATATCACTCTTTCGCTGACTGCGGTCCTCTTAGCGGGAATCACAGGCCTCCTGCTGGGAATATGGATAGCCGAGTGTCCGAAAGCATCTGGTCCGGTACTTACCGTGGCGAACATCTGTTATACAATTCCGTCAATTTCTCTGCTGGGGATGCTCATTCCTCTGCTGGGAATCGGTAATCCGACAGCGGTCGT
>DWYB01000005.1 GCA_019118885.1 Candidatus Mediterraneibacter surreyensis | reverse complement strand
AACTACGCCGACTTTCTCTCCTGCTTTCATCAGGTAATCGATGGTCTCCTCGATTGTATCGCATACAGAACCCATAGCGATGATCACATGCTCTGCGTCCTCTGCTCCATAGTAGTTGAACAGTTTGTAGTCTGTTCCGATCTTAGCATTTACTTTGTCCATGTAGTTCTGTACGATTCCCGGCATTGCATCGTAATACGGGTTACATGCCTCTCTTGCCTGGAAGAAGATATCCGGGTTCTGTGCAGAACCTCTCTGGCACGGATGATTCGGGTTCAGCGCATGAGCACGGAACTCATCGATAGCGTCCATATTTACCAGATCTTTCAGATCTTCGTAATCCCATGTCTCGATCTTCTGGATCTCGTGGGATGTACGGAATCCGTCAAAGAAGTTGATGAAAGGAAGTTTTCCTTCCAGTGCAGCACAGTGAGCAACAGGTGTCAGGTCCATAACCTCCTGTACGCTTGACTCACACAGCATAGCCGCGCCAGTCTGACGACAGGCGTAAACGTCTGAGTGATCGCCAAAAATGGAAAGTGCGTGGCTTGCCAGTGCACGGGCAGATACGTTGAACACACCCGGAAGCTGCTCGCCTGCCACTTTATATAAGTTAGGGATCATAAGCAGAAGTCCCTGAGACGCTGTAAATGTTGTCGTCAGTGCTCCTGCTGACAGAGATCCGTGTACAGCACCTGCCGCACCTGCCTCGGACTGCATCTCAACAACATTGACTGTCTGTCCGAAGATATTCTCCCTGCCTTCTGTCGCCCATTCGTCAACATGCTCCGGCATAACGGATGACGGTGTGATCGGGTAGATCGCTGCAACTTCTGTGTAAGCATATGACACGTGAGCAGCAGCCTGGTTACCGTCCATGGTCTTCATTTTTCTTGCCATTTTCTTGTTCCTCCTTAAGAATTACATTGAAAAAATTATATTAATTCACATGTAGTTTTATTATATCGCCAAAAATGACAAAAGTCTATAGAGTGCGGTCGGGTTTTTTGTATCTTTTGACGTGCAGTTTTTAAATGACTTTTGTGTTTCTCGATATAAAATCGCTCAGATAATCGTTCACGCAGTTCCTGACTTCCTCTGCAATTTGTTCTGCTTTTCTGCCGTCCATGCCTATCAGATCCGCTACTGCCAGAATTTCTTTCATTCCCGGGTTTTTCCCATTTCCATAGACAGTCGTCGCATGTTCCCCTCCGATCGATGAGCTGTAAGTAAGGTCATATGCCGGCGAAAGCCTCCACCGATCCTCTGTTTCTTCATACAAATAAGTGAAATTTTTCGAGTGATCATCACGATTATGAGCAAAGATATTAAAGCACATTAACCTGTACAACTTCTCTACTTCCGAAAAGTCCTTTGTCAATTCCAGTGTCAGTTTCATCAGTATCTCATAATCGAGGTTAGGAATACGATGGGATGTCTCTAACACTGCTGAAACAGACAACATATGCACCCGCTCCACACTTCCATCTTTTTTTTGTCTTCTGTCAAATCTTTTGGTTCCAAAATACCCGTCGCAGATTTTCGATGGGAACAGGCGCGTCTCTGCCATAGGAATTCCACATTTGCGGGCGCATAAAGAGTATTCATACTCTTGCCTCCCGATATCTTCGCGGTCAGCCGAAGAAGGGAATTTGATAATCCATTCTTCCCCGTCAATCTGCGTAAGTATCTTCGGTCTTGCCCCTCCGGAAGAACCACCCAGCCGGAACAGCTCATCAAGGTTTTCTGCTGATTCTGTATTCAAAATCTGCCGACACTCTTCCGCTATCATATCCAAATCTATAGGATTTTCTTCTATTTCAAAATGACGTTCCGGTTCATAGCACAGCGCCCCCATTCCCGATTGCCCTACAATTGCAAGCCGGTCCATATTTCCTACCTCGTAAGGATTCATATGGTTTTTAAGCATAAGTCGGTCTACCAGCAGTCTCCCCCATCCATCCGGAAGACTGTCCGCAAAAACTCCAAATATACCATCAAAGGGTTCCTGTTTCGGGATGAAAACTTTCTGCTCTAACGGCAGGGAGAACGGACTGATCGCAAATCCATCCGCAAGCCATTCCCGGTCATATTCAAAAGCGGCAAGACGCCCTTTATACAGGGCCATAGTTCCGACTTTCCTTTCATGGTACGTTACATTCAGCCTGTTAGTTGTTCTCATTGATTATCTCCTCGATTGACAGATATGGTGTGTCTTCAAATAGTCGTTCCAGTTCTCCATCCAGTTCCAGCGCCACTGCAATTTTCGTAAGCGAGATCAACGATATCTCCCCGCTGTTTTCAAACCGCTTCACAGACCCTAAGCTTACTCCCGATTTCTCACTCAGTCTTTTCTGTGATATCTTGCGCCTACGGCGGATCTTACGGATTCTTTCAGCGATGAGCAGATCGATTTCTTTTGGTGTTTTCCTGCTAAAAGTGAAATTATTCATAGCTAATATATTAGCTTAAAATTCTATTTTTTGCAATAAATAACTAATATATTAGCTATACTTTTTCATTTTACAACCAACGTTTCATTCTGAATATTGGTATAGACACATTTTTATAATTATTGAAACTGTTTTTCCACTTAGGTAATCACATTTTTCAAACGAGTTTTGTGATATTTTACACATTTTTCAAAGGAGTTTTTCATTCAGTCTTTCGTGTGATATCTTACGCCTGCGGCGGATCGGATCTTGCGGATCCTCTCGGGTATGGGCGATTGATCTTTCTCCCCGACACTAACACTTTGGGAGTTTTTTGTTGAAAATCAGCTGCTATTCATATTGCACAAATCCCATTTTGCCATTGACATTGTATATCCCATAACAAGGCAATGTACTTGTGTCTTGTATATTTATGACCCCGGAAAGCCATATTACAAATTCTTCCGGTAAACTGGCAATCTGCATACCCGGAGTATATATTACAAAATCGCTTGCCTCATCAAATCCATACGGTTCCACACAGATATACCTCATATTATTTTCATAATATACCGTGCCCGGTTCATTCTCCATTTCAAGGCTCTCTAATCTCATCGAATAAGAATATGAATCAATCTGGTCAAGTGACGAAAAATTGCCGTGAAAATTACATATATATCTTGTTCCATTTGCATATCCATCCCCCGTATCTCCTGCATCTGAATCATGATATTCTCCTGTAAAAGAACCGTCTGATTTCAGATTAATGATAGTTGCCCACGCGCCTGCACCTCTCGAAAATACATACTCTCCTTCCATAGTTCTAAAATTTGTCTTTGCATTTCCAGAACTGCTCTGCTGATCGGTTCCAAAATTTCCCGCCTCATCTAAGGCCGTCCATTCTTCGTCAACATACTGCGCATAATCACCAGTTTCAAGAAAATCCATCCAGAACTCATTGCTGTTGATTGGGATACTTTCTCCTGCGTTTTCCACAATCCGTTCCGGACTATATGTGATCAGATCATATTCATCCAATGCATAATCATATTGTTTTGTTTCATCCAAGAGCGCCAGATACACATGCATCTTGTCAATCTGACCTGCCCCAATTGTGATAATGTCCTGTCTACATCATCTAAAAAAGCCATTATTCATTCCCTCCTACTTTACATCCACAGTTTCCACAGAACACAGCGCCTTCTTCAAGCTCACACCCACACTGCGTACAGAAGATGTGACCTGTTGCCGGGTCCTGTCCAGTCTGTAACTCATTTCTTAACTTTGTAATCTTGTCAAAATACTCTAGTAGCTGCGGCAAAGGATCTTCAAAGCCGCCCTCATAATATTCTTTTCCAAGATCTCTATATAACTTCTCCAACTCATCAGATATTTCCAAAGCCTGACCGCTCTCCGGAAATAACTCATTCCCATCCATTTTTTCTACCCCTTTATTTCTGTATTGATTATCGAAAACAGACAGAATAGACCGGCGAAATTCGCGTAATAATCTTAAAAAGTATGACTAAACTGTCCTTTCATTCCACTAATACTTTATCACCGCAAAATGTTTGTGTCAATTTAAAACATCATTTTGATAATGTAATATCACAAAGTTTAGTTTACTATCACTCTTTAGAACAGGAAGGATTAATAATATGGTTTCCGAAAGAATAAAAAATCTGCGCATGTCAAATGACATGACACAGACTGACCTCGCCAAAAAACTAAATATTACTCGAAGCAGCGTCAATGCTTGGGAAATGGGCATCTCCATTCCATCAACAACATACATTGTTGAACTTGCGCAGTTATTCCATGTATCAACTGACTATCTGCTCGGTCTCTCTGATAATGTAACTCTGGATGTCTCATATCTGAACGAACGGGAAATACAACTTGTCTATGAATTGATCCAGTATTTCCGTACAAAAAAATAAATCCGGCTGAATACCCACAAATGATAATTCAGTCGGATTTTATGCTATCTATACCTTTTTCACTGTTTCCTTCTTTTTCCCAAAAATCACCACCGCAATTACTCCCGCGCAGATCAGAATACTGATCCACTGTGAAGTAGACAGGCCAAATATGATGCCCCGTTCGCCGTCATCATACCGCATGAATTCCAGAACAAATCTGAAAACCGCATACAGAACAAGATATAACTGAACGCTCTTCGCCTTTTTTCCCTTCTTTTTGCAGAAAATAATATATCCGCACAGGACAGCCGTCAGCACAAGATTACCCGCGGCCTCAACTGCCTGAACGGGGAACAGAGGAATCCCTGTCGGAGCAGCGATGGATTCTGTATAGACAACCGCTCCCGGGCCGTCATAAGGTACGCCATAACAGCATCCCACAACCGCACACCCTATTCTCCCAAACGCATGCGCCAGGGGGATTACCGGAATAACCGAGCGCGCGTACTCCACCACCGGTATGTGCAGAATCTTTCCGCAGAGGTACAACCCCAGCAGACCGCCTGCCAGACCGCCGTAAAATACGAATCCTCCGCCAAGCAGTGCGTTCAGATATTCCGGATCCGTAATCCTGGTAAAGTCGATCTTCTGCCATGATACGATCAGATATAGTAATTTTGCACCTGCCATAGCGCCAAGTCCTGTAAAACATGCGATCTGTATAAAATCATCAAATTTTAAATGGCTGAAACACACGAGCAGATAGCCCAGCGCCGTTCCAGCCAAAATTCCCAAGACAATGAACAGTCCGTACCACGAGACCGTGACTGTCCCTATCTGTATTCCCACATTCTGCATTATCATACTATGCCAGCACTGCGATACAGCTTATACATGCAATACATGCGGCATACGTAAGCAGGCAAAGGATTGTTCCGATGATCGAACAGATGAATCCGGCCTGCGCCATTCCCGCCTGCTCCGGAATCTTTTTCCCCTGGACTCCCACAATGATACCTATAATCCCAAAGATTGCCCCAATCCATCCAAGGGCCCCGGCGCTGAACACTCCGATCACGATTGAAATGATTCCCAGTACAAGTGACGCTATTCCCATTCTGTTTTTCCTCCGTATAAATGTTCATTTAAATAGTCTATTTATCCTTAAACTTAAATATCCTGTCCTTTTTCTTCGGCGGCTTCTTACCCTCGATCTTATCAGGCATAGGTTCATACACTTTCTGGCTTTTAAGCAGCGGCATCCGCTTATGATTCTTTCTCAAATACAAAAGCGCTGCTCCTGCAAATATTACCACGCATCCCGCAAGAGCCTGAGATACAGGGAAACCGATTCCCGGGATCAGGAGCTGATCCGTGCGGAGCCCCTCTATCCACACCCTTCCGAGAGCATATCCGAAAATATATAAAAGGAACAATTCTCCTTCGTATTTCTTATGTTTCCGATACAGCACCAGAATGATCAGAAGTACTGCGCACCAGACAGATTCATAAAGAAACGTCGGACTCACCTGAATATAATCCACGCCTCCTATCGTCTCCATGTGCTCCCTCATCAGCTCCGTAATATCTCCGGAACGCACCGCATCCACAGGGAGACGCATGGCAAAGAGTCCGTCAGTATATTCACCAAACGCCTCGCGGTTAAAAAAGTTTCCCCAGCGTCCCAGCATCTGTCCGTTGAGCAGTGCCATCGCAATTGTATCCAGGATCTGGAACGGCGACAGATGTTTGATCCTTGCCAGCACAAACACGGCGATCACCGCTGCAATCACACCTCCGTATATGGCCAGTCCGCCTTCCCGCAGGTTAAAGATATCGAGCAGATTATCTTTATACATATCCCAGGAGAATACTACATAGTAGATCCTTGCTCCCGCTATACCGGCAATCACGCCGATGATTCCCATATCCAGATAGTCTTCCGGATTCTGCCTCGTCCGCTTTGCCTCGGATGTAGCGATCAGAAATCCGATCAGGATCGCACATCCGATGATAATACCGTAGTATGCGATCGTAAAGCCGAATATATCAATGTTCTTCCCCACATGATCCAGATAAATGCCCAGATTGGGAAAAGAAATGTCATAATGCATGGAAATGCTCCTTTCTATCGCCGCTGTTTTCCGCACGCTTCCGCATCAGTTCAGACGCGCCATTCGCAAAAACGCACTTACGTGCTTACTGCGGCTATACGTTGAACCTGAACAGCATAATGTCGCCGTCCTGTACGACATAATCTTTTCCTTCAAGGCGGATCAGACCTTTTTCTTTTGCCGCCGCATGTGAACCACATGCGATCAGGTCGTCATAGCTCACCACTTCTGCGCGGATAAAACCTCTCTCAAAATCTGAGTGGATCTTTCCGGCTGCCTGTGGCGCCTTGGTTCCTTTTGTGATCGTCCATGCGCGCACCTCCGGTTCCCCGGCTGTCAGATAACTGATCAGTCCAAGTAGATGATAGCTTGCTTTGATCAGTTTTTCCAGACCTGATTCTTTCAGTCCCAGATCATCCAGGAACATCTTCTTCTCATCATCGTCAAGCTGGGATATCTCTTCTTCGATCTCTGCACATACGACAAACACTTCGCAGTTTTCCTGCGCCGCATACTCGCGGACAGCCTGAACCCCTGCATTTGACGCGCCGTCATCAGCCAGATCATCCTCCGATACATTGGCTGCGAAGATCACCGGTTTTGCTGTCAGCAGGTTGTAGCCTGCAAGCCATTGCTGCTCATCCTCGTCATCAGTCACAAAACTCTTAGCCAGCTTGTTCTCTTCCAGATGCGCCTTGATCCGGTTTAAGAGATCAAGCTCTTTTGCCGCTGTCTTGTCATTGCGGGAAAGCTTCACTGTCTTCGCGATTCTTCTCTCCAGTACTTCAAGGTCAGAAAAGATCAGCTCGAGGTTGATTGTCTCGATATCTCTCATCGGATCAATGCTTCCATCCACATGTACGATATTCGTATTTTCAAAACACCGGACTACATGCACGATTGCGTCGACCTCACGGATATTTGCAAGAAACTGGTTTCCAAGCCCCTCTCCCTTGGACGCGCCTTTTACAAGTCCTGCGATATCGACAAACTCGATAGCTGCCGGGATGATCTTTTTTGTATGATACATCTCCCCCAGTACATTCAGTCTCTCATCCGGCACTGTCACTACGCCTATATTCGGATCTATGGTACAGAACGGATAGTTGGCAGATTCCGCTCCCGCCTTTGTCAGTGAATTAAACAACGTACTCTTTCCTACATTTGGCAATCCTACGATTCCTAATTTCATATGTGTTCACAGCTCCTTATCATATCTATATTATACGGATCAGGCATCACGCATTTTTACCTGCCCGATGTTCAGCCATGTTCGGCTAAAACGGTTCAGCCCACGTTATTCGCTCAATCTCTCGTCTCCATTAGGATCACTTTCCCGTATACAAATGAGATCGTAACCTCGTCCTCCTCAAACTCGTTGCTGACGCACAGACTGTCGTTTGGCTTGAGGAAATGGTTCTTCAGAGGATATTTTGCTCCTCTGATGCTAAGCTCATCCACCGGCATTTCCAGCGGAAACAGCGAGAAATACGGGCCGAACGCCTCAGACTTTTTCAGCGTTATCTCCTTATCAATAAGACGGATCTGATTGTGGCTGTCCATGATCCTTGCATCGGCTCCCGCATCCAATGCGATCTGCAGGCACTGTACATTTGCCCACAGATGGTCGATTCTGTTTCCCGTTCCTCCCAGAATCCAGATAGACTTTCTGTTAAGACCAAGGCAGAGTCTCAGAGCGATCTCTGTATCAGACGCATCTTTTACCGGATTGAATTCCCGGATCGGCACATTTAATTTTTCCCTGTAATAGTCCACAAGCTCATGGGAAACACTGTCGAAATCCCCGACAATATAATCCGGCTTGATCTGGTGTTTATAGAGAAATTCCAGGCCCTTGTCCACACCAATGACAAATTCTGTTTCTTCACTTTTTAATATTGGGAGCACGAAATCCTCTTCCAGCATTCCGCCGCTCACGATCACAGTTCTTTTACTCATAATCTTTCAATATCTCCATGAATCTTGACGTGTTCTCTTTTATATCCCCTTTATAGACCCCCGAACCGGAAACGATAACATTTGCCCCGGCTTCAAGTACTTCAGCAACGTTGCTGTGGTAGATTCCTCCGTCCACCTCAATGTCCGTCTCAAGCCCTGCCGCCTCAAGCATAGCGCGCAGTTCTTTGATACGGTCCAGTGATTCGGGGATAAATGCCTGACCGCCGAACCCCGGTTCTACGCTCATGATGAGAAACATATCAGCCTGAGTCAGATAAGGCTTCAGACTTTCTACCGGTGTTCCCGGTTTGATCGAAATTCCTGCTTTGACCCCGCAGTCACGGATTGTTTTCAATGTTTCCGCCGGATTCTCACACGCTTCGAGGTGAACCGTAATAATATCTGCTCCGCATCTTGCAAACTCTTCTACATAACGGATCGGTTCCGTCACCATAAGATGCACATCCATCACCTGGGAAGTCATCCCTCTGATCGAAGACAGCACCGGCATCCCAAATGATATGCTGGGAACAAATATCCCGTCCATAACATCAAAATGAATGTATTGCGCTCCCGCCTCTTCTGTCTGACGGATCTGATCCCCGAGTATCTTAAAGTCAGCCGAAAGTATGGACGGCGCAAGAATATTTTTCATAAACTAATACCTCTTTCTTTCCTGAATCTCCTGGTACATGGCAAGATAATTGCCGTACCTTGATCGGTGTATTATCCCCTGTTCAACAGCCTCTTTAACCGCGCAGTCCGGTTCATGTACGTGATCACACCCGTTAAACCTGCATTTGCCCTCAAAAGGAGTAAATTCAGGGAAACAGTATTTCAGTGATTCTTTATCTGTATCGCTGATATAGAGGGAACTGAACCCCGGAGTATCCATAATATATGAATTTTCTCCCAGGACAAGCAGTTCCGAATGTCTTGTCGTATGTCTGCCTCTCTCAATCTTCCGGCTGATGCTTCCTGTCTCCATCTCTACCTCAGACTGAAGCAGATTGATAATAGACGACTTGCCGACGCCCGACGGCCCTGCTATCGCTGTAGTCTTCCCCTGAAGAATGTCCTTTAATTCCTGTATATGTTCCTCTTTCTTTGCACTGGTAAACACCAGCGGATATCCGCATTTTTCATATATTTCTTTAAGCTCTGCGATATCCGGATCTTTTGCAATATCAGTTTTATTAAAGCACAGAATGACCGGCACTTCCCTGCTCTCCATCATAACAAGGAAACGGTCCAGCAGGTTCAGGTGCGGTTTGGGCTTTGTCACGGCAAACACTACAAGCGCCTGATCGATATTCGCCACTGCCGGCCGAACCAGTTCATTCTTTCGCGGAAGGATCTGCATGATGTTTCCTTCCATATCTTTTTTATCCAGGATCTCAATCTCAACGTTGTCACCTACCAGCGGTTTCACACCGTCTTTGCGGAAGATCCCTTTTGCCTTACACTCATAAACACCGGATTCTACTACGTGAACGTAGTAGAATCCGGCTATTCCTTTTACAATTTTTCCCTGCATATATTCAATAATACCTCAGGTGATTACTCTGTATCTGTTTCTGTCTCAGAGTCGCTTCCGGGATCCGTTCCTTCGTCACCGGCAGGCGGCTGCTGCGTCTGCGGATCCACGCCAAGGCTCACTGTAAATCCGACGGATGTACCTTCTTCGACCGAACTTCCCGGGCTGGCTGTCTGATCAATAACATAACCTTCGCCTACAGTATTGCTGTATGCCTCACTTACAGTTCCCACCTTAAGTCCTGCATTTTCAAGTCTGCGTCTTGCCTCGTCTTCTTTATATCCTCCCAGACCCGGCACATTTGTATATTTTGTCTCCGGTCCGCGGCTGACCACATAGGAAACTGTGGTTCCTTTGTCCACCTTCTCACCCGGATCAATACTCTGTGAGATTACCTGACCTTCCGGCACATCATCACTGTACTCTTCACTGGAACTGCCGTTCAGACCTGCATCAGAAAGCGCTGACTCTGCCTCTGATGCCTGCTTTCCTCTCAGTTCAGGCACTGTAGCCGGTTCTGCGCCCAGGCTGACTATAATAGTCACCTCAGTTCCCTCGTCCACCTCGGTTCCGGCTTCCGGACTGCTGGAGATAACCTCTCCTTCATCCACGTCATCACTGTACTGTGCTTCCCCATGGACAACAGTAAGATTTGCATCCTGGATCATCTCTTCCGCTTCCGACTCGTCCCGACCGACCACGTTAGGAACTTTTGTTGTCTTGGCTTCTTCTCCGCTGCTTAGAACAACAGTAACTGTTGTATGTTTTTCCACTTCTTCATCAGGAGAAGGATCCTGGCTCATAACCTCTCCTTCCTCATATTGATTGGAAGGCTGGCGTTCATTTTCCACACGGATTCCCAGGTCATATTTCTTCAGTTCTTCTTTCGCTGCATCTTCGGTCATTCCTCTCAGATCCGGAACTTTCACCGTCTCTTCTTCCTGCTGCGTAAGCCCCGGTCCACTGAAGAACCCGGCCGCA
Source organism: Candidatus Mediterraneibacter surreyensis (assembly GCA_019118885.1). Classification (GTDB taxonomy): domain Bacteria; phylum Bacillota; class Clostridia; order Lachnospirales; family Lachnospiraceae; genus Mediterraneibacter; species Mediterraneibacter surreyensis. Next base: position 16,709 of record DWYB01000005.1, on the reverse strand, counting down.
TTCGCCACAAGGAACAAAATAAGCAGCGCCACCACGACGCCCGCCACGATCATAAGAATCTTCATGATCCGCTTCGTATCAGAATTTACATTCTTCTTACGTCTGCGGTCCTGACGCCTCATGTCATAATCGTCATCGTCATCTTCATCATCGTCGTCATCTTCATCGTAATCATCGCCGTCTTCATCATCGCCGTAATCATCATCCCTGCCATACTGACGATTCTGCACCTGCTCCAGCTCTTCCGTGGACATCACGACTGTCTTGTCTGTATCTGACGGCGCTCCGGCTCCAAGCACGACAAAATCACCGTCCGGATCGACCAGTGAACGTTTCAGGTCGAGCAGCAGTGATGCGCAGTCATGATAACGAAGATTCGGATTTTTCTGGGTACACTTCATGATAATGCACTCCAGACTGTACGGGAGATCCGGCACTTCTTCTGCGGGAGAAGTAATCTGCTCCTGCAAATGTTTCAGTGCTACACTCACTGTCGAATCTCCATCAAACGGCACGTGACCTGTCACCATCTCGTACAGAGTGATACCTACGGAATAGATGTCGCTCTTCTGATCGACAACACCGCCTCTCGCCTGTTCCGGCGATGTGTAATGAACGGATCCCATCACGCTCGTGCTGATCGTCTGCGTAGACGTAGTCGCACGGGCAATGCCGAAATCAGTTACTTTTACTTTTCCGTCTTTTGATATGATTATATTTTGAGGTTTGATATCTCTGTGAATGATATGCTGGTTATGAGCTGCCTGAAGACCGGTCACCATCTGAATGGCGATACTTACCGTCTCCTTCGCTGAAAGCCTTCCCTTTTTCTCAATATAGTCTTTCAGCGTGATTCCTTCCACCAGTTCCATGACCATATAGTAAAGACCGCGGTCCTGACCTACATCGTAGACATTTACCACGTTCGGATGCATCAGCCCGGCTGCCGCCTGTGCTTCGCTTAAGAACTTTTTGATAAACACCTCATCGGAACGATAATCACTCTTCAGCACTTTGATCGCCACATAACGGTTCAGCTTATGGTCTTTGCCCTTATAGACATCCGCCATTCCGCCGCTCCCAATGCGGCCCAGTATCTCATATCGTTTCCCTAAAATAACTCCTTCTTTGATCATAATACACTCACCTCATCTGCGAACGGTTCCACCAGGACAACCCCTATATTGTCCGTACCGCCATTTTCCTTTGCAGCATCCACGAGAGCCTGACCGGATTCTACGATATCCCTTCCTCCCTGAACGATATGGAAAAGTTCCTCGTCCTCCACCATATTACTCAGTCCGTCTGTACACATCAATATGATGTCTCCCCGTTTCAGACGGTGCTCATAGAAATCTACGTCAACATCGGCTTTCGCTCCGATGGCTCTTGTAATGATATTCTTATCAGGATGGTGTTTTGCCTCTTCCGGCTTAATTCCGCCAAGCCTCACCATCTCTTCCACCAGCGAATGGTCTTTCGTAAGCTGCTGGATTCCCTGATTGATCAGGTACAGACGACTGTCGCCCACATTGGCAAAATACATCATCTGATTCATGATCGTCGCCGCCACAACTGTTGTTCCCATTCCCTTTAAATGCTCATCCCGGGATGCCTCTTTTATAATCTCGCGGTTCGCCGTCTTGATAGCGCTGACAAGACACTTCTCCACATCTTCGCCCTCGCTCATAGCCAGCTCCCGCTTCAGAACCTCGACCGTATACTTTGAGGCGTAATCTCCCGCCTGATGTCCGCCCATTCCGTCAGCGACCACGAAGAGATTCTGGAGGATACCCAGCGGATTATCCGTCGTGTAGACATAATCCTGATTCACTTGTCGTACCATTCCCACATCTGTAATAGAAAAAGTCCTCATATCTGTCTCCTTAAATCCCGTCGTTTGTCTTCTCTTCCTCCGCGTAACGGCGTCTGAGCTGTCCACAGGCTCCGTCGATATCAGAGCCCATTTCCCTTCTTATAGTAACATTTATTCCGCTTTTTTCAAGTTTATTTTTGAAATTCAGGGCATTTTCCCTGCTCGGACGCACAAAATGACGTTCTCTTACCGGATTGACCGGGATCAGATTCAGATGACAGTTCCGCGGCTTTAAGATTGCAATCAGCTCCCGTGCATCTTCGTCCCTGTCATTTACCCCGTGTACCAGACTATACTCAAAAGTTACCCTGCGCCCTGTCTTCTCAAAATATGTATCGCAGGCGGAAAGAACATCCGACAGATCATACTTGTTGGCAACAGGCATGAGTTTCCGTCTTTTTTCCTGCGTAGATCCATGGAGGGAAAGTGCAAGCGTGATCTGGAATCCCTCATCTGCCAGACGCAGCATATTAGGAACAATACCGCAGGTGGACACCGTCACATTCCTCTGGCTGATATTCAGTCCGTGTTCATCTGTCAGCATGCGGATAAACCTGACAAAATTATCATAGTTATCCAGCGGTTCCCCGGTTCCCATGATAACAACGTTTGATACCCGCTCGCCCGTGATCTTCTGGATCTGATAGATCTGCCCAAGCATCTCGGATGCATTCAGATTTCTCTTTAGCCCTCCGATTGTCGATGCGCAGAACACACATCCCATCCTGCAGCCCGCCTGGGAAGAAATACACACGGAATTGCCGTGTTTATATTTCATGAGCACGCTCTCCACCATATTTCCGTCATACAGGCGGAACAGGAACTTGTTCGTGCCGTCCAGCTTCGAGATCTGCCTTTCTTCCATGACAACAGGAAATATCTCATACTCTTCCTTCATCCGCTCCCGAAGTTTCAACGACAGGTTTGTCATCTCATCGAAACTGTCCGCAAGCTTGACATGGAGCCACTCATATACCTGCTTCGCCCGGAATGCTTTCTCGCCCAGGTGTTCCATCTCTTTCTTCAGTTCTGTATATCCATAGGAACGGATATCTTTTTTCATAGCTTCTGATCTCCTCCATGTCTTCTTACCAGTCGCGCGATGAAAAAGCCGTCGCTTTTATGTACGCCCGGCAGCAGCTGGATGCACCCTTCTTCAATGACGCTGTCCCGCAATTCCGGGCAGAGCCGCTCATGGATATCATCCAGAGAGAACTCCGGATACTGTTTTAAAAACCAATGTACATTATCAATATTTTCTGCCGGGTTCACTGTACAGGTACTATAGACAAGTGTTCCGCCCGGCTTTACATAAGACTGCGTGCAGCTCAGGATCTTCCGCTGCAGCCTGACCAGACTTTCGATCCCGTCGGGCGATGCCTTGTATTTTAGATCCGGCTTCTTCCCGATCACTCCGAGTCCGGAACAAGGCAGATCCGCGATCACAAGATCCGCACTTCCCGCTGACTGCTGATCCGGCTCCGACGCATCACGGCATACTGCGGATATATTCGTCAGGCCCGTCCGTTCGATATTCTCCCGGATCAGCTCCACCTTTGTTTCCGTCAGATCACGCGCCTCTACATGGCTGACTGTATCTCCGGTGCCGTTTTCGCTCACATTCCCATTTGCATTTCCGTGCGCCATTTTCCCGTCCGCCAACAGCAGCTTTTCCGCCACATGGAGGGCTTTTCCTCCGGGTGCCGCACAGACGTCGATCACCTGTGCGCCCGCCTCCGGCGATGCGATCTCTGCGACAAGCATGGAACTGATATCCTGCACGGTAAAAAGCCCTTCCTGAAATGCCGCAAGTTCACTCAGATGGTCATATCCCGATATCTGAAATGCATAGGGCAGATACGGATGCGGAACCACAGTGACTCCCTCTGCTTCAAGCCTTTCTTTCAACTCGCCGGGAGTACCCCGGTTCAGACAGCAGCGGATAGTAATTGGCTTCTCCTGCTGAAAATCATCCAGCATCTTCTCGATCACCGCTGTGTCATACGTTCCGCCCCACAGATCCAGGATCCATTTCGGGCAGGAATACCGCACGGACAGTTCCTCCATCTTTTCTTTCGGGTACTTCACGTTGTCCAGTCCTCTGGCAACGCTCCGCAGCACTCCGTTTACATATCCTCTCAGCCCGGAGAAGCCTTTTCTCACCGCCAGTTTTACCGCTTCATTACACACAGCCCGATCCGGTACACTGTCCATGTATTTCAGCTGATATACCGCGCTACGTAAGATGCCCCGGATCACAGGCTTCATCTTATTCACTTTTACTTTCGAGAACTGATCCAGTATATAGTCGATCTCGATCATATGCTCCAGCGTTCCCTCGGTCACGCGGGTGATAAACGCCCGTTCTCTCTTCTCCAGATACTGATATTTAGAGAGCACGTCTCGTAAAATAATATGACTGAACTGGCCGTTCTCCGTCACTTCCAGGAGGACTGCCAGTACGATTTCCCGCTCATTTACCGCTTTAGTCATTCCTTCTTCTTCCTCCCGTCAAGATAATGAGACGCAGAAGCTGCAGGATCATGGACGCAGCACTGGCCACATAAGTAAGAGCTGCAGCTCCAAGTACTTTCTTTACGGATCCTACTTCGTCGGGATAGAGCATCCCGGATGTCTCCAACACTTTCACCGCACGATTTGACGCATTAAATTCCACCGGCAGAGTAACCAGCTGAAAGAGGACTGCCGCCGAAAACAGCAGAATACCCAGGTTGATAAAAAGCGCTGCTGTCTGTCCATTCATGAAAAGTCCGACGATGATCAGCGGCCAGGCCGCCATAGAGCCGAAATTTGCCACCGGCACCAGCGCTCCACGGATCGAGAGCGGCGCATATCCCACAGAATGCTGGACCGCGTGTCCGCACTCATGAGCCGCTACCCCGATCGCTGCGACAGACGTGGAATTATAAACCGTATCAGAAAGCCCCAGCGTCTTATTTCCGGGATTATAGTGATCTGTCAGATTTCCCGCTATGTGGATCACCTGTACATCGTAGATCCCGTTTCTGTGGAGGATCTGTTCCGCCGCTTCGCGTCCTGTCAGGCCAGTATGGCTGCGCACTCTCGAATAGCGGGAAAAGACACTGTTTACCCTGGCTGACGCTGCAATGCAGATCAAAGCCCCGATCAGTACAAGTATATAAGTCCAGTCATAGTAATAATAAAACATAAGATCAACCTCCTGAATCCCGATGTTCGTATACTGCTCCGAAGTCTCCTATTCTTGTGTCAGAAGATCCCCCGGCTCCATCGTATTCCCCCTCAGGAAAGCTCCTGTCTCCATTCTCTTTTTTCCCGGCATCTGCACTTCCAGAATACGCAGTACGCCGTTCCCGGTCTGCACCGTAAAGTCATTCTTTCCGACAGCAAGAACCGTTCCTGGCCGGCTGTTTCCGCATCCGTTTCCTTCTGTTTTTGCTCTCCAGATTTTCATCACTTTTCCATTCCAGTGACTGTACGTACCAGGCCACGAATTCAGACCTCTGATTAATCTCTCGATTTTCACCGCCGGCTGAGCCCAGTCGATATTCCCGAGTTCTTTCGTGAGCATTTTCGCATAGGCTGTGGGGCTCTCTCCCTGTTTCTCATGTACAGCAGTTCCGTCTTCCAGCGCTTTGAGCGTTTTCACACAAAGCTCGGCTCCTGCTGAAGCCAGCTTGTCATGAAGTGTCTCTCCTGTCTCATCTTCTGTAATAGGCACCTCTGTCTTCATGATCATATCTCCGGTATCCAATCCCTCGTCCATCTGCATAGTCGTTACGCCGGTCACGCTTTCGCCCTCGATGATCGCCCACTGGATCGGAGCAGCTCCCCGGTATTTCGGGAGCAGTGATGCATGCACATTGATACAGCCATAGGGTGTCAGCTCGAGAATAGATTTCGGCAGTATCTGTCCGAATGCGATGACAACGATCACATCGGCATGATATTTTCTCAGTTCTTCCACACACTCCGGGTTTCGAACCCGCTTCGGCTGATACACTGGTATGCCATAGAACATTGCCTTTTCCTTGACTGGCGTGTACTGCATCTTTCCGCCTCTTCCCTTCGGCTTATCCGGCTGGGTCACCACGAGACAAACATCATGCCCCGCCGCGATCAGTGCTTCCAGCGTTCCCACGGAAAAGTCCGGAGTTCCCATAAATATCACCCGCATCTGTCTATTCCTCCGTTTCTTCTCCTTCATCTTCCTCGTTGTCATATGTCACATCGTGAAGACCGTCCTCAGTCTTATCCACATAAAGTTCTCCCGACAGATGATCGATCTCATGGCAGAACGCTCTTGCCAGAAGTCCTTCTCCCTCCAGTTCTATAGGGTTCATCTCCTGATCGAGGGCACGCACCTTTACATGATCCGGTCTTGTCACAATTCCCCATTTTCCAGGCACACTTAAGCACCCTTCCTCGCCGGTCTGCTCTCCTGACGTCTCCACGATCTCCGGGTTGATCAGGACGATCGGCCCTTCTCCAACATCAATAACTACGATTCTTTTTAAAACCCCCACCTGCGGAGCCGCAAGTCCGACGCCGTGGTACTCATACATCGTCTCCAGCATATCGCCGATCAGTATTTTTGTACGCAGCGTCATCTTCGGAACAGCTTTGCACTTCTTTGTCAATATTTCGTCTCCGATTTCTCTCACCTGTCTGATTGCCATAATTTTCTCCTCTTTCTATTTGTATACTTTCTCACATCGGATTAAAGTCAAACTGAATCCGCATGTTGTCAAAACCTGAATTTATCTCAATATATTGTTCCACCCGGTCTTTTATCCCTGTCAGTGTTTCATATTTTTCCGCCTTAATGTAAATCACTCTGCGATATACATCCTTGATCTTATCGATCCCCGGACTTGCAGGGCCGATCACCCCGGCAGCCGTCTCCTCTGGTGATATTTTTCTGATCACACGAAGGATATATTCTTTAAGATAATAACACCCTTTCTCCAGAAGAGCCTCATCTCCCCCGGAAATAAGAACCGCCAGAAGCTGTTCCGCCGGCGGGTATCCCATCAGTTCACGATAACGGATCTCTTCTTCATAAAAAGCTTCGTAGTCCTGCGCCGCTGCAGTCTCAATCGCATAATGGGAAGGATCATATGTCTGAATCACCGCCTCGCCAGGCCTCTCCCCCCGGCCTGCCCGGCCTGCTGCCTGGGTCAGGAGCTGGAACGTCCTCTCCCCGGAACGATAATCTCCGGTATAAAGCGACATATCCGCCGCCAGCACGCCGACAAGAGTTACATTCGGGAAATCATGACCTTTTACTATCATCTGTGTTCCCACAAGCACATCCGCCTCTTCATTTGCAAATGCTGAAAGGATCTTCTCATGGGAATCTTTCCGCCGGGTCGTATCCATGTCCATCCGCAGCACTCTCGCCCGGGGAAATATCTCGTGTACAATCTCCTCAATCTGCTGGGTTCCCGCCCGGAATTCTCCGATATAATGCGAGCCGCATTCCGGGCACGCTGTTATCTTCGGCTGCTCGTAGCCGCAGTAATGGCAGCGCATTTTCCCATCTCTGTGAACAGAGAGCGACACATCGCAATGGGGGCACTTCACTACATGTCCGCACTCCCTGCAGGAAACAAAACCCGAGTAGCCTCTGCGATTTAAGAAGAGCATGATCTGCTCCCCTTTCCCCAATCGGTCTTCCATAAGCTCCCGAAGCTTCACACTCAGGATTGAGCGGTTCCCATTCTTTAATTCTTCCCGCATATCCACAGTATATACCCGAGCCATCTGCTGCATCCGGGAACGATTCTTCATCTCAAAGAGCACATATTCTCCCCGCCTTGCCCGGTACATGGCCTCCATAGATGGGGTAGCGCTCCCCAGAACCACGCTCGCATCTTCCATTTCGGCCCGTCGTATGGCTGTCTCACGCGCATGATAACGGGGTGTCTGTTCACTTTTATAAGTAGGTTCATGTTCTTCATCGATCACGATGAGACCCAGGTTCGGAAAAGGCGTAAAAAGAGCGGATCTTGGTCCTATCATCACATCCACCTGTCCGGCTTTCGCCCGCATCATCTGATCATAGCGTTCTCCTGCCGACAGCCTTGAATTCATGATAGACACTCTGTCGCCAAACCGCCTGTAAAAACGCATAACAGTCTGATAAGTCAGAGCGATCTCCGGGATAAGCACGATTGCCTGTTTCCCCTGCTCCACGATCGTACGTATCATCTCCATATATACCTCTGTCTTGCCACTTCCTGTCACGCCATGTATAAGATAAGTCTGCCGTATGCCCTGCTCGTAATCCTGCCTGAAACGACTGATTACCTGCTGCTGCTCCGGTGTATACGTGATTTCCGATGAGACCTGCCCGGTCTGCTTCACGGGAGTCCGAAATACCTGTTCGGTCTCAACCGCCAGTACCCCCTGCTCCTCAAGAGCTCGAATGACAGGCATTGTAACATTCAGCTTCTTTGTCACCAGTTCATAGTCCAGGAGATGATCGTCCAGAAGAGCCGCCATCAGCCGGGCTCTGGCTTTCTGATTCTTTTCCTGGTAATAGTGGAGCTGTCTCTTTCCTGTCTCCTCATCCAGGAGCAGACGCAGTTTCTTCCTGACTTTTGCATTCTCTTTCTGCTTGATCGGAAGAACCGTTTTCAGCGACTGGATCATCGTTCCGCCGTAATTTTCCTTCATCCACGCAGCCAGAGCCACCAGCTTTGCCTCGATCTCCATCGCCCGTTCCGGAATTTCGATAATTTCCTTTACTTTTGAAAGATCATAATCACAAGTCTCTGAAATTCCGGTCACGTATCCCCGAATCTGACGGTTTCCTTTTCCGAAAGGAACAAGGACCTCCATCCCCGGCTCCAGCTTTCCTTCCATTGACTCCGGAATCCGGTACTGAAATATCTTATCCAGTTTTTCATGCTGTATATCTACGATAACATCTGCAAACACATGAATCCTTTCTTTCTGCTGCTAATCTCTAATTTTCCTGATCTTTTTCCTGCTTCAGTTCTTCGAGTACTTCCGCAATCAGAACCCTCTCGTCCATCGGATATTTCACGCCTTTGATCTCCTGATAATCCTCATGTCCTTTTCCGGCGAGAACGATCACATCCCCCGGCTGTCCATGTTTGATCGCATATTTTATCGCTTCTTTTCGGTCGCAGATCTCCACATACTTTCCACTTGTTTTCCCAATGCCGATCTTGATATCGTCAATGATCGCCTGAGGCTCCTCGAATCTTGGATTATCTGATGTAATGATCGTAAGATCGGCAAGTCTGCCCGATACCTCGCCCATCTCGTAACGCCGGTCCTTGGAACGATTACCTCCGCATCCGAACAGGCAGACAAGCCGTTTCGGATTATATTCTTTCAGCGTAGTGAGCAGGCTTTCAAGACTCATTGCATTATGCGCATAGTCGATCATCAGTGTAAACTCATCCGACACCTTGATCATCTCGATGCGCCCTTTTACTTTTGCTTTCTTAAGCGCATCTTTGATCTTTTCCACCGGCACATTAAAATGACGGCACACGGAGATTGCCGTAAGAGAATTGTATACGCTGAATGTCCCCGGAATATCGATCTCCACATCAAAATCCATCAGCCCCGCCACATGATACGCAACGCCAAGATACCCCGGCTTTGAGACAAGCTGCACGTTCTCAGCTCTCAGATCAGCCTCTTTGGAAAATCCAAACGTCTCCACGCGGCACGTTGCTCCCTGGAATACATCATGGAAATACTTATCATCCACATTTGCAATTCCCAGCTTACACTGTTTGAACAGCAACCCTTTGCAGCGTTTATAATCATCAAAATCTTTGTGTTCATTCGGTCCGATATGGTCTTTTCCCAGATTGGTAAATATACCGATCTCAAACGGAATTCCCGCAGTGCGGTGAAGCATCAGTCCCTGAGATGACACTTCCATCACAACGCAGTCGCATCCTTCTTCCACCATCTGTGAAAAATACTGCTGGATCGTATAGGATTCCGGCGTCGTATTTGCCGCCGGTATCTTCTTATCGCCGATGATCGCTTCTATGGTTCCGATCAGTCCAACCTTGTACCCCACACTGTCCAAAATTGATTTAATCATGTATGTGGTCGTCGTTTTTCCTTTCGTTCCCGTAATCCCGATCACTTTCATCTTCTCCGCAGGATAATCAAAATATGCTGCAGACATGAGCGCCAGCGCATATCTTGTATCCTTAACCCGGATCACGGTTACATTTTCCGGCACTTCTGCTTCCCGTTCCACGACAACTGCCGACGCGCCTTTTTCCGCCACATCCGGAATAAACTTATGTCCGTCGGATACAGCTCCGCTGATGCAGACAAAAACGGATCCGTCTTCTACCTTTCTGGAATCATTGACCAGCGTAGTGACCTCAATTCCGTCACTCCCCTGCACAACCTCGTATTCCAGTCGTTCCAGTAATTTATCTAATCTCACGATAATTCCTCCTGCCATTTACATCTGTTAAGAAGAGTATATTATGATGCCAGGGTCAAAAGACCTAAGCCCACATGAGCTTGCTCATGAGTGGATGAAAGGTCTTGGGACCCGCCCCGATATGAGCATAAAAGTGGGATGTATATCCCACGATATGCGAATATTGGTGCGGATTGTGGAAGTGCACAGCACGGAACAATCCGCGGGCATCATAGTTGGGGGCTTTTGCCCCCAACATCATTAAATAGGATAACACAATATAAGGGAGGTTGCAAAGTTTACTTCGTGTTTGGCAGAGTGACTCGCATTAGATGAACAAAGAAAAGCAGTTGGAACAGTATTATGTGATAACGTATTCGTATATAGAAGGAGAATGATTCCGTCTCCGGTTACAGGACGTAAGACAAAGTAACAAATCCGTGATGCAGCTTTTCTGCGTTCATCCAGTATAAGTTTCTCTGCCAATTACGGGATGAGAAAGAAAGCAGCCGGGAGGTATGTATTGTGTACGCACCGTTGGAGCAGGGCCGGCACTTAGAGCGCGTCTTTTGCGCTCTTATGTACCGCTGCGCTGCAACCGAGTGAAAACGTGTGCGATAACAATACATACCTCCCGGCGGATACTTTACTTTGACTGATCCCGGAACTGGATTTCTCCGGTCTCTGCATTCATGCCGTCTACGATTGCCAGAGACTCAAGCTGGAATCCAAGATTGCGGATGATCCTGCCTCCGGACTGAAATCCCTTTTCGATCGCGATCCCGATTCCCTCTACCGTAGCCCCCGATGACTGCACGATCTGAATCAGCCCCTGAAGCGCACATCCGTTTGCAAGGAAATCGTCAATGATCAGTACATGATCAGCCGGCGACAGGAACTTCTGGGCTACGATCACATGATTGATACACTTATGTGTAAAAGACTCAACTTCCGCCACATACATATCGCCGTCCAGATTGATACTCTGCGATTTCTTTGCAAATACCACAGGCACGTCGAAATGCTGGGCAGCGATGCAGGCGATCCCGATCCCTGACGCTTCTATCGTCAATATCTTATTGATCGGTTTATCCGCGAATCTCCGTTTGAATTCAGCGCCCATCTGATCTAACAGTTTGATATCCATCTGGTGATTCAGAAAACTGTCTACTTTAAGTACATTACCTTCTTTTACTACTCCGTCCTTTACAATTCGTTCTTCTAGGAAATTCATCTCCTACCCCTCTTCCTCTGTATTGTTATCATCTGTATTATTTTCGCCGCTTTCAAATATCGTGAACACCCTTCTCAATAGATAGGAATTGATCCATACGATCAGTGATACTCCTATAATAAACCAGAGTGGTATCGCAAACATTAATGTTGCTGAATTCCACAGGGATGCGATTACAGCACCTGCGGTAACTACAACCATCAGGATCGTATACGGAAGTTTGCCCACCGTAAGGATCAGCGCATTGCGCACCGTGTTCCGGATCGTGTTTTCATAACGTGCCGTCAGCGGGAAAATATAAATCGTCACTGACAAAAGAATGAATCCCATTAGGAGAAATATTGTACGCATGACAAGCCCTGCCATTCCCGGCATTGCTCCCGCTACTCTGTAATCAATCCAGCACACGATTCCCAGCAGGAGTATAACGATCCACATGATCGTACTCTGTTTAAAATTGGACTTGAACGCTTTAAAAAACCCGCGGAAGATATATCCTTCTTCATTTTTTACCATTTTCAGCATAATCGTGTACAGCGCTGTCGTAGACGCCCCGATCGTTACGATCGGTATGGAACAGATCAGCCACAAAATATTGAGACAGACCATATCGCATATCTTCGAGAGCGCACGCACTATAATGTTGTCCGTAATGTTAAATCTCATAACCGTCTCCTGATCTTTCTGTTAATTTCTTACAGTATAGCACAGCGTGAAAAATGATACAATCCGAAGATTTCTTGATATCTCCACCCGGCTGTCCTATAATCAGGATAGTACCGGCGTGTTCTTAAATTGTATTGCAGAATCGCAGGATCCTGCGCAGAAACAACGGATTCAGGGAGGGAGTTATGCTCGAAGTATCACTTGCAGAAAAACTGATCGAACAGATCACAAAATACACAGATTATAATGTCAATATCATGAACCGGGAAGGGATTATCATTGCCAGCCGCGATCCGGAACGTATAGGTATGTATCATGAACCAGCATGGCAGATTCTCCACGAAAATCAAGATATCATCACTGTAAATTCCGACAAAGACTATCCCGGCGCTATCCGCGGCATAAACATGGTGATCGATATCGACGGCAAACGTGAAGGGGTCGTCGGAGTCACTGGAAACCCGGAAGAAATACGTCCGATCGCTCTCATTATCAAAATGTCTATAGAGACTATGATCCGGTATGAAAATCAGAAGATACAGTCTCTTCGCCGCCAGACGAAAAAGCAGCAGCTTCAGGATCTGATCCTTTCAGAGGGGCATCCGGCCCCGGCAAAGCTGCGCAGCCTGACAGAGGATCTTGGATGCAGTCCGGATATTCCCCGTTTTTCACTGCTCTGCCATATAAAGGGCGCTGACTGTAAAGATATTTACAGATTGATAAAAAGCTGTCCTCTTCACAGTGAAGAAGATCTTATACTGTTTCCAGGGCCGGAATATATCCTCATCTTCAAGTCAGTCACCGAAAGGGACACGCTTAGTTCTGTTTCCACGAAGAATAATTCTGTAAAAGAGAGCGCCATTATGAAATACCGTCGGCTCTTAATCGAATACACGGAACAGCTCCAGAGCCTTATTGCCTCCAAAACATCAGATTTTCACATTTATGCCGGCACGCTCCAGGATACTCCTTCTCAATATCATGCTGCATACAGCCACTGTAAATGGATGGAAAACCACATCAGCGATCCAGCTTCCGTAAACTGGTTCCGCGATCATACCGGCCGGTATCTGGCGGAATGTATCCCTTTCCGGGAGCTGCGGCAGATTTTCGGCGCCTCCGGCAAATTTCTTTCGGAGGAGGACCGAAAGCATTGTCTGGAACTGATCGGCAGTCTTACCAAAAGTGATTTTAACATCTCTGCGGCTGCCAAAAATATTTTTATGCATAAAAACACATTCACCTACCAGTACAACAAGCTCCGTGAAGAACTGAACCTGAATCCCCAGGTGTTCCCTCAGGACAAATGGATCATGATAGCCCTTTATCTCTACCTTTCCCGCTCCGTAAACAGGGAATCAGAAGACTGACCTTTATTTTTGTGTTCCGTACACAAAACCAACCTCATTTTTTGTATACGAAGACCGTGAAATCATTCCATATTCCTGATAAAGTATTAGTATAAATCTACAGAACAAAACGAGGTGAGACACAATATGAAATTTTTATTCGCATCAGATTCATTCAAAGGGACCCTCTCTTCGCAGCGCACTGCCCAGCTTCTGACTCAGGCGGCTCAGGAAATCTTTCCCGGCTGCGAATGCGCGCATGTGGAAGTTGCTGACGGAGGAGAAGGTACAACAGATGCCGTTCTTTCAGCCGTCAGCGGAGAAAAGATCCTTCTGTCCGCTCACGGTCCTCTGGGAGAACTGACCGAGGGATACTACGGAGCACTGGACGACAAGAGGGCTGTCATGGAGATGGCTTCCGTATCAGGACTTCCTCTTGTTTCCTCTAATCTTCGCGATCCCCGCAAAACATCATCTTTCGGCACCGGAGAAATGATCGCAGACGCTTTGTCCAGAGGATTTAGAGATATTTCTATCGCCATAGGCGGATCCGCGACAAACGACGGCGGAATGGGCTGCATGCGCGCCCTCGGAGTAAAATTTCTTGATGCAGACAATCATGAATTAAGCGGATGCGGGGCTGATTTGATCCGTGTATGCAGGATAGACACCACCTGCCTTAATCCACTTGTAAAAGAAGCTTCTTTCACTGTAATGTGTGACGTCACCAATCCTCTATGCGGCAAAAACGGCGCCACGTATACATTCGGAAAACAAAAAGGCGGTACTCCCGAGATACTGGACGAACTTGAGAAAGGCATGCAGAATTACAGAGATGTTCTTCGCAGTCAGTTTGGGGTCGATATGGATACGATTTCCGGTTCGGGCGCAGCCGGGGGCCTGGGTGCGGCTCTGATGGTCTTCCTGAATGGCAAACTCAAATCCGGTATCGAGACCGTACTCGATCTGGTAGACTTTGATAAGAAACTGGAAGGCGTATCTCTTGTTGTCACAGGGGAAGGATCTACCGACTGGCAGTCCGTATTCGGAAAAGTCATGCAGGGGGTCGGCGTACACTGCAAACGAAACCACGTGCCGGCAGTAGCCATTGTCGGCAGTATGGGAAAGGGTGCCGAAGATATCTTCGCCCACGGGATCGATTCTATCATAACCACAGTCAACGGGATTATGCCGCTTGATGAAGCCCTGGAACGGGCAGAGGAACTGTATCTTGGAGCGGCCAGGCGTATGTTCCGGATGCTGAAAGCAGGAACATGTATATAAAAGTATATAAAACTAAAAGGAAACCGGTAAATTCCGGTTTCCTTTCAAAAAAATAGAGCGGGTGATGAGAATCGAACTCACGTATCCAGCTTGGAAGGCTGGTGTTCTACCATTGAACTACACCCGCATCATCTCTGACACGAGTGATATATTATCATATATTCCATTCAATTGCAAGAACTTTTTTAATATTTTTTTCGTTCATTTGCAAACAATCCTGTCAGACTGTCAGTAAACGGAGGATGACAGATCCCCCTCTCTGTTATGATAGCCGTGATCAGACTGTGATCCGTCACATCAAACGCCGGATTGTAACACTTCACTTCTTTAAGAGCAACAGGTTCTTTGTAAAATTTTTCTTTTATCTCCTCTGGTTCTCTCAGCTCGATCTGTATATCGTTTCCCGTCCTGCAGTTCATATCGATCGTGGAAGTCGGGCCGAGTACATAGAATGGAACCCCGTAATATTTTGCCAGTATGGCTACTCCACTGGTTCCGATCTTGTTTGCCACATCACCGTTTGCCGCCACTCTGTCACACCCCACTATACAGGCCTGTATCCATCCGTTCTTCATCACGATACTTGCCATATTGTCACAGATCAAAGTAACGTCTATCCCTGCTTTCTGAAGTTCATACGATGTAAGACGCGCTCCCTGAAGGAGAGGTCTGGTTTCATCCGCATATACCCGGAAATTCATTCCTCGCTCTTTTCCCAGGAATAAAGGACCCTGTCCGGTTCCGTACCGGGATGTAGCAAGCGGGCCTGCATTGCAGTGCGTAAGGATACCATCCCCGTCTTTCAGAAGAGAAAGTCCATACTCAGATATCGCCCTGCACATACCGATATCTTCCCGGTGAATCTTCAGGCACTCTTCCTTCAGCAAAGCCAGGATATCCGGAACGGTTCTGTCTCTGTTTTCTGTCACTACGTTCTCCATGCGCTCCAGCGCCCAGCTCAAATTGACCGCCGTAGGCCTGGAAGAGTTCAGATATTCCTTATTCTCCCTGAATTTGCATAAAAACTCCTCATAATCCCTCGCCCGGATCTGACGGGCAAGACAGTAAATTCCATATCCGGCGCAGATGCCGATAGCCGGCGCGCCGCGTACTTTCAGATGGTAGATTGCCTCCCATATATCTTTCGCAGAAGATAATGTAAGATATTCCATACGATTTGGCAGCTGTGTCTGATCGATAATAATCACACTTTCTCCATCATCGCTAAGACGAACACTTTCGATATGTGTAATCTTATTCATTTGATTCATAATCTCCTCCTTATTGATTTTCGTAAAAGTCTTTATATTAGAAAAAATCCTGGAAATGATGAATCTTCAACATTTCCAGGAATCCGTTCAATGCGGATAACAGGACTTGAACCTGCACGTCGTAGACACCAGATCCTAAATCTGGCGCGTCTGCCAATTCCGCCATATCCGCCCAATCTTATATAGAATAAAACAGCGGAAACACCTGTGTTCCGGTGTTTTCCGCCTGTTTTTTAAGTGAGCGTGCGGGGATTCGAACCCCGGACAACTTGATTAAAAGTCAAGTGCTCTACCACCTGAGCTACACGCCCATATTTTCTTTTTCCGCCTACCCGTAAGTAAAGCTGACTGGGCTAGCTGGATTCGAACCAGCGAATGCAGGAGTCAAAGTCCTGTGCCTTACCGCTTGGCGATAGCCCAATAAAGACTTATATCTGACACTGCATGCCAGTATGAATATAAAAGAAAAGGGTGGGTAGTGGGACTCGAACCCACGATATCCAGAACCACAATCTGGCGCGCTAACCAACTGCACCATACCCACCATAACGAGCCTGGGGGGATTCGAACCCACGACCTACGGCTTAGAAGGCCG
>DWYB01000057.1 GCA_019118885.1 Candidatus Mediterraneibacter surreyensis | reverse complement strand
TTCATAATTATATTCCGCCTTTCTGCGAAAGACACCAATGAGTCATGAAACGTATTGGCTAACTTTCGCTTTCTTAATCTATCTTCCTTCTGATATTATTCTTTTATAAGACTGACACACTACAGAACACGTGAAGGTGAGTGGTGGGGCTGTATAGCGGCGACCCCGCATAATTATTTGTTGTCGGTCATCCGTTAAGGCATCAATGATCGGCGCATTCCCGTAGCCCGTACACTTATCTCTTCCAAAGTCGACTCGATTTTGCCGAATGACCAGTCACTGTCGGTCTTATGACTATAAAGATCAGGAGGTTATGTGATTGTCTTTTAAAATTCTCAAAAACAATTGTTGTGGCCTTGATATCCACAAAACCTGGATCTATGCCTGCATCGGTATTACAGATTCCCATGGGCGTACAGAGTATAAGCAGGCTCGCTTCTCTTCCTTTACAAAAGGTCTGCAGGAGCTGTGTAACTGGCTTGCAAAGTATCATTGTACTGACGTCTGCATGGAATCTACCGGCAAGTTTTGGATCCCTGTATTTAATATCCTCGAAAAGAATAATATCCACGTTACTCTTTCCCACCCAAAATATACCAAACCGCAGAAGGGAAATAAGACGGACCGCAAAGATGCCAAATGGATCTGTGATCTGTATATGTGCGGTATGGTCAAGCCCTCCTTTATCCCTCCCGCTGATATCCGTCAGCTAAGGGATCTGGTAAGATACCGTTTCAAGCTCACCTGTATGATCACCGGTGAAAAGAATCGTGCCCATAACTGTCTTACCGTCTCCAATTTTAAGTTGGACGAGGTCTTCTCTGATATATTTGGAAAATCTTCCCGTTCCATTACGGAACAAATTTTACAACACCCCGGGGAAACTTTTGATGTGGCACCTTTTGTTGACCGCAGATGTAAAACCCCTATTGAAGAGATACAGGCTGCTGTCGATGGTGCTATCTCAGCAGAACAGGCGGTGAAGCTCAGACAGTGTCTGGATCACATCGATGAATTAGAAAAGCACAAAGCAGAAATAGAACGGGAAATCTTTCGTCTCAGTGACAAATACGAAGAAGCCCTTAATCTTCTGCGAACCGTACCAGGATTCGATAAGAACCCAATGACTGCTATCCAGGTCATTTCTGAAATCGGTGCTGATATGTCTGTCTTCCCCACAGCCAAACACCTCGTTTCATGGGCAGGATGCTGTCCTCGTAATGATCAAAGTAATCAAAAAGTCAAATCAACTCGGATTTCCCGTGCTGGTTCTTATTTTAAACCAGTATTGGTGCAGATTGCAAATGCTTTGATCAAATCGAAGAAACATCCTGAGTTTACTACCCGTTATCGACGCATAAAATCTCGCCGTGGGCACAAGAAAGCCATCATCGCTGTCTGTCATATGCTCCTGACCGCTATCTGGCACATACTGACAGATTTAAAGCCGTATACTCCGGAAGGCTTTCTGGAACATCGTCCTGTAAAGCAATCAAAAGTACTGACTACTTCGCAGGCGCTTAATCTGCTGAAACAGAGGGGATATATCATCAAAGATGATACTGTTCCGGCCACCTGATTAGGTGTTGTTGTATCAATATTAACTTTTTGGAAGCCACCGAAAGATGGCTTTTTCGTGCTGACCTTTGGTTTTTCTCTATCCGCTACGTAATTGTTTCACACTTAATTCCTCTTTTTAAGACTTTGCATTATAATACTAAAATTCTTTCACGAAAAAATCCTCTGTCTTACGTAATAAGCCAGGCAAACTACTCCTCATCTGCCTGGCTATGCTTGTCACTCTTTAAAATTAAAAAATGGTAAATTATACACTGGAAAACTTGACGAATTTGTAATATTGGCAACTATAGGTCTCATATACCCAAGAAGAAGCGCAGGCGCATTCAGTCTCAGCATGGAATCAATTGTTTTTTCATCCATATCTTCCCATTTAAAATCTGACGCCATACTGATCCTCAATTTAAACGGAGCCTTTTCATTCTCTGTATTTGTCTCTAATGTCAACTTTACATTCGCCTTATTTTCATTTTTGCTTCGAGCCACTTGTACATTAAATGCATTCTGCATTTCAATGCCGATTTCAGCTGAATCGGGAGCATATTCTGGATTTGCCGTAAAATAAAGTTCCTCTAAATATGGATTCAAAAATTGAAATTTACTGGATTTCATATAATAATTTCCTTCCTGTTATAAAAGCAAACCATTTCTTCTGCTATGCTGCCTGCATATAATCATCTGCTTCCGGTTCGCTTAACTCCGCACATTCTGACACTTCTGCATATTTTTCTTCTATTTCAACAGAATATTCCTGCGAAACAATCATAGACTCACTGACCATATCTATCGGATCGTCTAATTGCGTCTCCAGCAGCTTTCTAAAAGACTCGTCATATGCTTTCATTTTTCTGGTTAATGAATCAACCGTCGAAATTATAACTGTTTTATATGAATTTATTATGGCGTTAGTAACTGCAGTTTTATCCATCACTGACCGCAGTTGACCACAAAAAACCTCCCACCTTTTATTCCATAGATAATTCCGCGCATGCTCTTTATTACATCTGACATATGTTCCATCTTTCGGAAGATCTAATCTGTCAATCTTGTCATTATCAATTATGCTGCTGGTTTCTCTACCCTCCAAATCCATATCTATAGCAATAAGATAAGGTGCCGCCAGAAATACTGATACAATATCCCTTTTTTCCTCAATCAATTCTTCCAGCTGCACTATATTGCATGGAGTAATCACCCATCTCTGTCCATAACGAATCTCTGAACAAAGACAAAAATAGAGATTCTTTTGCTCATCTATACAAGTAAACAAAACTGGTTCTGATTCAAATTCGTAAAAAACATGTTCCAAATACAATTTTCCCACTTTTATTACATCATCAAAATATAAATTACCCATTCTTGTTCACCTCCCTGAAATATTTTTGCGGCTCACCATCTCTGTATACCCACCAGTCAACATGAGTATCCTCTCTTTCTTCCCTTTCGCAAGTCAACTGACATGGTCCGCATGTTCCTTCCGTCTCACCTTCTGCTATAAACACTCTGGGATGGTGCCTCATAAACAGATCCAACACATATTCTGCTTCAGAATATTCAATATTGCATGATGTAGAATATAACCCCGGATCCTGCAGGTTCATTCTTTTTTTTGGCGGAATGAGACCTCTCTGTATCTCTTCATAAGTTCCGATAAAACCATCTCTATTAATTGTTCCGTATTTTATAACTCTATATACAGATTTATTTTCGTTCTTTGCATCTTCCGGCAGAATATCCTCTTCAAAATTATCGGGAAAACATTCCGGGTATTTACTCATTCGCATCATCTCATCCATTCAAGTGTATCATTGCCATGATAGCTTTACTCTAACATCAAACCCGTTATAAATCAATCCTTATACTTCAATTTCGAACCTCCACCACCGCAATCTCCGGCGGATTATTAAACCTCGGCAGCATCTTCGGATTAGACCCCAGCCCCCGGGTTATCGCCATATCGCTGTCTCCCAGCTTATACTGGCCATAATCAAACTTCGGGAAAAAGCCGTCCAGCGAATTATACAATCCTCCCACCCCGGGAATGATCACCTGCCCGCCATGCAGATGCCCGCTCAGCACAAGATCGATCCCCCACTGATCCGCCATATCCCAGGGATAGAAGCTCTCCGGCCGGTGGGCGCACATGATCAGATACCGATCCGTATCCGCGTACTCTTCCAGATACGGGATTGCCCGCTCATTTTCCTCCTCCGACTGCATTCCCGTCTCAAACCCATACTCGTACAGGCCGCCCAGTCGGATCTGGTTGCCTTTGACATCAATATCAATGCTTTGGTAATTCAGCACCACCGCTCCTGCGGCTTCCAGCTCTTCCGTCAGGTCTTCGTGCCCGGCTTCCATATAGGAATATTCATGATTTCCAAATGAGTAATATACCGGCGCAGCCTCTTTCAACGCCCGCACAAGCTCCACTGCTGTATCCGCGTTCTCCGAATCGCCGTTGATCATATCCCCGTCAATGACAATGAGATCCGGCGACTGCTCCCGGATCTTCTCCGCCAGCTTCTCGTTGTCCCTGCCAAACTGATGCTCATGGAGATCCGAGACCAGGACAATGCGAAACGGCTCTGAGATCTTGCTGCTCCAGACCGTAAAAAGAGTGACAGTCAGCCAGTTATAGGAAACCCAGATGCTGGCCAGACATGCCAGGATCAGGATAAAGAGAATGATAACAAGTCTTTTTATGATTTTTTTCATGTATCTCACTCCCCTGCTATTCTATTGATTCTTCCATTCAGGTAAAGCTTTCTTAAAAAGGTATTCGTCTGACAGTCTACTCTCTAACTGCGCCATCTGCTCAAAACTCCCTTCATCAATTCCTCTTCCTTTCTGCAAATTTCCATAAAGCTTCTCCAGCAACTCATTCTGTGTATTTACAATCTGCCTTATCTCTCCTGCCTGCCCACCTGGATATCTTCCGTGTTCTTCCAGCAGCTTTATTAAAAGCTCCATCAGCAATTTTCTCTGCTTCAGATACTGGATATCATACAGGAGCGGAAGCCGCCACTTATATTCCTTATGCTGTTTCAGATATGTACAGCAGTTCCTGATTGCCCATGATCCCGCTCCTGTTTCTTCTGCCGCGCGAAGATTATCTGCTGCGTAACTAAGCGACTGTTCCAGGACATCTTCCAGTTTGTATTCCCGCTTTTTCCTAATCTGCCGAACTGTTATGCATCCGTCTGCCTCCGGTACGGCATCGGCAGACAGATACGCCCGCAGTTCTTCATATGAAAGGCGGTATTGGTAGAAGCCTTCCGAATCCGTACAATATGCCTCGTTATCTGAATAGTATTCCAACAAGATATAATGATCCATTCTTTTCAGCAGAACCGGCATGATCTGATAGCCGAGTTTCCCCATATCAATTGGACCGACAATGACGGGAAAAGCCGGGCGGATCCAACGCCGGATCTCCTGCACCGCCTCTTCCGCAGTGCCTGTTCGAATAGTTTCCGCATCATATCCCCATAAGCGGAGCGCACGGTCCATTCCCCGGTTCGGATCACAGTATGTCGTGAGCAACCTGTCGAAATGTTCGTTTTCAAAATGCCGGATTCCAAAAGGAGTCGATGTCGATATCTCGAACAGCTGCAAATCAATGGCCGGATCCTGCATCGCGTTCAGACACGCATAACTCCCGCAGCAAATCTCATTTCCGTAAAATCTCAAATCAGCCCCTCCCTTGCCATCACACACAATTTCTTTAAGTCCGTTTTTCCATTCCGATTTCTCGGGAACGGTATATGGAGCAGAAACACTTCTGTATTCTGAAGATAAAAGGGCATCCGACGGAGCGTTTCTTCCACTGCCATCCTGACAGAATCGTCATCTGCATAAACAAATATCGCCACATGCTCTCCGGTCACCCAATCCGGCATTCCGGTCACCGCTACGTCCTTCACCCCATTCACCTTCCGTATCATTTCCTCGATCCGAAATCCATTCACTCTATACCCTCGGATTTTAACAATTCCGTTTCTCCGTCCACAGAAGTAAAGGAATCCTTCGCTGTCAATACGGAAAATGTCTCCAGTGTAGACTCTCCGCTTCCCAGTCTCTCTGTCCAGCTCAAAAGCACCGGAATCTTCATCCTTGATTCCCCAATACCCTTCCATAACGTTAGGTCCTTCCACTACCAGTTCTCCAATCCCAGTCTCTTCTTCTTTGTTGACAAGCCAGACCTTGACACCGTCCAGTGGAAGCCCGCATGAACCTGCCATCACCTTGTCTGTCCTTCCCGCCGGCATGACTGACACGCGCTTGCATTCTGTCATTCCATACATGGGTATGACAGACGTCCGCGGCAGCGCTTCCCGCAAAGTCTGTATCAGGGAAAGGGGCAGCACTTCGCCCGTAAAGGAAATATAACGCAGTCTAAAATCATCCGCATGTTTCAAAAAGCCAGTTCTTACCAGCAGTGCTGCCATCGTGGGCAGCGTAGGGAGTGCAGTTATCTGCCACTTCTTAAGGAGATAGGGAATACGCTGGAGTACTTCCCCCGTACTCAAATACAGCTGCGCTCCACTTAAAAATGCCAGAAAAACCTGATAGAGCCCATAATCAAACGTCAGCGGAAGGCTACACAATATCCTGTCGTTCGGATTATTTCCAAGCCTTCTGTTTATCGCATCACAGCAGAACAGGATCTGCTTCTGACTGCCGCAGACCCCTTTCGGCGCCCCCTCGCTTCCCGATGTGTATATGATATACACGGGCGTATTCTCCGGGTACTTCTTTCTATCTTCAGCGCAGGTGGGTGCCGCCTCCCCCGCAGGCTTCTCCATACTGTCAATAATAAGGGCAGGGGAACAGCTTTTTATAATTTCATCTCTTTCTTCCATACTCGTATGCCTGTTTACGGGGACAAACACCATACCTTCAGAAATACAGGCAAGAAGAAGAACCACTGTTTCCAGTGGTTCGCGATCTACTATGAGTACCCGGTCTCCTGCCTTCAGTCCCCTGCTGTGAAAAAATGCTCCGCATGACCTGACTCTTGCATCAAGTTGCCGAAAGGTATATTCCCGGTTTCCATCTGAAATAATAATTCGCGGATCCGACAAGTGTGACTCGATCAATTTCCAATAAAGCATTACCTTCCTCCGACAGTATAGACAGGCAGTTCCTCCATGATCTCTCTGCTTTTCAGCCTCTTTGCTTTTTCAACAATATGATATATGCCTGATATGATTTTCTCAGAAACATTCGTTTTCTTCCAGATTTCTTCAATTGTCTCACCACAAGAAATCCCTTCAAGAATGTAGTCAATTTTTTTATAATCCAGCGCATTCCTGATGTTCTCTGCTTTTATAATCTCCTGTTCGGAAAACTCTCTGGGAATGACGATCGGACCATCATTCACGATCCAGTATGCAATATCTTCCAGATCTGTCTGTCCGGACCAGAAACCTGCGGACGGCTCCTGCTCAATAATCTCTTTTTCAGTCCCGAGAGCAGCCGCCAGTTCTTCCACTTCTGATTTGTAAAGATGGGCAATCGGCTTAAAATGTGCTAGATTATCTCCAAAAGTAAGGAAAAATCCTAGTTCCTTTTCTGTTCGATTCGTCGGACCGGCTATCAAAAATCCTTTATCCTGATAGCAGGAAATCACAGCAGACCTGACAGAACACTTTGCTTTTGCCGGATCCAGCATCATATCTGTATTGAATATTGTCTTAGACTCAGCTACCTCAA
Source organism: Candidatus Mediterraneibacter surreyensis (assembly GCA_019118885.1). Classification (GTDB taxonomy): domain Bacteria; phylum Bacillota; class Clostridia; order Lachnospirales; family Lachnospiraceae; genus Mediterraneibacter; species Mediterraneibacter surreyensis. The sequence goes on along the minus strand of DWYB01000057.1, from coordinate 58,190 downwards.
GCGCACTCATCAGATCCTGGTTCATATTCTCAAGATGAATCTCCGCCAGCGGTATTCCCAGCTCTCCGCACAGACTTTTCGCATTCTTCAGGAACTTGGGTTCCATATCGCTCTGGATAACGATAAAAGCCTTTACCCTGCTGCTGCCAAGGCTCCTACAGCAAAGGCGGGCAACAACATCTGAATCAAGCCCTCCTGAAACAGGGACAACAACCTTCTCCCCATCAAGGACAAAATTACAAATAAACGCCTGGATTCTCTCGATTTCCTTTTTTATGTCATTTCCCAGCCAATTCTTCATTCCCGTATCTCCTCATAAATTCATCCTTCATTACAGCGATCTCCTGCTCCAATAACTGTGGGTCTGTTTGATAGATTTCTGCCAGCTTCCGATATTGTTCCTCTGTCCTTTCTATGTCGATCCACCCGTTTTCTCTGTCCATCTGCCTCTCCCACTCCGCATGACAGTGACAGGGATAGTCTCTCAGTTTCCTGATGATCTCCGGGTCTTGAGTCTCCCGGTATTCATCCAACTCTTTCATCACTTCTCTCTCACAGTTTGAGCAGGTGCCCGGAGAACTGCAGATATATGACTTTTCTTCACCGAAATAGTCCTTATACCAGGAGATCTGTATCCTGCTTAATTCTTCTTCCGAAAAATGTCCCAGCACTTCTGCTAAAGACCAGAACGACACACAGCTGTACATCCCGTTCTCGGAAAGCACGTGTAGGAGCGTGCCTTTTTTTATATGATACGGAAACAGGACGACACTGTCAGCTCCGTCGTTCAGCACATCTTTGATCGAACGGACTGTATGACTGACCGCCGCCTTCTCACTCATAAACGGATAACCCAGCCCGATGTTTGCCGTGACATACATCCCGGCATCATGTATCTTACGGACTGCCTCCTGAAACATTTCATAGGTTGTATTCTTATTGATACAGTGCTTCAATATCCAGTTCTCGCTGCTCTCTACACCGATTTCAATATATTTTTCAGCATCAGGAACCGCTTTCTTCACAAAATCCAGTCCCTCAGCTGATATCGTATCTGCTCTTGATTCTATGATAAAGCGTTTTGTCTTGATCCCTTGTAAGATCCTGCACAGATCCTCCCGCATAGATTTTGAAACTTCTCTCTCATCCAGCATACTTCCACTCGGCGTCAGCAGGAAATCTTCAAACTTCCACGGCAGACGCTCCACGATTCTCTTCAGTTCGCTGAGGATCTTATCCCAGTTTACGGCTCCGCTTCCCTTTCCGTAATTGCACATCACACATCCGCCCTGAGCATCATGGATACAGCCGACAGTCAAAAACCACAGATCGCACAGCAGTCCTCCGTTGGCTCTTTCGATTCTGTAATTTGTCCGCATTTTTTCCGGCATAACCGGCCGTTGTTTATATATTTCATACGTAATCTGCCTTAATACGTTATTTGTATTCATATCTCACACTCCCATATGACTCTGCACAGAGTCTGTTAATGTCCGTACCGACAGAAAAACCTGCTGAAGATTTTCTTCTACAGGATCAAACCTGATTTGAAACGCATCCTCTATATCGATTTGGAGCACAATAAGCATGATCGAATCAAATTCCAATTCGTCCCGAATCTTCGACTCGGCGCTGACTGTTATATCGCTATTATATCCGGCAGAATTACGGAACATCTCAGACACTATCCCTATGATCCTGTTCTCTGTCTCTTCTCTGCCAGGTCTGTTCATTTCCACTTCACATCCTATCGTCCAGAAGTCTATATGTTGATGAATGCCCACGCAAACACCGCATATCTTGTGTGCAAAACACATTATTCATTTTATTATACACTAATACCGACGGCATTTCCATAGATAAAAACAAATTCGATGCCTCTGTCGCGCAGTAGGCTCCGGCCCCGCAGAAGATCAACAAATCTCCTCTCTGTACACCTTCATCCACTGCCGCGCTGCGTGCGAGTACATCCGCTTCATTGCACAGCGCGCCGCAGATCATACAGCCCGATATTCTTCCCGAAGGCATTCCGCAAAGGTGCTCTATATGCGGAGTCCGTATGCCGAGCGCTCCTCCCGGATACCGAAGATGATTTGTCCCGCCAAGACAGAACAAAATCTTCTTATCCTCGCGCTCTTTTATTTGAAACACCTTCGTCACATAGACTCCTGCTGAAGCTGCCGCACATCTACCGGCTTCATAGACCACTTTAAATTTTCCCTTCAGCTTATATGCAAACCTTGCGGCTTCATCCACAGCAGCCGCATATCCCTCTCGCTTTTCTTCAGAAAAATATGGGAATCCAAGGCCGCATCCGAACTGTATTTCGTATATGGCAGCTCCCGGTAGTTCACAAAGGCTGTTCAAAGTCTGCCGGAAATATTCCAGCTCCCGCTTCAGCTTCCCGGCTTCACTTCGCTGCGTCCCCGAATAATAATGGATCCCGACAATCCTGGCATGCTTACTTTCACCGCAGGTCTTAAAGCACTGTGCAGCCTCTTCCGTCCCCATCCCGAACCTGCCTCCGCTGCTAAGCCGCAGAAGCAGTTTCACAGAATCCTCTCCTAATTTTCCGGCAGCACATAATTCATCGCATAATCCTATAATCTGTCTTGCCTGATCCACTGAATCAATGCCGAATCTCCTCACGCCCATATCAAGGGCGTCCCGAAGCATAGCCTCTGTCCTGAGCACACCGTCTAAGGTAATCCTGCTGCCCAGTATTCCATACGCCCGGCACATCTTAAGTTCTCCGTCCGTACTCACCTCAATATAATCTGCCACCTCAGCCGCTGCCGGAGCCAGCCAGGGATTCGCTTTCATGGCAAAAGCAATATCCACGTCCCCGCCAAGATGCTCTCTCAGAAGATTCAGATTACGGATGAACAAATTTTTATGAAAAATATAGAACGGTGCACCCCACTCCTGTTCCGTTTTTCTCAGACCTTCCATAATATCTTCCCACGCTTTATCCATGGGGTCCAAAAAAGCATATTTATCTTCCATCGTTCTCCAGACTCCTCCATATACTGACCAATGTGCCGGGAAGCTCCCTGATGTTTGCTGATTCCGCCATACGAAACAGTTGCTGCTTTATTTCGTCATACTCTGTTTTTATATCCTGCCGCCCGCAGTTTGCAGCAAGTAAAAAAACTTTATCCAGCATCTGGATCATGTTGAGGATTCCATATCTGAGCGCAATTCTTTCACTCTGCGTGCCTGCATAACGTCTCACAGCCCCTTTTATGCTCTGATACTCGCATTCTTTTATTTCCTTGTGATACTTTATGCCCCGCTCTAATATCGTTTCACAGGATACTTCCCGGGATAAACCGTTTCTATCCATGCCCTCTCCCTGCAAACAGATAATGAAGCACCCAATCTGACTGTCAGCCAGAGACAGAAGTTCCTCCCGCGTCATCCACATACCCGGGAACCCCCATGGATCAAATATCTGATATTTCTTTTCCCGATGCTGCACGAACAAATATCTTCCGTCGCCTCTGTAGTAGCGGTCGCTTACCGCCGGTGCCGCAATCCCGCTTTTCGCCGGGCCAAAGACAAAAGCTTCCGGCAGTTCCATCCTGTCAGAACCTTTACATACATGGACAGCCAAAAAGGGGAGTCCTGCCGCATCACTCAGATTCCTGACCGCACTTTCTATATCGAGCAAAGGCCGGAACCATTCTTTCGCCCCGCCGTCTGCACAGAACCCAAACGCCCGCAGGCTGACACAGTCCGCACTGCTTATCTTCGGCAGTCTCTCATATTCCATCAGCTGGTCCAAAGCCGGGCAAAAAGTATCTAGCGTCTTTCCAGTGTAAAACAATTCTCTTTCTCTCTTTCTTTATAATTTCCCTGCATCTAATCCGCCTGTTCTCCTGACTTCAATACCTTTCGCGATCAGAGTCCTTTCAAAAGATTTATCCATTCCTTCAAATACAGGATTAATAAATCTGGCTTCTTTAAATGAATCCGCATCCAGGTTCTTACTATCCTTGAATGTTACCCCGATAAAACATGTATTACTAAAATTTGTCTCCGTAAAATCACATCCGTCAAATCTGGCGCCGGACACTGTACTGTCCGCAAAACTGGCAAATGCAAAGCTGCAGTTAAAAAATTCAGAATAATTAAAACTGGACTGTCCGAGAAAAGCATTCTTAAATAAACATTCCTTAAAAGTTGAATAAGATGACAGCATCCCGCTTGCAATACAATTTACAAAAGAAACCCGAGAAAAAGATGCTCTTGTCAATTCAGCGTCTTTCAGTATAACATCCTGAAATGAGCTCTCCTTCACCACCGCCATTGTCAGATCGATTCGGCTGCAGTCACTGCGCTCAAAGGAACAAAGAGTAAATTTTGCTGCTGATGCATGAAGTCTGCTCATATCCGAATCTTCAAGATTCACCAAACGGCACCTGCTTTTATAGAAAATCGCGTCTGCCAGAACCGCACTGCGGAAATCTGACGCACAGATTCTTCCCTCTCTCAGATTAGCCTGTTCCAGGATACATCCGCGCATGTCGCAGGCATATATTTTAATCGAATCCATCTGCGTTTTTACAAATACACTTTGTTCCATACATACCCTGTAAAATGCAATGTCCGTCACCACAGCGCCTGTAAAATCACACTGATCCATCTTCAGTGCCGCCTCTTCAGCGATTTTTCCCCAGGTTCTCTGCATCATAAGACCATTCTGCCCGTAACGGCAGTTCCTCTCTTCCAGGATATCCGCTTTTTCTCTTTTCATCTCCGTCCAGATCCGGCAGAACACCTCACGATAATCCTTTTCTGGAAAAAGCTTCAGCTTCACCCGCTCCAGAACAGATGCCGTGAACCCGCATTCTTTCATTTCCTTATCTGTATCTTGATTCAGAGTGACTGCAATATCTGTGAGCTGAGAAGATGAAAAATTATTCTTCCCAAGCACTGCTTCTGCAAGAGTAACATTTGCCAGGACAACGCCATCAAACTGCGCCCGCTTAAGATCACAGTTCTTCAGCACCGCACCTGTGAAATCAACATATTCAAATTTTGCGTTATGAAAAAAGCAGCTTTCAAAAAGCGTATTTGTAAATGAGCAGTCTTCACTGCTTGTATAATAAAACTCACAGTTTTTGAACGAAGCCATCCCGAAGTTGCAGTCCTTTATCCGGTTTCTCACAAAAAGACAGCAGTCAAATAAAGAAGTCCTAAAAGAGGACGTCTCAAAACGGATACCATAAAAATCAATAAAACTGAATTTCCCCGACGGGAAAAAGATCTCCAGTTTCGGGAGCATGCAAAAAACATAGAGGGACAATTGCATCAGAAAAAACAAAAAAATGGTTCCAATCTCGTTTTCTTTCAGCGGTTCTGCTTCTTTTCTTGGCGCCGTCTCCGTCTGTACTTGAAGCAGATTCCGTATTTCCGACAAAAGATAATATGCATCGCAGAATCCTGTCCCATCTATTTTCAAAGCCTGCTTTATTCCGAACACATTCTCATATGGCGGATTTTCTCCCCAGCTATGCGTCCCGGCATCATTCTGTTCTACATCCGTCGCTCCGTATACCGTCTCCCCATGCTCTACCGCAAAACGCACTCTTTCCGCCATGGACTGCCTGTGTAAAAATCCCTCGCCATTTTCTGCAAGACAAAACAAAATCTTTTCCCACTCTGAAAATCTGTTGATAAATTTCTTCTTGCTGATACTCTTTGCGGTTGTCTCATCCTCAATCTGGAGCCATGCTTCCGTACTTTCCGCCCCGCTCGTTATCCGGCCGATCAGTTCATAAAAGCTTTCATTGACAGAACTATCCCATAGCATATGATCATGTTTGTCCTTTAATATGGAAAGCAATTCTCCCGCTTCTTTAATCTTTATTTTAAGAAGCTTATCTGCCATCTTATGGAGTCCTCTGTCTATATCAATACATTTATTCAAAAACCAGGCAGAGCCAATCATACACGCTCCGTATGACAGGATAAGAATGATACGCACTTCGTCTCTTGAGCGGATATGCATAAAATAAAACATGCTGTAAAGACAGATCACAATTCCCATCAGCGCAAGAGAAGTAAGCATATAGAGCCAGAGGCTTCTCATTGTCTTCTCGCGGTATTCACGGATCACCACACTATAATATGTTTTTTCATCCGAGGTTCTGTCCAGAGCTTCTTTCAAAAAAACATATGATGTGATCAGACTTCCCAGCATTGTTGCGATCAATGTAATAAGCAGCGGCCACAAGGTACTTCTCTGATCATCATCATAGACATTCTCTATCTTATCGAGTTGCTGTTCACTGATCAGAAAAATTACCGCTGCCGCCACTGCAAATATAACAATAATTGCAATCGTAGCCTTTAATTTGCTGCGCTTTTTATCCGTATGCCTGCTCATCTTTATCCTCTTCTCATCACATTCTATTGCTTTGGTTTCTCTCTGGGCTTTCCTGCTATCTGAACCGGCTTATCCTCGCCTTAATAATATATGTACGCATCTTATCTTTTTCTTCACTTTTCTCCATTTTTTCCACTGTTTGTCCGCAAGAAGAAAAAGCTTCCTTTTCTTTCATATATTCCACATATTCCCTTTGCTTTCTGATGTAAAAAATATGCAGGGAAACCGCAGCTCCTGCAAGCCCCAGCAAGATCAGGGTCAGGAAAATGAACAGACATACCTGGAGAGGGGATACAGCCCCGGAAAAAGAAACATGTATTAATTTTCCAATCACCGATATGCTTGCCACAGCGCTTATAGCAGCTATTACTAATGACCAAAAAGCAGTTCTTTTGCAATGCGTATAGTAGTCTTCTATTACACCTATTAGATCGGTTTTTACTGTATCTTTCCGCTCCATAAGATTCCCCTTTCTTCCTCGGCAGCGTTACTCTTTATATCCATTTTAAATATTATCATCACTGTTTCGGCAGGGAAGAACGTTCATCTTTACCTTGCCACGCCTGTTCAAAAGCATAATCCCCCACAATCTTCTTCAATATCCGATAACCATATACTTTATCAAAAGCTTTCAAGAATGGCTGAAAACATAATAAGGTATAAGTCCCGAGCATGATCCCCCGCAATATCCAAAACAGTAAATAGGCCAAGGGGCCTCCATCTACAAATAAGAAAATTCCCCTGACAGCAACTGCCATTATGCTTAAGAGGCAAAATAATGCTTTTTTCCAGTTATTTGTAATAATCCCCAGAATTCCTATCAGGGAGATAACAACTTCTATGTAATAGACTGATATAGGTATGATCCATAGGCTAACATTGCAATCGAAAAACAAACACCTTCTATACTAAAAATATCCTTCCAATTTTCAGGAACGGCAGTCAAATAACCAACAAAAAAAACGCAAGGGATAACCGATACCTACCAGTATAAATACTAACCACTTCTTCTTATATGCCCTAGCCAATTCATAGGAAATAGAGGACAATAAAACAAGACCAAAACATATAAACAACATTACTCTTGTATCATTTCCAAACATAACGGTCAGGATAGTCGCAATAAAAATTTTAACAATTGCTATTCCAAAAGACAATTTTATCCTACGTCCGACGTTTTCTTCGTCTCCTGAAAGAAGACGATTAGTATGTCCAGCTTCTTTATCCTCCTGTATTCCTCTAATATCATTAATCTGATATCTAGCCTGATATATAAGGAACTCATAAGATTTCCCAAACCTAAGACCAAAACATATGTAAAAGCCACTATAGAAAAATAATCCTCGTATATACCAAGCTTTCTTTTACGGATTCTAACATTTTATAAAGTATAGGCATATTTTTAAATTCAGAAAAATCGGTTTGAATCAACACCCCCGGATTTTTCGGCAAAAAAGATGCACCATATAAAATTCCTAGGATTGTCCCTACTACTGTAATAACCTGAAGTATTTGATTGTATGCGCTTCTTTCATCTTCTCTACAACTGCTCAATTCAGAGATAATTTCTGTAATTCGGTTCTGTTCAGCATTTTCCATAACCTATCGCCCCATTTTCTTGAATTTTCAAAGTTTTCAATGACTCACGTTGAACCTGAAACCGACTAAACCCGACAGTCACATCCGTACTCTTCATACGAAAACTCCATTGTTCTGTGTCATTAATTATACTATAATTCATCAGGATTTCCAACAGTAGTGTTTTTACCCCCATAGTTGTTTAGCATTATGCTGCTCTGCCTGCATGTCTCAGGATTGCCCTCCCGTTTTCCGTCGTAGTACTAGAAAAGTTCCGGCATTTTATTTTCCCACTTTGTTCCTCCATTCCTCTGAGCTTCGATTTCCCCATTTTTACGGTATATTTTCAATGGGGCTGTCGGTTAATACTGATTTTTGACTCCTGACAAACAAGACGGAGACAATCCCGCAGAATACGGACTTTTTTAAGCCGTAATTCTATCGGAGATTGCCTCCGTCTTTTGGCAAACGCTATTATAGGGCGCAATAACCCCTTGGCTGGATTTTTCAGAGCACTCCTTTGGTCAAGCCGCTTCCTGCTCCTTTTTCCCTTCAAATTTTTCGATTTCCTGACGTAAAAACCGATGATATTTCATGATGTTCCGCCCTATGGCATACAGCATGAACTCTTTATATACTTTCTCTTTCGAACGGTAGTTAAAACGACGGAAGTTCTCGTTCTCTTTGATATCTCCAAAGTGACCCTCTGTCTGGATCGACCGTGTCTGACGTTTCAGGATCCCTTCTTCACTCTGGATATTCGTGTTGGACTCCTCCCTCAGTTCTTCCCAGCGTTCATTGATCTTCATGACCTTGTTCTGGTCCGGATTCTTTTCGGGATTGTATTTATAAAGACATTTCGATTTATATTCACATTCACTGCAGTCCGCACAGCCGTATACCTCTACTGTCTGTGTGTAGCCGTCCTGTTCTTTGCTTTCTGTCCGGATATGGTGCAGTTCTCTTCCGTCATGGCAGATATAATAGTGCTCATTCTCAAAAACGGCGTATGTCATGTTGTAATACTTCCCGATGTCTTCTTTGTATGCCCGTGTCTTCCTCTTCTCATGGTCCTGCAGCTTGATGACGCTGCGGATCCTGTTCTCTTTCAGATACAGCAGGTTCTTCTGCAGTTTCCGGATTTCAAGCGGGGAACAATGATCGATCTCGATTATGGTATTATTAGGGATCTTCTTATGCTTTGTCAGTTTCCGCTCCCTGTTCTTTTGGATGATCTTCCTGACTTTGTCCATCCCCTCAATCACAAACATATGTGCATCCCCAAGGTCATATTTCGGGCCATACCCATTGTCCAGCAGGAAAGCGTTGTACTTTGTATAAAGGGCATCAATCGTATCCAGCAGGCCTGCAAGATGGTAATTCAGGCTGCCCCGCCAGACAAAGGTATATCTGTTGGCATTTGCCTCCAGTTTCGTTCCATCGATATAAAGTTCTTTCAGTGTAAGAAACCCTTCTTTTTCCAGGCGGCGCATGAACTGGTAATTCAATTCATCCAGGACTTCCCCTGTGAGCTTTTTGCTTTTAAAATCGTAAAAAACATCCCTTTGAGGCTTCTGCCCTTTCGTCAGCCAGATAAAAGCAAGGTCTCTCTGGCACAGATCAACAATCCGGTCAACGGCCCGGACTCCGCGCATGTTTGCGTAGGTAACGACAGCATACAGCATGATTGGGTTAAACCCGGTTCTTCCCTTGTTTGGATAACAGGCCAGCAGGCCTGAAAAATCTAATTCCTCCATCACTTTTTTCAGGGTATAGACTGGATCGTCGTCGGGTAGACTCAATTCGAAGAAACTGAAGTTAATATTCTGTTGCCCAATTTCAAAAAAGTCGTTATAATAATCTTGTTTTTGCATAGTTCCATTATAACAAGGAGAACGAATGATTCAGGAAGGAGAGACTGATTTATGAACAAAGAAAAAAGGGGAAGAAGCGTCTGGAAGAAGATCCTGACGCTGACTGTTGCCCTCAGTATGGCGCTGGGCATGGCGCCGGCTGCCTACGCGCAGGAAGGATCGCAGCCGCAGAAAACATACGTGGCGCTGGGGGACAGTATTTCTACAGGTTACGGCCTGACAGAGGGGGTCGGGTTCACAGGACAGGTGGCGGAGGACAATGATCTTTCACTCGTATCTCTGGCTTCCGATGGAGAGACATCGGAAACCCTTCTCACGAAACTTAAGGATCCGGCATCGGCTGCTGCGGTTATGAAAGCAGACGTGATCACTATCACTGTCGGAGGCAATGATTTCATGAATGCGCTCTACAGTTTTCTGCAGACTGAGTATAACGAGGCGCATTCGGATGCCCAGATGACTGCTGAGCAGATAAAAACACAGCTGCTTGCCGGGAATCTGCAGATGGTCTCGTTTGCAGCCGGAGTGCTCCCGGGCTTTGCTTCTTCTGCAGAGGTGCGGGCCGCGGCGGCAGGATTTACTGCAAATCTGAGTCAGATCCTCGCAGGGATCAGGGCGGTAAATCCGGATGTCAGCCTGATCGTAGCGACACAGTACAATCCATACACATATCTTGCGGCACAGCTGGCAGGTAATCCGTTTTTTGCAGATTCAGCCGAAGCCATCAACGAGGTGTTTGAGTCCGGAGTGACTCTTCTTAATGGAGTGATCCGAAAGGCTGCCGAAGGGACAGAGGCTTATGTGGCAGACGCATATACTGCATTCCGGTCCGCGGCGGAGGAAGGAGTGAATCCCTGCAACGCTTCTTTCGCTATGATGCAGCTGAATCTGGATTTCCATCCGAACGCAGACGGGCATAGGATCATCACGAAGCTTGTAAATGAGATCCTGGCGGACATCCCCTGTGACCATGTGCCGCAGGCAGATGACGGCGACTGTACAACCGAAGTGGTTTGCTCCCTGTGCGGAGAGGTGCTCGTTCCAGCGAAGGACAGCCACAGCTTCGGAGAGTGGACGGGCAGCGGGGACGGCGTCCACGGACGCGTCTGCACGAATGAGGGTTGTACCGTGACAGAGACGGAGAACTGCTTCGGAGGAACCGCCCAGATCGGAAAGAAGCCGGTATGTAAGGTATGCGGCAGCGAATACGGCGAAGCCCTGAAAGCTGAGGACAAACCCGAAACCGATGCAGGGAAGGATACCCAGGGAGATGAGCTGAATAAGAACGGAAATCCTGCGGCGCCTGTGACAGGGGATGCTGCAGATCCGGTCCTTATGCTTATGCTTCTCGTACTTTGCTGCGGGACAGCGGGGGCTGTCGCTGTGAGTAAAAAAAGAAATTGATGTTTTAAGGGGCTGTCGCACTAATGCGATGGTCCCTTATCTTCTTCAAAGACGCCTTATTTAAGTATATCAGCTAAGAGATTTTTCATGAGTGAATGGAAAAAAGATTTTAATCGACTGGAAAAAGTCTGATATTTCGGTCAGGTTTCTCAGGAAACCCCAGGCTGTAAGAATGTCTTCCTGAGATGATCAGGTCAGACAAATAAGGAAGTAGGAGGTATTTATGAAACAGCAGATCACAAAAAATATCAGGCGATGGCTGGCTTTGCTTCTGTGCATATGCATGGTATCCCCGGCAATGACAACCGTTGTCTCTGCGGCTGAGCCGCAGGTTTTGGAAGGAGGCAAAGCAGCGCCGGATGAAAATCCGGTAACGGTGACTGGCACACTGACAGGCGAAAAGCTGCCGGGGGCTGAGCCGGTTCCACAGATAAAACAGGGGGAGATCGGTGATGTGCTTGACGGGGATTATGCATATATTTCAGATGCAGCGATCAGTCCAGACCAGTCAACGGAATCAAAGCTGGCGATCCGCACCGGTACGGCCCCGTGGGACGATACGACAGGCAATGGAAATGATGAGAATGACCTTAACAATACGGTACGGTCTTTTGATGAGGTCACTTATACTGTGGAATTCCAGACAAAAGTCCGGGACGGAGCGCCGTATAAGGCTTATCGGAGCGGAACCCTTCATTTTGAGTTCATCCTTCCCGCCACAGCTGCAGAAGCGCAGTTTGATACAGGGAGCATGGGATGGCTGGAAAGTAAGCAGGGAAAAGTCTACATGGTGACGCATTCCGCAAAGGCGTGGAATAAAGAGGATGTTCAGGAAGCAGCTGCAAAAGCCCTGGGAAAGGAAGTATCAGAGCTGAATGATGAGGATTACAAAACCTATGCCCAACAGTATCTGCCCAGCCGTGCAGATCAGATGACAGCTCCGGATTAAATTATGGCGATTCCTGCCTCGTAGCAGAATATGCTACGCAGATCAGCAAAAACCGTGCACAGACTACTGTGGGAAGTGACGGGCAGCCGGGAGAAAAATACAGTTACGACCTGGATTCAGGACAGAGTATCGCAGATTATACATTGATCCCATCGGCAATCAGGACAGAGGGGGCGTTTTCAAATGATGATACGGTCACCACTACTGTCTATGTGGAAGATACCCTGCCGAAAGGGCTTACTTACATACCGTTTTCCGGCTATTGGGGAGGAAATTATACCCAGAATGGAGAAGGAAAGCAGGGGACTGTCACTGGCGGTGTCCCGGCAGAGCCGGAGATCCGCGAAAACGAGGATGGTACTATTACCCTGCTGTGGACGCTTGAAAATGTAACTATTACGGCAGAAGCTGTGACACGTATCGATCCGATCTACTACTCCTGTGATATTGGAAATAAAGATTCAGTGCAAAATAACCAGGAGCTTATGAATACGGTTAAGATATGGAGTGAGGACGAGCAGCTCAAAGATTTTGCGGAAGTTAACGGTTATACTTTGGATGAAAGTTTACGGGGAAAGACGAGCAAAGATCTTACGAAAGAAAACTTCACAGATCCTGCTTCCCAGTGGGTGGAACTTACTGTAGACCAGCAGAGAGGAAATGTCACTCTGCCGCAGGGAGAATTCAGACCGGTCGCTTTTGCAGCTGTTGGATCTCTTCCGGCAAATCAGACGCTGAAAATGCATGTGACCATCAATCTGCCGGAAGGACGCGCAGGAGAACATGCTGTGAACCGTCTGACAAACAGTACCCTGGAAAGTTATGGACGCAGTTATGTGGTAGGAAGGACCCTCGAAGGCGTAGTCTGGCTGGATGCGGATAAGAACGGATTGCGGGCGGACAGCGAAGAGATGAAGGATGGCGTGACAGCTACACTGATGCTGCTCAAAGACGGCGGGGATCCTTCCCGGGCTGAAGATTATGAACCATATGAGGTAAATGGAAAAGCTGTCAGTGTGGCAACGGGACAGCAGATTAATGTGATCACGGGCACAGTCTCGGAATACATTACAGTAAATTATAAATTTGTCAATCTGCCGGAAGGTACGTTTGGAGTAAGATTTTCGGATGGAACGCTCCAGATGGCGGATTATGAAACCAGCCCGGCAGATGAGGGTGATGATGATACCATAGATTCAGATGCAAGGCCTTCCTACACGGATGGTATACTTACGTCAGCGCTGATCACGGGAATTAACATGCCGTCTATCGAGATGATAGAAGGTTCAGTATATGCTTCCCAATATAATGACATGGGGATTTATCCGGCGGAAAAACCGGAGCCGGTTGATGTCCATGTTGAGAAGATCTGGGATGATGCAGGAAACCAGGACGGCAAGCGTCCGGCAGATATCCAGGTACAGCTCTATGCGGACGGGGAAAAATCAGGGGAACCTGTGACCCTGAATGAAGGAAATGGCTGGAGCCATACATGGAGAGAGCTGGATGAAAAATCCGATGGAAAAGACATCGCATACACTGTAAAGGAAGTCGGCGAAGACGGCGGAAAGATCACCTTCAGCAATGGTGCAGAGTACGGCGTGGCGTACGGCGGCAGCGCGGAAAGCGGCTATACGGTCACCAACAGCTACACGCCTGAGACGATTAAGATCTCCGGGTCAAAGACATGGGACGATGCAGATAACCAGGATGGAAAGAGACCGGAATCCATTACCATAAGGCTGTATGCTAACGGAGAAGAAGCTGGCGGACACGTTCAGACAGTAACCGCTGCAGATGGCTGGAGCTGGAAATTCACTGATTTACCGAAATTCGAAGATGGCGAAGAAATTATCTACACTATCAGCGAAGACCAGGTATCAGGATACCAGCCGGAAATCGATGGGTATGATATTACAAACAGCCATACTCCTGTCAAAACAGAGAGTACACCGGAAACAGGTGACCGCGGAACCCCGGCATTGTGGATCGTCCTTATGGGGCTCGCGGGAACAGCTATTGTAACAGGAAGTTATCTTGCAGAAAAGAAAAGGAAAACATATAGAAAATAATATGAAGTAATGAGGGGCTGTCGGGAAATAGATAGTCCAAAACAGGGGCAGTTGTGACTCGCATGAGTCACAACTGCCCCTGAAATTTATCCTGTAAAAAGAGAAAAAGATGGCTAACGACAACCATCTTTCTCTCCGTTCCATGTTATAATGGAACTATGCTAACCAAAGATTATTATAACGACTTTTATTTCTGTTCCTGTTCTTCATAGAACCGATCTGCGATATATCCTGCTGACTCCGCCCAAAGCGTATTTTCAGTATTCTGCAGAGCCTGATACGTATTAGAATGATAAAAGGCTCCCGCAGCATCCTGAAAGGAAAGATGACTCCTTTCCTTGATGATTTCTTCTACATATTGAAAAGTCTCTGTCGTATCTAATTGATGAAGCGTTTCGTGCTGTATCAGTATTTTTTCAAAAACCTGATGTTTACAGAAGAGATCAAAGGCTTCAGCTTCAGACAGATGATGCTTTTGTGCGTAATACTCTACTGCCTGTATAGATAATATTTCAATATTGAAAAAGTGCACAAAAATATATAGTGAATACTGTGGAAAATACCGGAAATATAATCCTTGTAAACAAATTTTAATAATCTTATAATATAAAGTATATTATTATGCAATTTTCAGTCGGGTTTTGGAAAATTATATTCATCTGATCTGAAAGCTGCGAAAAGAGGTGGTAGGAAAAAGTTGCTAAAGCAGTAAGTTTATTAGAGAAACAGGAGGAAAAGAATGAAAAAAGGAAAGAGGATTAAAAGATGGGGCTCGCTGGCGCTTGCTTTTGCGACAGTCGCAGGCGGTATTACAGTCAGCTCTCCCCAGTCTGCCAATGCTGCCGGAGATTTTGCCGGCGAGCTGACATCAGTTGACAGCGCGAAGGCAGATGGGAATATTGTCAACATCAGTTTTAATGGCGGGGAGGTGCAGGGACGCGTCACATTCCTTGAAAATGGGATCTTCCGGTATAATGTAGATCCCACTGGTGAATTTGAACAGTATGCGAAACCAAACAGTTCGTCCCATGTCGCGAGGATCCAGCAGCAGCCGGATGACTCAGAAGGGTATACAAAACCGGAAGCTAAGGTGAATGACAAAGGCGATACGATAGAGATCACAAATGGAACTGTTACTATCGTATTCGACAAAGATACAGCATTAATGTCAGTCAAAAACGGTGAGAACGTAGTATTGGAAGAGACATCGGCCCTTGAGATCGGAGACGGTTCTACGGTACAGACACTTGCAGCGGCTGACAACGAATATTTCTATGGCGGCGGTACACAGAACGGACGGTTCTCACACAAAGGCGATACGATACGGATCGCTAATACCAACAGCTGGGTGGATGGAGGAGTGTCTTCTCCGAACCCATTCTACTGGTCCACAGACGGATACGGTGTGATGAGAAATACTTTCAAGCAGGGTTCTTATGATTTTGGAAGTACAGAGGCAAACACAGTAAAGACAACTCATAATGAGCAGGAGTTTGACGCATATTATTTCATCGATCCGACGCCGGCAGGTATCCTGAATGATTACTTTAAGGTAACAGGAAACCCGGCGCTGCTCCCGGAGTATGCATTCTATCTTGGTCACCTGAACTGCTATAACCGTGACCTGTGGAATCCATCATCCACCGGCAGCGGATGGACGCTGGAAGACGGAAATAAATATACTGAGACCGGGGGAGATCCGGCTTATAAGCTTCCGATCGATGAAACCGGAAAGGTTCCGACAGACTTGGGTACTCCGGAATCCCTGAACGGTACCTCACCTCTGAGTGATTCAGATACACTGTATAAATACTCAGCCAGGGCTGTTATAGATGGTCACGTTGAGAATGACTTTCCGCTCGGCTGGTTCCTTCCGAATGACGGTTACGGCTGCGGATACGGACAGAACGGATATTATGTCAATTACCCGCTGAGTCAGACGAACGTCGGATGGGATACAGCGATCGAAGCGTCAAAGCTGAACGTTGAAAACCTGGCCGAGTTTACGGAATATGCGAACTCTTATGGGGTCGACACAGGTCTCTGGACACAGAGCGGACTTGATTTCTCCGGTTCAGAAAACGACTCTATGGGATACCATGGCCTGCAGACTCTGAGAGACTTTAACAGTGAGGTTAATGACGGTGGTATTACATCTCTCAAAACGGACGTTGCATGGGTAGGATCCGGTTATTCCTTCGGGCTGAACGGCGTGAAGACAGCATATGATACGATCGCAGAAGCCGGTACAAGACCTAATGTCGTGTCTCTGGACGGATGGGCAGGAACACAGCGCTATGCAGGTATCTGGACAGGCGACCAGTCCGGCGGCGAGTGGGAATATATCCGGTTCCACATCCCGACATATATCGGACAGTCCTTGTCAGGAAATCCCAATATCGGAAGTGATATGGATGGTATCTATGGCGGAAGCAATCTGATGGCGACACGTGATTTCCAGTGGAAGTCATTCACACCGCTGATGCTCGATATGGACGGATGGGGAGCTATCCCGAAGAAACCGTACGGGCATGGGGAAGACTATGATAATATCATCCGTAACTATCTGAAGTTAAAAGCACAGATGATGCCGTATATCTACACGATCGCAGAGGAAGCGACGGACGGCAAGCCGATGATCCGCGCGATGTTCCTGGAGTTCCCGGATGATTCTTCCGCGGCATACACAGAAGCGTCCCAGTATCAGTACATGTGGGGCGAGAACCTGCTGGTAGCGCCGGTGTATGAGGACGTACAGGCAGATGAAAATGGAAATGACGTGCGCAATGGCATCTATCTTCCGGATGAAGATCAGATCTGGATCGATTACTGGAGCGGACAGCAGTACCGCGGCGGACAGATCCTGAACAATTACGACGCGCCGGTATGGAAACTGCCGCTGTTCGTAAAATCAGGCGCGATCATCCCGATGTATGAGGAGAACAACAACCCGGGCGCTGTCACGGAAATTAACGAGAAAGGTCTGGACAAGACAAAACGCATCATCGAGTTCTGGCCGGACGGCGAGACGGACTTCGATCTCTATGAAGATGACGGAAGAAGCATTGCTGTGTCAAAAGGATCAGAAGTTTCCTATGGCGGAAGCGTTACGACGCATATCACATCCAGTGTGGATGAAGACGCCGGCACAGCGACACTGACGGTTGAGCCGTCAGAAGGAGATTACAAAGGCTATGACAGCGAGCGTCTTACGACATTTGTTGTAAACGTGTCCACGAAGCCGACAAAACTTGCGGCAACCAACGGTGACACAACGCTCGAACTGACAGAGGCAGAGAGCCTGGAAGCATTTAATGCAGATGAAGATGGGAATATTTACTTCTATGATGAATCTCCAAACCTGAATAAATATTCTCAGGGCGAGGGTACATTCGCAAGTACAAAGATCACAACAACCCCAAAGCTGTATGTGAAGTTCGCAAGGACAAATGTAGATGCAAATGCACAGACACTTGTAGTTGAAGGATTTGACAACAGTCAGGTACTGGATAAAAATGAGCTTAATGAGAGCCTTCCGGCGCCTGAGCTGACAGAACTCACAGAGGATGACATGACTCCGACGAGCATTAACGTACAGTGGACAGCTCCGGAAGTCGGCGATATAAAAGGATATGATATCAGCGTGGACGGCGAGATCAATACGATCCTTCCGAACTCAGACGGAACGGTTCCGACGTCATATCTCCACGAAAACCTCGATTATAATTCCGCACATACATATATGGTACGTGTGAGAACGGCAGAGGGCTACTCGAACTGGAGTGCAGCAAAGACATTTACTTCACTGGAAGATCCGTGGAGAAATGTGCCGGATGTAACGGCAACATGGAGCGGGGAGCTGTACAACAATCAGGGACCGGAAAGAGCATGCGACCACGAACTCCAGACCGGAGACTCCGGATTCCATTCGGACGGAAACGCGATCGGTGAGGAACTGATTTACGATCTGGGACAGCTTTACAGCCTGGACAAGCTGGAGTATTATCCGAGAAATGATGAAGGCAACGGTACTGTCAGGAAGATGGATATCTCTGTCAGCCGGGACGGCGTACACTGGCAGTCTGTCAACGCAGAGAATAATGCGATGAGTCTGACAACAGACAGCGATGATAATAAAGTGGCGACGGTTGATCTGAAAGCAGCGTCGGGGACATGGCGTTATGTGAAGATGATCCCGCGCGAATCAGTTGGCGGATTCTTCTCAGCAAGAGAGATTATTGTTTATAAAACAGACGGAACAAACGGCACGGAACTCGGAGACATGCCGGGAACAAGCGCCGGTATAGACGACAATGATTTCCAGACGATCAATTCATACAAAGGAATCGATACTTCCTCGTCTTCATGGGGTCAGATTACAGATGTGAACCTGAACGGCGTATTTGACATTTATGATTACTCCTTCACGCTTACAAAACTGGACGGAGGAACCACGAAGACAGGAAAAGCTGCCGGAAATATTCTGATGCTTACGAACAAAGACACCGTGGAAGCAGGTGAGGAATTTACCATCGACCTGTACGGCGTTGACCTTGAAAATGTAAATGCATTCGGCGCAGTGGTAGACTTAGGGGATAAATACGATGTTGTAAGTATCGAAGGATCTGCCTATACCGCAGGAATGACGGATCTTTCAGTAGCGTCGAAGTACCTGACAGTCAGCTTCGGAAACCGTGGAGACAAAGCACTGATCAACGGCTCCCATACGCTTGCCACTATCACGCTTAAGGCAAAAGAAGCGGGAGATACATTGAAGCTCGCAGAGGCAATGCTCATCGGACCGGACAACAGCCTTGTGATATGCACAAATGAAGCGGGAGAGATTCCGGAGGTACCGCCGGCAACAACGACGACGAAGTACGTTCAGAGTGACTTTAATATCTCGATGACAAATGAGGCGCATCCTACAGATGACGGGACAAATGTAACTACATTTATCCAGCAGAATTCTTATGACGGGCTGTTTAACGGAGTTACTGACAGCAGTGACCGCAGTTTTGAATTTATTTGGGATATGGGACAAGGAGTTCCTGATGATGTAAAACTTCCGGTTACGATCCACTTTGCATTTAATGGCGGGGCAAAGCCTTTATCAGAGGTAAATGTTTACGATTCCTATGCAAAAAGCAATGGTTTTGTAACGAAATACGAGGCAGTAGTTATATTTGAGGATGGTACTAAATATGAAACCGGCGAGGTGGATGTTGAAAAAACAGACGGCGCTGTAATGACTGTCGATGTAGCAGGAAACAACCCGGACGGAAAGAATGTGAAACAGGTAGACTTTACTGTACTTGAATCAAGCACGGGAGAGCAGGCGATGACGCTCACTGAGGCAGAATTCATCTACGAGCAGTCCAACACAGTGGACATCATTGAATTCACGGACGCTCCGTCAGAAATGTTCATTGGCGATATCGTTGAGATCAGTGCGGCAGTGTCTCCTGAGGATGCACCATACCGCTACTATGACATTACAAGCAGCGATCCGGACAAAGTGGAAGTGATCCGTATAGCAGATGGGGATAACTTCAAGTTCTACCTGAAAGCAAAAGAAGCTACCGAGGAAGACAAACCGGTGACTCTGACGGCGAAAGCGGGAGCGAAAGACGCCGAAGGCAATGCTGTCACAGCAGAGATCGAGATCACGGTAAATGAAGGCGTGAATACAGAAGGGCTTCAGGCGCTGATCGATGAGTACAATAATGTTTCAAAAGACATTTATACACAAGACAGCTATGACAACTTTAAAGAAGCTTATGACAAGGCAGTGGAACTGCTGAGAAATCCGGCGGAACTCACAAAGAATGATGTGGAGAATGCGGAAAAGGCTCTGAGCGATGCGATCGACGGACTGACATTCAGGGAAATTGATGAAGATACGCTGATCAATACATCCGCGGACTCCGGCGTAACTGTAAGTTCTGTTAAGAGCGAGATCGACGAGGGCGCTGGAAACGGATTGTCAGGTAACGTGCTTGATTATGATGAGGACACATATTGGCATTCCAACTGGAGTACATCCGTAGAAATGCCTCAGTGGCTGATCTTCGATCTCGGGGATACTTATGAGTTATCCGATATCACGTTCCTTCCGAGAGTGGGATCAAGCAACGGAGATATCTTCGAGGTTGAAATTCTTGTCGGCGAGACGCAGGACAGCATGACATCTGTCGGAACGTTTAAGTTCGATCATTCCGAGAAGGAGCTCCTTGACAGGGATGAGTGGAAACAGATCACCTTTGCCCCGGTTGAGGGACGTTATGTCAAATTTAATGTAGTTCACGCCGGCGGCGGAACGAACGGGGCAGCGCAGAATGACCAGTATGCTACCATGTCAGAGATACGGTTCTACGGCACAACGCCCGCGGCTCCTGTTGACATAACTGCACTGCAGGAAGCAGTCGAGGCCTATGGAAGTGTTACAAATGACGGTTACACAGATACAACATGGGCGGCATATGTAAATGCTCTGGCAACTGCTCAGAATATGCTCGCCGCACTGCAGAACGACCCGACAGCCTATACACAGGAAGAGGTCAATGCAGCGGCAGATGCGCTGGAGACGGCCGTTAATAATCTGGCAAAACCGGAAGATCCGGACCCGGGTATTCCGGAAAATCCAGATCCGGAAAATCCAGATCCGGATAAACCGGGTACAGGGACAGGCGATGGTTCAGGATCAGGCAGCGGCTCAGGAACGGGCAGCGGTTCTGGTTCAGGAAACGGAGCAGTCTCCACCGGTGACAGCACTAACATCTATGTAATACTGATGATGCTGATCTTATCCGGCGGTGCGATCGTTTTCACACGCAGAAAAAAGAATAGCTGAAACAGCTGAAATGATTTAGAATAAAGAGTGAAAGACTTAGTTCTTTCACTCTTTTTAAAAGTGAGGATCAATATGAAAAAGAAAGTATTATTGCTGTGTGTTGTGGCGGTAACAGCACTGTCGGGATGCCAGCCAAAAGAAAATGAGCAGCCTCAGGCCGACGCACCGGCGGATGAAGAGGAAAACGTTCAGCCAGAGTATGAAAGAGACACGTCGCCCGGGCAGATCCTGCCGCTTACTTTGGATGAAATGAGGCAGATGATCGATGAAGACCAGTCTTTTGCCGTTGTATTCACAAAAGAAGACTGTCCCTACTGCCTTGAGTTTATGATGATCTTTGAGTCATATATCCAGGATCATAATATTACCATGTACGAGGTGAATTTAAGCGGTGAGAGTAAGATCGATAATGACAATAAGATGATCGTCCAGACTTATTTCCCGGAATTTAATACGGTCCCAGGAGTCTTTTCTGTGAAAGACGGCGAAGAGGAAAGCTACTTAAATCTCTATCAGCTCGGGATCAGTGAGGCCGTGCTGGATCAGTGGGTCTGCGAATACCGGCTGGACGCCGTCCCGGACTCTGATGCTGAATAAAAGGCCGGATGAATTATTTATCCTTCAGACCAGAAATCCTTCTGTTATTTATTCCGGCGAAACGGCACTTTATCTGCATGGATTGATTGACAGGGAGTATACCGAAGTCTGTATTACAGTACCGAATGGATATAATGCAACTCGGTTGAAAGGAGCTAATGTCCGGGTAAAATATGTTCCGAAAGAAATTCATGGTATGGGGGTCTGCAGCGTGCCTTCCATTAGTGGAAATATAGTCAGAGCTTACGATAAAGAAAGATGTATCTGTGAATTGATAAAAGACAGAAAAAAATATGAAGTACAGAATTTTCAGACAGCAGTAAAAGATTATATGACAGGGAAAGAGAAAAACTTATCCAGATTACTGGAATATGCAGAAAAGCTGAAAATCAGAGATGAAGTGATGAAATATGTGGAGGTGCTTGTATGATCCATACATCAAAACAGTTGAAAGATAAAGTGCGCAACCTTTCCAATTAAGTCTATGACAACGATTATGGATGATTTCGGATATCTAGGTGTCAGGATCATGTTTGAAGCCACATTGGGAAAAATGAGACAGAGTATGAAGCTTGATATATCTGCCGATGATGTTATTACACCATCAGCGGTCGGGTATCACAGAGAGTACCCAATATCCTCTCGGATACTCTCTGCAATACCCAGGCGGGTTCCTCTCATCACTTCTTTTTCTGGTCGATCAACCTCTCGATCAGATCGATCGTCTCTCGTATGCCGTAATTGGCGCTGTTGATGCACAGGTCATAGTTCTCCGGCCTGCCCCAGCGTCCGTAAGTGTAAAAGTCATAGTATTTCTTATGCTGCCGGTCCATCCGTTTCAGGAACCGGGACGCATGGCGCAGGTCCATGTTTTTCGCCGCCATGATCCTCTGGACACGCTGGGAGAAGGGCGCGCTGATAAAGAGGCTGATGTGCGGGATATGGTTATTCGAGAGGATCGAATCCGCGCACCGGCCCATGATCACACAGTCCTCTGTCCGGGCGAGATTACAGATCAGGTCGCTCATGTTGAAAAAGACGGCGTCCTGTCTGGGAAGCCCGTGGTAGCGGTTGAATTCCCGGAACCAGGTATTAAGCCGGAACGAGCGCTTCCTGTATTTGTCAAAACCGGCGAAACTTTCCGTCTCCGCATCAGTGACAGAGCCTTTTTCCGCCTCCAGGCGGGTGAGCACCTGGTTGAAGATCTCGACGTCATAATAGTTAATGTGCAGGTCATCCGCCAGTTCAAATCCGATATCATTTCCCGCGCTTCCCTGCGTCCTGCTGATGCAGATGACCAGATGGTCGTCACCGGAAGGCTGCTTCCGGGCGCTGAGGTTCAGCTCAGCCCTTGCCAGGTCCACGATATCCACTTTCCCAAAAACATCGGGGAGCTCTTCGATCTGCTTCAGGATGTTGTCGTATTCAGACATCATCAGATCTCTTTTTTTCTTGTCTTTAATGGTCCTTGCCATATTGCTGATCAGGGCGAGCTCGCTCCGTAAGAGATGGCCGTCCGGTTTGGTCATCATCAGCGTACACAGATTCCGTATCGTATTTTCCCTGTCGCCGGTGAATGTCCTTCCAAGCGAGGAACCGACACTGTCGTAAACTTCCGCGTCCAGGTCATAGATACGGTTTGCAAGCTCCATATATTTCTTCTCATTTTCCTGCATATCCGACCACCCTCCTTACAAAAAGAAAATCAATGTGTCCAGCAGAAATACCGGGATCAGGATCCCTGCTGACCAGAGCATGTATCCGAAGAACGACGGCATGTTTACACCGTTTTCATCGGAAATCGACTTGACCATGAAATTCGGGGCGTTCCCGATATATGTATTCGCGCCCATAAATACAGCGCCGCAAGAGATCGCTGAGAGCAGATGCACAGGGATGGTGCCCAGGCTGGTCGCGATCCCGCCTGTAAACCCGAGTGTTCCCGCTGTGGTCAGGAAGACCAGGTAGGTAGGCGTATTATCCAGGAAACTGGACAGGGCGCCCGTGGACCAGAAGAGCTGCCAGGGCTGCTCCAGACCGAGGTTCGGCCCGACCTGCTTCAGAAGCATCAGGGCAGGCTGCATGGTGATGAAGATCCCGATGAACAGCACCGCCACCTCCTGGATCGGTCCCCAGGTAAAGTGGTTCCGCGTCCGCACATCTTTTGGCGTAGTGCGGAATGAGAGAAACGCCGCCGCGAGGATGATCACGATCTCAATGAGGGAAGGAAAGCTTAAGTTCACATCCCCGAAGATATGGATGCCGAGTACATTCCCCGCGCTGTCCTGGAACGCCTTCATCCCCGGGAGTACGCCGCTTAAGATGACAGCGCCCACGATCATGACGAGGAAAACGAGATTGTGCAGCCCGTCGATCCGGAAGCGGGTCCCGGGCCTGCTGATATCCGGCTTCCTGCCTTCCGCGATGTCCCTGCGGTACATCCTCTTGTCCACATGGTAGAAGATAAAAAGAAGGATCACCATATTAAAGAGAAGGACCGGGAACAGATGCAGGCTCCAGAAGAACGGGATGCCGCGCATAAATCCCATCAACAGCGGCGGATCGCCGATCGGGGTCAGGATCCCGCCCATGTTGGACACAAGGAAAATGAAGAACACCATGATGTGCGCTTTCCTTCTTCTCCAGGAGTTCATTTTCAGAACGGGACGGACCATGAGCATGCTGGCGCCTGTGGTACCGATGCAGCTTGCCAGCAGAGTCCCGAGGACGAGAAGTCCGGTGTTGATCCTGGGAGAGCCCGCGAAATCCCCTTCCATTGTGATGTTGCCGGATACGCAGAACAGTCCGAACAACAGGATGATAAATGTCAGATAATCATTTACCGCACAGTCCAGTACGGTTTCCGCCATCTGTCCGGCCCCGTAGTAAAGGGCGAACGGGACCGCCATAACAAGGATCCAGAACGCCACCGCGAGAGGCTGATGGCTGCCCCACCATTCCTCTTTGATAAGCGGCATGATGGCGATGCAGAGCAGCAGCCCTGCAAATGGGATGCACAGCCAGACAGGGACCGCGGCATCCTGCGTGTTTTCCGCTGCCTGGACGCATACCGGGCAGAAGATAAGGATAAAGAGTAGGATTGCTGATAAAGTTACTGATTTTTTCAAAAATGTCACCTCCGTTAAGCCAATAAAAATTATAACTCCGGCATTCGTCAAAATCAAACGAAACAGAGGGGAATTTGTCAGTATTTTGCGGGATCAGGGACAGGCAGGAGCCGGATTTCAGGTGAAATGTAATCTTTCTAAAGCAGAGGTGTACTGTTATAATATAGAGTATACGAAAGAGGAGGAGGCGGTCAGTATGGAGTTCCGGGAGAAATGCCCTGAGATAGCAGGAACGGACTTATGGAAGATCTTTGAGAAGAAAGCGGGAGACGACCATGAATTTATCGCGGCAGTGGGGGAGATCTGTTATGACGGAGTGATCTTGTCAAAAGACGTGATCCGTTTTTTTCCTATATTCACACTTCACGACGGGACCCATCTTGCAGGCGTGTGCAAATGGATGATCCGTCTGCTGGGCGATAAGAAGGACGATCTGACGGTCGAAGAAGCGGCAATGCTTGTCATGGCGGCATGCTGCCATGATATCGGGATGAGCGTCTCCGATGGTCAGAGGAAGGAGCTGGAAGCCGAGCTGGCGACAGGCGATTATACAGAGGAGTGGCTGGAATATTTCCGCAAGTATCCCGGAGATGAGGTGGCGTACCATGAGAGCCATACTGTGACAGAGGAAATGCTCCGCAAATATATCAGGGAAAATCACAGCAGACGCATCAGCGAGCAGCTTCCCCACGAATGGCCGGACGCGCTGACCCGGCGGGGGATCCACAGGGAGACTCTGATCCGTGTGTGTGAAAGCCATGGAGAAAGCCTGAGCGAACTGCTTGATCTGCTGCCGCTGGCTGACTGCGACCTGAATCTGTGCGTGGTGCTCCTGCGGCTTGCGGACCTGCTGGATTATGACGCGGCGCGCGCTCCGGAAAACTTGTTCCGGCATCTGGGACTGGATCATCCCGAGACTGCGGAGCAGAAGATCAGCCGGGAGGAATGGAAAAAGAACCGCTCCGGCTGGTTTGGGGAAATCCGGGAGGGGATAATCCCCTATACAGCGCGGTTTGCGGATCCTCAGACAGAGCATGAGGTTATGGGGTATCTGGCATGGCTGAGATCAGAGTTGATTTTGTGTAATGAGTTCCTTTCCCGTTTCTCCAAACGATGGCAGGGACTGGAACTCCCGTATAGAGTTGTTGAAAATGTGGAACGTGTGGGATATGAGGCGGGAGATTTCCATCTGACCATGGATCAGGACCGTATACTGGAGCTGCTCACAGGGGAAAATCTGTACAGTGATCCCGGAGTCTTTGTCCGAGAACTGCTTCAAAATGCCATTGACGCGGTCCTTACAAGAAGGCGGCTGGATCCCGGATTCGGCGAAAAGGGCGGAAAGATCGTCGTACACACCTGGATGGATAATGAAGGGTACGGATGGTTCCGCATAGAGGATGACGGCATCGGCATGGATGAGCATATCGTAAAAGATTACTTCCTGAAAGTGGGGCGCTCTTACTACACCTCGGATGAGTACAAGGCAGCCATGATCCACAAAGTGAGGGACACGGATTTCACGCCTACCAGCAGGTTCGGGATCGGGATCCTCTCCTGCTTTATGAGTGATCCGGACAATAACCGGCTGGAAGTGGTGACAAGACGGTATTCTCCGGGACCGGGAACCCGCAATCCTGTCTACCGGCTGGACGTGACCGGACTGCACGGGTATTATTTCCTTACCGAAGTAAAGAAGGGACGCCCCGGACAGCCCATGCACCGGCCGATGGGAGCAGACGGTACGGACGACGGCTATCTGCACCGAGTCGGGACTACTATCTGCGTGCGGGTGAATATGTACCGGATGGGCGGCCCCCGGGCTTTTAAAGATCTGATGGACAAATATGTCTGCTTCCCGGAGGTGCCGGTGGAGTTCCACGGGCCGGAAGGAACCTATACCTATCCGACACAGCAGGAACTGATGGATCTTGTTCACAGTATGAATCCGGATGGACCCGGGGCAGAGCCGAAAGAGTATGAGCATCCCATAACGGATGAGATGTTTGATGAGCTCAAAAGAGAGATGACATTTGTGAAATGGGAGATCAGCGAAAGACCAGCGCTTATGCTGAAGTATTATCCGCTGGACTGGCTTTCGGGGACTGAAAATATCAGTGGGGTGACAATTGAAATCGATATAAAAGCTTCTATAAAATGCAAGCCTGTAAAATATCAAGGAAACGAGTATCCGATAAAAGTTCACGCGTACCTGGAAGTAGTGCATTGTCGCAATGAGATAACGATTTGTTTTGAAAGTTCCTGTCCGAATCATGACCGAAAGAAGCAATTGCCGAAAGAAAAAGAATATCTGGATGCATATAAAAAAAGGGTGCCTTTTAGTATTTCTTTTAAGGATTTGTTATCCATGCTACGTGAAGAAGAAATTCCGATTTTTAAGAAGAGATTTATATCTGGTGTAGTCTCTGGAGATTTCATATTCAAGTATAATGAGAATTATGGTATCTGTACAGCATATAATGGAGTTTTGTCAGATACATCAAATTTATTAGATATTGACCGGGAGTATAACAGTATTATTTTACTTTCTGGTGTAAACTGCCCAGGAGTAAATCTGGCGAGAAATATGATAACATCGCTTCCGCCGGAAACTTCCTGCAATTTAATTCGAATTAATAATATATTAAATGATAGGAAGAGGGTTCGATATTATTATTCGAATATAGATCCCCTTGATGGCGAAAGCTTTGCGCTGACAGAAACATGGCAATTTGGGGAAATTTTAGAAAGGCATCCGGATTGGGAAGAGCAAATTCAAATAAGAACAGACATTTTGTCAGAAGAAAGAGTTTCCTTATCAGAATTGGAGGAAATGTTGAAGAATAAAGAAGAGGTAATGGTAGATGAAGTTTACAGAAATTCATATGATCTCCTTTGCCTGGCCGCTCTTAAGCGCCGCTTTACAGCTTGTATAGATTTTTCAAATGATCAGATTGGACACATGATTTTGAAAAGTGGCAAGAGCAATTTAGAGGATTTCCCGGTAATATTATTTTTTCATCCAAAGGAAAAGAATACAGTTTTAGGGAGAATTGGCGGTCTTAATATTAACTATTACAATCAGGAACATAGATTTTCCATGTGGCTGATCAAAAACCGAAAAGAACTCCAGGACAAGGTTCCCGGCATGTATAACAATATACTGACGACAATGATTTTAGAAGATGAAATCTCTGTAATTGTAAAAGAGCTTAATGATATTTTAGGTCACTTAAAGCAGTTCCCTGGTAACCCTTTCAACATCAGCGAAGAATTATATCTAAGTGAAAGTGATTTTATAGACGGATAGCCATTAAGAATAATATATCAAGATCAGAAGGAAAGTGACAGACCATCATGACCATCAAAGAAATCGCCCGCCTCGCAAACGTCTCCAGCGCCGCGGTATCGCGCTACTTAAACGGCGGCTACATCAGCGAGGAGAAGCGGGCACAGATCAAAAAAGTGATCGAAGAGACCGGGTATCATCCTTCCGCCCAGGCGCGCACCCTGCGGACGAAGCGCGCCAGCCTGGTCGGAGTCGTAGTCCCCAAGATCAATTCAGAGAGCATCAGCCGCGTCACAGAGGGGATCGGCAATGTACTCGCGGCGCGGGGGTATCAGATGCTCCTTGCGAGCACGGACAACAATGCGAAGAAAGAGATCGAATATCTCCATTTATTTGAAAAATACCCGGTGGACGGGATTATCCTCATCGGGACCATGATCACAGCGGAGCACAGGAGATTTCTCAAAAATGCCCAGATCCCCGTTGTTGTGACCGGACAGAATACGAAATATGCAAACTGTGTATACCACGATGATTACGGCGCCGGAAAGGCGATGGGGAAGCTGGCGGCGTCTCTGAGCGGGAAGCATAAGCATATCGCGTATATCGGCGTCACGCGGGAAGATAAGGCCGCGGGCGCGGCGAGGGAGGACGGCTTCCGCGCAGGGCTTAAGTCAGAGGGCAGGGAGCTGGAAGAGGAGTATGTGCGGATATCCGCGTTCCGGGCGGAATCAGGATATGAGGCTGCCCTCTCTCTTCTGGATGAAGAGACGGACATCGGTGTGATATCATGCGCTACGGATACGATCGCCGCAGGGGCGATCAGGGCGCTGCGGGACCGGGGGATCAGACTGGCGCAGGATCGGTCCGTCCTGCCTCAGGCCCGGCTCGTTCTGCCGGATGCTGACGCCTCGGCAGACAGCTGCAGGATCGCGGTCACCGGGTTCGGTGACAACCAGCTTTTAAAGGCTGCCACAGGGGGGATACCTACTGTGCATTTCGGGTACAAGACGAGCGGGATCCGCAGCGCGGAGCTGCTGCTGGATGTGATCGAGCGGGGGGAGAAGATCCCTGTGGAGATGAAGCTGGGGTTCCGGCTGGTCAGGGGTTCGGAAGGGCGCATGTAGCCACGGAGGGCTTCTCAATTACCTCTATTTTATAACCACAATTCGGACAGATTTTTCACGCCGGACTCTAAGAAATCCTTATCGCCGGTCAGCAGAACATCTGCTTTCGCTTCAATGGCTGCCCGCAAAATGGGGCGGTCATTGACATCCCTGATTTGTGTTTCGGTCATAACTTTCTCTACCGGAACTGGGATTAATTCCAGGGTAAGCAATGCGACGGAAAGAAATTTGTCCAGCGCCGTCAGGCGGTTCGGGAATTTCTTGTTAAATATCCGCTTTATTTTCGTCCTCATTTCTCAATTCTTTGACGAGATTCATAACATCATCTTCCGAGGTCAGTCCGGCGCGTTCTGCTTCTCCAGCCATTTCCCGCTGAAGAACCTGCATAGCATACACGGCAGAATTGACAATGCGGACGGTGTTTCCTTCCACGATAAAAGTAACCCTGTCACCATTTGACACGCCAAGCACATCGCGGACATCTTTCGGGATTGTGATCTGTCCTTTTGCCATAACTTTGGCATTATCTACAAACGCATTTATTGACATGATTTTACACCACCTTTCTGGAACATGGAAAGTAGGGATTTCCCTACTTTTTTTTACTTTCCCGAATACAGAAAAAAGCCCCTAAATATAATAATGCACAAATCGAATCATTAAATATCAGTAAAAATGCCATATTTACAAATCCTCTGTTTTTTCTTATCATTTATACAAAGATATGAAATCGATTTCATAAAAATAGATTTCATATGCGAGATAAATCGCTTAATTAAAGGGAAGGAGAGATAATATGGATTACAGGAAAACAGCACAAGAGATCCTGGATCAGGTCGGCGGAAGCAAAAATATCGTATCCGCCGCACACTGTGCGACCAGACTGCGGCTCGTGATCGCGGATAACAGCAAAGCGGACAAGGGCGCGATCGAGAATATTGACGGAGTGAAAGGCGTATTCGAGGCGTCCGGGCAGCTCCAGATCATCCTCGGCACAGGGACGGTCAACAAGGTATTTGACGAGTTCATCGCTATCGCGGGCATCACTGCCAGCTCAAAGGCAGAGGCAAAGGAGGCGGCAGCGCAGAAGCAGAACGTCTTCATGCGCGCGATCAAACTGCTGGGAGATATCTTCGTACCGATCATCCCGGCGATCGTGGCGAGCGGTTTCCTCATGGGGATCATGAACTCCCTGGACTTCATGATCAATAATGGCTTTATCAGCATGGACACGAGCAGTTCGATCTATGTGTTCGCAAATCTGTTCAGCAATACAGCGTACACCTTCCTTCAGATCCTGATCGCGTTCTCAGCGGCAAAAGCATTCGGCGCGAACCCGTATCTGGGCGCAGTCATCGGTATGATCATGATCAACCCGGCTCTGCAGAATGCATACACCGTGGCGACTGAGGGCGTACAGCAGACACAGTCCGTATTTTTCGGGCTCTATGATATCGACATGGTGGGCTATCAGGGACATGTCATCCCGGTTGTGATCGCGGTGTGGCTGCTCTCGGTGATCGAGAAAAAGCTGCACAAGATCGTGCCGGAGGTGCTGGACCTCTTCGTCACTCCTCTGGTCAGCGTGTTCGTGACAGGTTACCTCACACTCTCCATCATCGGACCGGTCTTCGTCTGGGCGGAGAACGCGATCCTCGGCGGCATCCAGTGGATGCTTACACTTCCGCTCGGCATCGGAAGCCTGATCATGGGCGGCCTGTACGCGCCGACAGTCGTGACCGGTATCCATCAGATGTACACGGCGATTGATATCGGACAGATCGCGCAGTACGGCGTGACATACTGGCTCCCGCTGGCAAGCGCGGCAAATGTGGCACAGGGAGCGGCAGCTCTTGCAGTGGCGCTCAAGTCCAGGGATAAGAAGATCAAATCACTGGCGCTCCCCTCATCGCTGAGTGCGTTCATGGGGATCACAGAGCCGGCGATCTTCGGTGTAAACTTAAGATTCTTCAAGCCGTTCATCGCAGGATGCATCGGCGGCGGATGCGGAGCCCTGTATGCTTCCCTCGTACATCTCGGGGCAAAAGGTACAGGAGTGACGGGCATCTTCGGGATCCTGCTCTGCCTGGAGCAGCCGGTGCAGTACGTGATCGAAATGGCGATCGCGGTGGGCGTTGCGTTTGTGATCTCTTTCATTATGTATAAAGACCAGAAGCCGAAGGCAGAGACAGCCGGCATAGAGGCGAAAGCATCGGCAGGGGCAGCGGCAGCTGAGACTGCAGGAACAGAGAAAGAGACAGGGGCAGCGGCCAACACGGAAGAAGTGACCACACAGATTACAGAAGAGGCCGTAAAGAGTCCTGTCCGGGGGAAGATCATACCGCTTTCCGAAGTGAGCGACGAGACATTCTCCTCTGAAATGCTGGGCACGACTGTGGCGGTAGAGCCGGAGGACGGCAGGGTCGTATCCCCGTGCGACGGCGAGGTGATCAATGTATTCGATACAGGACATGCGGTGTGCATTGCCACAAAAAGTGGCGGCGAGCTGCTGATCCATATCGGGGTGGACACCGTGAAGCTGGGCGGAAAAGGATTTACAAAGAAAGTATCAGACGGACAGCAGGTCCGCGCGGGAGACGTGCTCATAGAGGCAGACCTGGATACGATCCGCGCGGAAGGGTATCCGGCGGCTACGATGGTCATCCTCACCAATGCGGATGAGTATTCCGAAGTGGAAAAGGCAGCGCCCGGGGCAGTCGGCACAGACGATCCGGTCATGACGCTGAAAAAATAGAGTCACTGAGCAGACCGCACAGTGAAAAAGCAACCGATCAGATTGATAATACAGACAGGGAGAATGGATATGAACGCACTGACAAGGGATTTGATCAGACTTACAGAAAAAGCGGAGGCAGAGAAACCGTCGGCTGCGGACAGCCGGTTCCGGCAGGAGATCCATCTGATGCCCCCGACAGGGTGGCTGAATGACCCGAACGGTCTCTGCCAGTTCGGCGGCGTCTTCCACGCCTATTTCCAATACTCACCGTTTCACGCTGAGGGCGGAGTCAAGATGTGGGGGCACTGCACGAGCCGGGACATGGTCAGGTGGGAATACCAGGGAGCGGTCCTTTATCCGGACCAGCCTTTTGACTGCCACGGCGTGTACTCAGGCTCCGCCTTCACAGAGGACGGCGTGATGTACGTGTATTATACGGGAAATGTAAAGCTGGAAGACCGGGCGGACTATGATTATGTAAATACCGGGCGCGAGGCAAACACCGTCCTCGTGACGAGCCGGGACGGGCAGAGCTTCGGGCCAAAGCAGCTCCTTATGAGAAATGCAGACTATCCGTCAGACCTGACCCTCCATGTCAGGGACCCCAAGGTATGGAAAGACCAGGGGACCTACTATATGATACAGGGAGCAAGGACGAAAGCGGATACAGGGCAGGCGCTGATCTTCCGGTCAGCGGACAGGGTAAACTGGACGCTCCACAGCAGGATAGAGACAGAGGAGCCCTTCGGATATATGTGGGAATGCCCGGATTACTTTGAGGTGAACGGGGTGAAGCTGCTCTCCGCGTCCGTACAGGGGCTGGAAGGCGGCGTGTGGGAAGACCGGAATGTGTACCAGTCAGGGTATTTCCTGGTGGAAGGCGATATCCTGTCCGCGGGCGGGCAGTCGGCGGGCAGCCAGCCAGCCAGCAGCCAGCCAGCAGCCAGCCAGCCAGGATCCGCGCAGCCGGCGGACCGGCATCCGGGATACAGGCTGTCAGAGTACAGGCTCTGGGACTATGGATTCGACTATTACGCGCCGCAGAGTTTTGAGACAGAGGACGGCAGGCGGATCCAGATCGGCTGGATGGGCATGCCGGACTGCGAGGAGTATACCAATCCTACCATAGAGAACGGGTGGCAGCACTGCTTTACCTTCCCCAGAGAAATCTTCGTGGAAGACGGGAAGGTGCTCCAGCGTCCGGTCAGGGAGCTGGAGGAAAGAGAGCGGGAGATCGCGGCGGAAACGGGAAAAGGTTCTGTTTCAGACCTGTTTCTGACAGAGGGATATCAGGTTTATGATATGCTCGTTGACCGCATATCCGGGAACCGGTTCCGCGCAGCGCTCTCAGAAGAGCTCGTGCTGGAATACACGGACGGAAGGTTTGAGATGAGGTTCTTAAGCCGGGAGAAAGGATCCGCGTCAGCCGGGAGAGGGCTCCGGTACGTTGAACTTGAACGGCTGGAAAGCGTAAGGATCCTGGCGGATGTATCTTCAGTGGAAGTATTCTTAAATAATGGAGAGTATGTATTTACGACAAGATATTATCCTGAGAAAGCATGCGTCCGTGTGGAAGCCGGAGACGCAGAGATAAAATTTAAAGTGATCGAAAGCAGCCCGTGACCGGGATGCCGGAGTAAAAGGAGCCGCCGCGCCGGGGGATCAACCAGCGCAGCGGCTCCTTTTTTATGTATGCATTTGCCTGAGATGAAGCTTAGAAGTTAGAAATTTGATATTTTGCACAAAAAACAGCGCTAAAATCAGAAAACAGGGGGTTAAAATTGGGAGTATTAATGAAAGTTTAAAAGCTGTTCATAATTAAATGGGAAAAAATTTACAGAAATGTTACAATATAGGATAGTAATTACATAATGGCAGTATTCTCTGCAAAATTAGGAAAACTGCGGTTGTGTAAAATAAAAGGGAAATGGAGGAAAAGGACTAGAAAAAGTATTTGTCCGAAAAAAGGATGAAAAAAAATGACTTAAAAAGAAAAGGTGCAGCAGTCATCGCGGCAGCGCTGGCGGCGGGGATGATCATCCCGTCCATGGCACTGGCAGCGGGACCGTCCGTTAAGGTCGGTTCAGACTCAGGCGTCCAGATGAGCTCGGACCCGGAAGCAGTGTATGTGAATAATTACACCGGGACAACGCGCTCGGAGAATTTCAGTGATAACTGGAAGTTCTATATGGGCGACGCTTCCGGCGCACAGGATCCGGGTTTTAACGACTCGGGCTGGGAGCAGGTGAACCTGCCTCATGATTACAGTATTGAGCAGGAATACACCAAATCAGGGGAGGCTGAAAGCGGCTATCTCCTGGGAGGTACAGGGTGGTACAGAAAAAGTTTTACGCTCGGCAGCAGCGCTGAGGGGAAACAGATCCGTATTGATTTCGGCGGAGTATATATGAATGCAACTGTGTGGGTGAACGGTACCCAGGTAGGCACACATCCATACGGATATACGCCGTTTTCATTTGACATTACAGATTATGTAAATTATGGCGGAGAAAATGTGATCACCGTAAAGGTTGACCATCAGACGCCGTCAAGCCGCTGGTATTCAGGAAGCGGTATTTACAGGAACGTTGACCTTACGGTTACAGACCCTGTACACGTAGATCTGTATGGGACAAAGATCGAGACTCCGAACCTGGCAAAAGAAGCAGGCGGCACAGTGACTGCGGATATCAGCACGGCTGTGGCGAATGATTCTGCTGAGGAGAAGAGCGTGACACTGACCCACACTGTATTCCCGAAAGGCGGGGATACGTCCCAGAGCATCGGCACTGTGACCACAGAGGCGCAGACAGTGGCAGCCGGAAGTACGGCGGACATTGACGCGACAGTACAGGTAAATAAGCCGACTCTGTGGGATACATCAGATGCACCCGCGCTTTACACAGTAAGGACCGAGGTTAAGGTCAATGACCAGGTGGTCGATACATATGATACGGAATATGGTTTCCGCTATTTTGAGTTCGACCCGGACACAGGATTTTCCTTAAACGGGGAAAATATGAAGCTGAAAGGCGTCTGCATGCACCATGACCAGGGAGCGCTCGGCGCAGAGGCATGGGAGAGCGCGATCGAACGTCAGGTAAGGATCCTGAAAGAGATGGGCTGCAATTCCATCCGCGTGACCCACAACCCGGCGTCAGACGAACTGATCGAGGCGTGCAATGAGCAGGGCATCCTCGTGATCGACGAAGCGTTCGACGGATGGATGT
This sequence comes from Candidatus Mediterraneibacter surreyensis, assembly GCA_019118885.1. GTDB lineage: Bacteria > Bacillota > Clostridia > Lachnospirales > Lachnospiraceae > Mediterraneibacter > Mediterraneibacter surreyensis. The sequence goes on along the minus strand of DWYB01000057.1, from coordinate 22,958 downwards.
ATCCGAAGAACGGCAACTCCAATGATTACTCTGTGTGGTTCAATCAGACGATCGGCGCGGAGAACGAGATCATCGGAGCGGAAGAAGGAATGACATGGGCGCAGTTCGATCTGAGCGCCATGATCAGGAGAGGGCAGAATGCTCCTTCCATTATTATGTGGTCTCTCGGAAATGAGGTCCAGGAGGGTACGGCTTACGGGCTGAACCAGACTTACATGGATACGCAGAGCAAGCTCATCAGCTGGGCACAGGAACTGGATGAGACAAGACCCGTTACAAGAGGAGATAATAACGTAAAGGGAAATACATCCGGTATGGGCTACAATATCATGAATGCGCTGTCAGAGGCCGGAGGAACGGCTGGACTCAACTACACAGTTGGTTCACAGTACGACGCCCAGCATGCAGCGAGCCCGGACTGGTGCATCTATGGTTCCGAGACAGCGTCATCCATCAACAGCAGGGGCGTCTATGACAGGCTTGGAAACGGCGAAACACAGACACCGGCGGACCAGAAACTGACCTCCTACGACAATTCCAGAGTAGGCTGGGGTGCTCTTGCGAGTACAGCATGGTACGATGTGATCACCCGCGACTTTGTTGCAGGCGAATATGTATGGACAGGCTTTGACTATATCGGCGAGCCGACTCCGTGGAACGGCACGGGGACCGGAGCGATGGGAACATGGCCGTCTCCGAAGAATTCCTATTTCGGTATCATTGATACGGCAGGTCTTCCGAAGGACAGCTATTATTTCTATCAGAGCCAGTGGAACGACGACGTCAATACCCTCCATATCCTTCCGGCATGGAATGCAGATGTGGTGGCAAAAAACAGTGACGAGACAGTTCCGGTCGTAGTATATACGGATGCAGCGAAGACAGAATTATTCTTTACCCCGGCAGGCTCGGATACAGCAGAGTCCCTCGGCGTAAAAGAATTTACAGCAGTGACGACGGCAGAAGGATATACCTATCAGATCTATAAAGGCAGCGGAGCTTCCGCTTCTGCCGACAAGAACCTGTATCTCACATGGAATGTGCCGTATGAGGATGGAACGATCACCGCGAAGGCATGGGATGCTGCCGGGAAGGAGATCGATCTGGATACAGTGGACGGCCGCACCTTTGTGACGACGACAGGGGAGGAAGCGAAGCTTGACGCTGAGGCTGACCGCACGGAAATCGCAGCGGACGGAAAGGACTTAAGTTACATTACTGTTGACATTACTGACAAGGACGGAAATATCGTACCGGATGCAGATAACAATGTGAAGTTCACGGTAGAAGGCGACGGTAAGCTCGTCGGCGTGGACAATGGAAAACAGGATGACCATCAGTCCTACCAGGATAATAACAGGGACGCATTCAGCGGTTCTCTGGTGGCGATCGTACAGTCCACAAAGACAGCAGGCGAGTTTACAGTAACTGCAAGCGCGGAAGGGCTTGAGTCCGCGGCAGTGACAGTTAAGACCGTACCTGTTGACGCAGGGACAGGCGATACTGTGCTGAGCTATTACCTGATGTCCAGGAATTATTATGTAAAGGCGGGCAATATGCCGCAGCTTCCGGACACAGTAAAAGCAGTATACTCGGATGGAACAGAGGAAGACGTAACAGTCGGATGGGATGAGATCTCTGAAGACCAGACTGCACAGACAGGCACGTTCTTTGTGACAGGCGTGACAGAGAAAGGCGATAAAGTTTCCGTGACGGTCAACATGATCGACCAGGTGGCGGCGCTTCTCAACTACTCCACCACAGTTCCGGTGGGACAGGAACCGACTCTCCCGGATACCAGGCCGGCAGTGCTCCAGAACGGAGAAGTGATCAGCGCATCCTTCCCGGTGACATGGGGCGAGCCGGACGGCAGCTATACCGAGGCCGGCACAGTGAAACTGGCAGGTACGGCAAATGTACTCGGACAGGAGCTGACGGTTACAGCGTCGGTGCGCGTGCAGGAGCAGCAGGTCACCATCGGCGATAATGTCGCGGGCGCTGCATATCTGAGCCAGGATATCCCGGAAGGACAGCAGTCAGATACGCTTGACGCGATCAAAGACGGAAAGACAGAGATCAGTGACAACACAAGCGGCGGCGCGAACCCGACTGCATGGAGCAACTGGTCGAGTTCAGTTCAGCACGGGGACAATGACGCGGAGATCACATTCCGGTATGACACCCAGCAGAGGATCGGACAGATCACAGTTTATTTCGCAAGAGATAACAGCTCCATGACATTCCCGGATGCGGGGACAACGCAGATCTATATCTCAGAGACCGGAGAGGAAGGAAGCTGGACGCTGCTTAATACAAAGGAAACGATCGCTGAGAATGAAAGCTCAGACCGGGTGAAACCGTATACCTATACCTTTGACCCGGCTACGGCTACCTATGTGAAGCTTTATGTAAAGAATGCGGAGACCCGTCAGGGCGGCGGAACTCCGTGTACAGGGATCACAGAAGTTGTGATCAACGAGTGGACAGGATCCTATACAACGAATTCAGGAGCAGAGTTCACATCCATGACAGTCAACGGACTGGATGTAAGCGCGGATGATCTTGAGGCAGGCGTGTTCAATACAGAGGCAGTCGTTATCGGCAGCCTTGCGTATGAGACATCAGAGAATGCGGCTGTGACAGAACTTCCGGTTTACGAAGGTCAGAAGATCCTGATCATTGAGTCCGAGGACCACAGCGAGAGAAATACATTTACGGTCAATCTCGGTGCGGATGTGTCAGCGGGAGATAATGACGCTGCTGATGGAAGCAGAGATTATGACTATACTAAGACAACGGCGACAGCCGGAAGTGAACATCCGGGAAGCGGGAACGAAGGACCTGCATCCAACGCGGTGGATAATAACCTTGGGACATGGTGGCATACAAACTGGCAGACACTTCCTCCGAAAGAGGATCTCTGGATCACCCTTGAGCTGGAAGAAGAGACCATGCTCGACGCACTTCGCTACTACGGACGTGACGGAAGCCCGAACGGCCGTGTCAATGAGTACAAGGTTGAAGTAAGCACAGACGGCAAGACGTGGACGACCGTATCCACAGGAAACTGGGAGAACACAGCGGGGTGGAAGCTGGCAGTCTTCAATGAGCCGGCGGCAGCAAAATATGTACGTCTTACAGGAGTGCATACATACGGCGATTCCGGCAATGACAAGTTCATGAGCGCGGCTGAGATCAGGCTGAGAATGGCCGCAGAGCTGACAGACATCAGCGGGGCGGACGTATATGTACCGGATGTGAAGGAAGTTGCAGTTGCGGATAAGGAGCATCCGGTGACCCTGACAGAGGAAGAGATCACAGTAATGCTCGGTGATACAAAGCTCAGATATGGCATTGACTACGTTGTATCTTACGAGAATAACACTTCAGACGGGATCGCGACAGCGATTGTCACAGGCCTCGGACAGTACGGGTATACCGGAACTGCGGAAGCAGAGTTTACGATCAAAGTTACAGAATCGGCAGAGCCGGAGCTGACCGGGATACAGATCACGACACCATGCAAGAAGAACTATACAGAGGGCGAAACCCTCGATCCGTCAGGCCTGGTACTTGAGCTTATCTACAATAACGATACGACAGAGAAAGTGATATATTCAGATGAAACGGCAGCGGACTTTACGTTCACACCGGCTCTGGGAACAGCGCTTACGACAGATATGACTGTTGTGACTGTAGAGTATGCGGGCAAGACAACGACATTTGATATCACAGTATCGGAAAAACAGCAGGTGATCCCGCCGACTCAGGCTGAGATCGATGCGGCGATGGCGGAAGCAGACCAGATTATGGCTCAGACAGATAAGTATACTGCAGAGTCTCTGGAAGCATACAGCGCCCGCGTAGCAGAGCTGAAGGCAATCCTTGAGGATGATAATGCATCCGCGGCAGAGAAGGTTCAGGCTATGAAAGACCTTGAAGCTGCAAAGGAACTTCTCAGACTGGCAGGCGGCTCCGGCAGTGGAGATGACCAGCAGAATCCTGGCGGCGGTTCTACAGCAGGCGGCAGCCAGACCGATTCCGGAAGCGGCAGCCAGACAGGCGGCGACAAGGCAGTGCAGACAGGCGATACATCAAATGCAGCACTGTGGGCGGCAGCAGCGGCCCTTGCGGGAGCGGCGTTAGTGACCGCAGGAAAGAAGAGAAGAACAGAGAAATAATAAGGTCAGAAAACTGACCGTATGCAGGGCAGGACAGGGACGGCAGATACGGCGTCTCTGCTCTGCCGGCAGAAAAGCAGCAGATTGATCGTGATTCAAAAAGGAGAAATACGTGAAAAAGAAAACAGCAAGAAGCCTGGCAGTCCTGACGGCTGCGGCGATGACAGCAACCACGTTTTTCGGCACCGGGATCCCGGCGGTACAGGCAGCGGATGAGTGGATCGGAGACAGCGAACTCCAGGATAATTCCACAGCAGAGCCCGCGGCGGATGACGTACTGCCGAATGAAAACCAGTATAATTATCAAAAGGAAGAGCTGGCAGCGTTTTGTCACTTTGGTCCAAACACATTTAACGAGATTGAGTGGGGCGAGCATTATGGAGACAGCACACCAAATGAGATATTTACGCTGACAAAGGATTTTGATGCAGATACACTGGTAAGCGCCATTAAAGATGCCGGATTCCACAAACTTATCGTAACGGCAAAGCATCATGACGGATTTTGTATCTGGGCAAGCGACTACACAGATTACGATGTAGACGCAGCAACAAATTATCCCGTGGTAAATGAGGACGGCGAAAGAGATATCCTGGCAGAGATCTCTGAGGCGTGTACAGAGTATGACATTGACATGGGACTTTACCTTTCTCCATGGGATATCCATGATGACAGCTATGGTTATTATGATGAGGACGGAAATCCGACAACAGCGGACAAAGATGTTCTGGATTATAATGAATATTATAATAACCAGCTCGAGGAGATCCTCGGAGATGACAAATATGGAAATGACGGTCACTTCGTAGAAGTATGGATGGATGGCGCAAAAGGAAGCGGCGCCAACGCGCAGGAGTATGACTTCGAAAAATGGTTTTCTACGATTCAGAAATACGAAGGAGAAGAGGCCGGATACGATGCCGACTGTATGCTGTTCGGCGCGCAGGCATATACGACCGTGCGCTGGATCGGCAATGAGAACGGCTATGCAGACAAAAACACATGGTCCAAATCAATCGTGGATTATGAGAATAACACGATCAACAGCAACAGCCAGGGCGGCTACACTTTAGGATGGGAAAACGGAAATCAGTGGACAGTACCGGAAGCTGACGCCCGTATCACATCCGGATGGTTCTGGGGAACGACAAAAGCGGCTCCGAAGTCTATTGAGGCTCTCGGAACGATGTATTTCAATTCCGTAGGACACAACTCGCCGCTGCTCCTGAACATTCCTCCGAATAATCAGGGTACAGTGGATGAGGCAATTCTGAACAGAGTGGCAGAGTTCGGACAGAATATCAAAGATACTTTTGATGAGAATATGGCGGCTGCTGACGGAGCTGAGGTAAAAGCTTCTGACGTACGCGGCAGCGATACAGCTTTTAAGCCGGGCAATACAGTAGATGGCAATGACGATACTTACTGGACGACAAATGACGGCACAAATGAAGGCAGCCTTCTGATCGATCTTGGTTCATCTAAGAAGTTCGACGTTGTTTCCATCGAGGAAGCGATCCAGAACGGACAGCGCATTAACAGCTACAAAGTAGAGTATCGCAACGGCAGCGGCGCATGGACGGTTCTTGATGAAGGCGAGACAATCGGAGCAAAGAGACTGGTAAGGACGTCCGCTGTAACAGCAGATCAGATCAAGATCACTGTTTCAACGACAGATGGTAAAGTTCCGATGATCAGCGAGGTAGGTGTTTATAAAGCGTCCGAAGGATTCGAGCTTGCGGCGTCAGCTCCGACAGGTATGGATGTAATTGATATCGAGGATACAGATACATCCGACGGAACAGGATTTGCTTTCACAGGCACATGGACAAAAGAGACCGGCACGAACTTTGTCAATGAGACAAACCGCTGGGCAAATGCAGGATCTTCTCTTACTTTGAACTTTACCGGATCGAAAGTCTATCTGGTAGGAACAACAGATCCGAACCACGGACAGGCGACGATCAGCATAGATGGAGGCGATCCGGTCACAGTAGATACTTCGGCATCGGAGAGAGCTACAGGACAGATATGGTTCAGTTCTGAGGATCTGGATGACGGTCCGCATACACTGACACTGACTGTAGCTACGAAAGCGGTCGGAATCGAGGCTGCTTATGTGATCAATAACGGCGGAGTCGGAATGATCGGTCTGGAAGCCGACGAGTTCACAATGAACGAAGACGAGACCATGAACGTGAAGATCACCAGAGTCGGAGGAACAAACGGACGTATCAAAGCGTACCTTTCCCCGAACCCGGGAAGCGCGATTCAGGACGACTTCTATACAGAGCCGGTAGTTGTAACACTTGCGGACGGCGAGAGCGAGACAACTGTGCCGGTTACAACCAGAAGAAATACGAATACAACGGGAACACAGGACTTCACGATTGAGCTGAATTCCCCGAGCACAGGACTGATACTCGGCTTTATTGACACGGCGACAGTAAATATTCTGGATGCAGAGTCAATGACAAAAGAGCAGCTTCAGGAACTGGTTGATTCAGTGAGCGGCTGGAGCAAAGATGTATATTCAGGCGACTGGTCGTCATTCGAGAGTGCTCTTGCAGCTGCCAATGTGCTTCTTGCACAGGAAACCCCGGATGCATTGGAGATGGGTAAGGCTTATGCGGCACTCGAGAATGCAAAGAACAATCTGCAGAAACGTACACAGTTCACCGCAGAAGACCCGCTTGTATTACCGGCAAAACAGGGAGTGACAGTAAGGGCAGAGGCAGAGCTGTTTGAACTGGTAAACGGAGAAACACATGATTTTGTCAAAGCTGAGAGCGACGCTTATTCAAATGGGATGGCTGTATCTTGGTTTAAGCCTGACAATGTAATGTATGTATACTATAATGCTCCGACAACCGGAACATATACTGTTACAGTACAGGGACAGAGCGGCAGAACGAGTTCCAATCCGAACCGTCTGATTGTCTCAGAAGAGAATAACAATTTTGCTCAGGTGACTCAGGACTTCAATGGAACAAATGCCAGCAATCCGGCATATGAGAATCTGGGATCATTTGAGATTAATGTGACGACCGCAGGGCCGGGTGTCATGAAGATAGCGACAGATTCACAAGAAGGTCCTAATATCGATTACTTAGACATCACGCCAAAGGATATTGTTTCAACCTTTGATATCACTGCATCTGCAACAACGGGCGGAAGTGTTGATGTTTCAGCAGACCAGGTGGTACAGGGCGGCAGCTTTGATATTACGATCACACCGGATTCGGGATATGAGATCAGCCAGGTACTGGTTGGCGGAAGCGATGTTACGGAAAATGTTCAGGAAGGGAAATACACAGTATCTGACGTACAAAGTGACATCAAAGTAAATGTAATGTTCAGCTTTGCTAATTATACAGAAGCGAACAGATTCCAGTTCCCGACAGAAGAAGATGATACTGCGACATTGGAAGCAGAATACTTTACTCTGCAGAATACAGGGGATAACGAGAGATGGCCGCTTCAGGTATCAGAGGCAGAGTGGGCAAGTAATGGAAAATTCGTAGATTCGCTCAATGAGAACGATGTGATCTCTGTACCGTATTTTGCAGAGAAGATAGGAACATATAAGATCACGGCAACTTACAGAAGCGGATCTACTGTAAACAGCCTCGCATGGAGCACAGAGCCGGAAGGACTGATCGAAGGTGAAGGCGGAAACACAGTTGCAACTCCGAGCGAAAATAATGGACAGGGAACAACAAGGACTGTTGACTTTACAGTTACAGTTACAAAACCGGGCGCAGGAGTCTGGATTTTTACCGGACCGAGCGGTAATTCTCCACAGCTTGACAAGTTTGATATTGTTCTTACAGAAGAAGTAGATAAGATCGCAGATAAGACTGATCTTGAAATCGCAATTCAGGATGCAGAGAGAGAACTTGCCAAAGAGAATACATATTCTCAAGAGACAAGAGCAGACCTTGAGGCGGTGCTGGTAAACGCAAAGACAGTATTTGAAGATCCTTATACTACACAGTCAGTAGCTGACCAGGTGGTTGAAAAACTTAAGGAAAAAATCGACAACCTTGCATACATTTCTTACAATGTAAGGACAGAGGTTGTAGGCGGAGCCGGCGGAACTCTTACGCCAAGCAAGGAGACCGTAGACCGGGGCGAGAGTGTTGACATTACGATCACACCGAATTACGGATTTACGTTAACTTCTCTGGAAGTAAATGGCAACGAGATCACCAGCTTCCACAAATACAATGTAAGCTACACTATTTCCAATATCACTCAGGATCAGGTAGTGAAAGCGGAATTTGAGAAGACCGGCTATACAGTAGGCGAGCCGTTTGAGTTCCCGACAGGAACAGATACGGCGACACTGGAAGCAGAAGACTTTACCCTGTTTAATGTGAACGGTGATACAGAGCGGTATAAGATGGGAATCACCAATGGCAGCGCAGGGGCATGGGATGAAGGCGCAACCTATATCAACGCGTTTGAACCGGGCGACTATATCTCTGTTCCGTATACTGCAAAGGCAGGCACATATGAAGTCAAAGCTATATACAGCAGTGGTTCTGCAACCAACAAGCTTGTATGGGACAGCGACGGAACGATTGAGTCAGGACAGGTGTCCGCTGGAAATACAAATGCAAACGAGTTCGTGACAGCTACATTTGAGGTCACAGTTACGGAAGACGGCACAGGCGTATGGACATTTACAGCGCCGGAAGGCGACAAATCTCCGCGAGTTGATAAGTTCGAGATCACTGCAAAAGGTTCAGGACCGGTAGAGCCGGAAGAGTATACAGTGACAGCTTCCGTTGACGGCGGAAACGGAACGATCACACCGGAAAGCGCAGAAGTTGAGGCTGGCGGCAGCGTAGACTTTACAATTATGCCGAATGAAGGTTATGAGATCAGCGACGTGACAGTAAATGGAACCTCCGTTATCGACGATGTGGATAAGGAGAATGGCACTTATACGTTAAGCAATATCAATGAGGACACAGCGGTAGTCGTAACCTTTGAGGAGATCAGGGAAGATTCGGATCAGTACACAGAGAAGAATCCGTTCGTATTCCCGACAGAGGTAAATGGCACACCTGTTACTCTGGAAGCAGAGAAAATGATTCTCCAAAACACCGGAACGGGAGAGGCATGGCCGCTCCAGGTATCAGAAGCAGCTTGGGCAAGCAATGGCAAATTCGTGAATGCCATGAATGCCGGTGACAGCGTTGTGCTGTATTATACAGCTGAGAAGGCAGGTACTTATGAAGCAACACTTCAATACAGAAGCGGCGACACGAACAACTCCATGACATGGACAGAGAAAGACGGAAAGATTGCAGATGGTTCCCTGGATTCTGTTGAAGCAGAAGAAAATGCAACTGCAACGCATACAGTTGTACTTACATGGGAAGTTGAAACACCGGGAGCCGGAGCTGTGACATTCCTGGCAGGCACGAAGAATGCACCGCAGCTTGACAAATTTGACGTTGTCCTGGTAAAAGAAAAGACTGATGTGCCTGAGGTCAATAAGGAAGCGCTTGCAGAAGCCATTGCAAAGGCAGAGGAAGAAGCCGCTAAGACAGACGTGTATACTGCAGAGTCCATCGCTGCGCTCGAAGAAGCAATTGCAGACGCAAAAGAGGTATATGGTGATGAATCCGCGGAGCAGGAGCAGGTGGATGCACAGGTATCCGCTCTGGAAGCAGCGATCGAGGCGCTTGTGAAACTTCCGGAACCTCCGCAGACATATACGATCACAGCTTCCGCCGGTGAAGGAGGAACGATCACGCCTTCAGGCGAGGTTACAGTAAATGTCGGAGAGGCTCAGACATTTACGATTAAGGCTGATGAAGGATGGCACATCAAGGAAGTCATAATTAACGGCGAGTCAGTCGGAGCGGAAGAGACATATACGATGGAGGCAGCCGGTACGATAGAGGCATTATTTGAGAAAGATGCCGTGGAACCGGAAGTTCCGGACAAGAGCGCGCTTGAAGCGGCACTCAAAGAGGCGGCTGAAATCCTGGCAAAGACAGACAAGTACACAGAAGAATCTCTTAAAGATTATAAGGCTGTAGTCGATGAAGCTCAGGCAGTATATGACGATCCGGATGCAACAGCAGAAGAGATCGCAGACGCTGTACAGAAGCTCACAGATGCACGTGATCTTCTGAAAGAGATCGACAAAGAAGAGCCTGGAACAGGAGACAAACCTGGTACAGGTACAGACAAACCGGGCACGGGTTCCGGAAATGGTGCTGATAAAGCAGTACAGACCGGAGACAATACCAGCCCGATCCTCTGGGCGGCAGTTCTCGCAGCAGCATGCGCGGCAGGCACAGCAGCGGTAAGGACCCGTACGAAAAAGAATAAGTAAAAAATAGAGCAGAGAGACAGAAACCGGACAGAAAAGACTGCTTTAAAGAAAAACTCCCCATTGCGCGGGAGTTTTTCTTATTTCATCTAAAAATCGTCCTCGCGGGCTCATTGTCAGTTTTAGACAAAAAAAGGCTTCAGATCTGTGAGGAAAGGCAGAGAAATTGGTGATTTTAATGAATCCTGCCGACTGTTCATAAATAAATAGGAAATTGTTTACAAAAATGTTACAATATATAGTAATTACATAATGGAGGCAGTCTCTGCAAAAAACAGAGACTGCAGTTATGTAAAATAAATATGGAAAGGGAGAAAAATGTGAAGAGAAAGGCATCAAAAGGTCTGGCTCTCCTGACTGCAACGGCTGTAGCCGCGGTCACGGTCCTGGGGACAGGGACGCCGGCGGCGCAGGCTGCGGAAGCGGAATATGAGATCTATCCGAAGCCGCACGAAATCAGCTATGAAGGAGACAGCTGGATCCTTAAGAATGAAGTGAATGTGGTCTATGAGGACGGCATTGACGAGGCAACACAGGACAGGCTGGATGAAGTCTTCGCCCTGAAAGACGGCATCACGGTGAGCGAATCGGATGAGATCGTCGAGGGCAAGACGAACGTGCTTGTCGGGATCGACGGATCAGACGGATACGTTGACCAGTACGCAGAGGAAAACGTGGAGGTATCTGCGGACGGACTTTTCGACAAGCTGGATTCCTACGTCCTGGACAGTAAGGAAGATGTGATCACAGTCCTGGGCGCAGATACAGACGCGAGTTTTTACGGGCTGACTACGCTGTACCACATTGTAAAGCAGATGGACAGCCAGACGATCAGAAGCTTCCATATCGAAGACTGGGCGGATGTGGCGAGCCGCGGATTTATCGAAGGATATTACGGCAATCCGTGGTCCACGCAGGACAGGATCAACCTGATGAAATGGGGAGGATACTACAAACTGAATTCCTATTTCTACGCACCGAAGAACGATCCGAAGCACAACGCACAGTGGCGGACACTTTATACGGATGAGGAGATCGAGACACTGATCAAACCGCTCGCGGATGCGGGCAATGAATCGAAGTGCCGGTTTGTATTTGCGCTCCATACATTCATGAACAATCCGGTCCGGTTTGACACGGAGGAGCATTATCAGGAAGACCTCGCGATCGTCCAGGCGAAGTTCGAGCAGGTGATCGAAGCCGGTGTAAGACAGGTGGCGATCCTGGCGGACGACGCAGCGAATGCGGGGGCGGACAACTATATCCGTTTCCTCAATGATATGACAGAGTGGCTGGCTGAGATGGGCGAGAAGTATCCGGACCTGAAGCAGACCCTTCCGTTCTGTACGGTAGAATATATGTACAACGGACAGAGCTATTATCAGCAGTTCCCGGAGAACGTGCAGATCGTTATGACCGGCGGAAGGATCTGGGGAGAAGTAAGCAACAGCTTTACAGAGACATTTACAAATACTGCAGGCCGCGGACCTTACATGTGGATCAACTGGCCGTGTACAGACAATTCGAAGAACCACCTGATCATGGGCGGGTATTCGACGTTCCTCCACCCGGGCGTGGATCCTTCGAAGATCCAGGGCATCGTGCTCAACCCGATGCAGCAGTCTGAGCCCAGCAAGGTCGCGATCTTCGGAAATGCATGCTATTCCTGGAATATCTGGGAGACGGAAGATGAGGCGGACCAGGCGTGGAATGATTCGTTCAAATATGTGGATCACAATTCTGCAGTGGAGAACGAGGCTTCCGCTGCGCTCAGAGAACTGTCGAAGCATATGATGAACCAGAACATGGACAGCCGTGTGACTGCTCTGCAGGAGTCAGTGGATCTGGCGCCGCTGCTTACGGATTTCAGGGATAAGCTGAATGCGAATACAGTGACAGCGGAAGAAGCGGACGCACTGATCGCTGAGTTTGAGATCCTGCAGGAAGCGGCGGATACATACGAGGCACAGGCGGGCGACACCAATGTCAGAGACCAGATCGTGCAGTTCCTGAACTGCTGGGATGACACGACTGACGCGGCGATCGCATACCTGAACGGTGTAAAGGCAGTCCTGGCAAACGATACAACAGCGCTCCTTCAGTATAATACAGAAGGAAAGGCTGCGTTTGACAGCTCAAAGACACATGCCATCTGGTATCTGGACCACAATGAATACGCGGAAGTCGGCGTGCAGCATATCGTGCCGTTTATCAACGCAGTGGCTGAATATGTTTCAAAGTATGCGGAGACAGCGATGAATCCGGATGCAGTGATCCAGTCCTTTATCACCAACAGGACGGACAGCCCGACCGGAAGCACGGACAATGTGTTCGACGGCGATGACGGAACCATGGCGAGCTACCGCAATCCGGTATGGATCCATACGGGAGATTATGTAGGCGTTCTGTACAACAGGACGATCGACATTACAGATATCCGGTTCCTGCTCGGAAACGGAAAGAACCATTTTGAGGCGTCCAAGCTTCAGTACACAGCGGACGGCAAAGAGTGGAAAGACCTGGAACTGACCGGTATGGAAAATGCATTTACCGGTGTCCAGGGTGAGTATCTGGAGATCACTGTCGCAGCGGAAAACCTGCCGGAAGACTTCCAGGCAATGGGGATCCGGCTGACAGCGACAGCAGACAACAAGCTGGATGCATACCTGAATGTGCATGAGATCCAGATCAACAAGAATTCGGCGCAGCAGCCGGAAGAGCAGGAGAGATACACAGGAACAGTTACATATAATGGGATCTCTGTCCGCAGCGGAAACGAAACAAATTATTTTGACGGAAGCGACAGCACGGAAGTCCAGCTTGCAAAAGGACCGTATGAGCAGCCGAACCGCGATAAGATCCCGGCAGATGCAACGCTTACAGTTACATTTGACGAGCCGAAGACGGTAGGATCTTTCAGACTGGTACAGGGAATATCCGCAGCGACAGATGTATTCTCCAATGCAGATGTGGAATACCAGGTTGACGGATCCGATGAGTGGGTGAAAGCAGGAACCCTTACAAGTGAAGCGGATCAGACGGTTGATTTCGGAAGCATTGCAAATGTAAAGGCAGTGCGGATCCTCAATCAGGAGACTACATACGGATGGGTGAGGATATCTGAGATCGAGATCCTTGCGCCTGCGAGTGGGGCGGTGACGCCGATCCAGTATAATGTGATCCGTACAGACCGCTGGAAAGTATATCAGGGATCTGAAGCAAATCTCTATGACGGCAATGACGATACATTTGTATGGTATGATCCGGACGGGGATGCAAACACGACAGGAGACGACTTCATGGCCGGCGATTACCTTGGATATGACCTGGGCAAGGTCGCAGACCTGGTGAGCGCACACATCGTAGTCGGACATGACGGCGGCGATAAGATCAGAAACTACACGATCGAGACATCGGTTGACAATGTGACATGGACGCCGGTGAAAGGATACGAGAACTATACAGGCGCCGATTCCGGCAAGGACACGCTGGATATCGATCTCAGCGGCACGAGCGCACAGTACATCCGTATCCGCAACCTGACACAGCAGGGAAGCTGGGGCAAGTTCTCTGAGTTTACAGTAAAAGAGAAGACCGGCGGAAGTTCTGAGTATGTATACACCAATATCAGTACAGACATCACATCGACCGCGGACGAGGGGATCGTCTCTCTGTCTTCCGGCAAGGTGACGCTGAATGAAGATGAGTACATCGGCGTGAAGCTCAGCAATATCAAGGCAGTGACAGGCGTCGCGGTATCTGAACTGCCGGAGAATGCAGTGCTTGAGACGTCAATGAACGGAATTACATGGACGCCTTATCAGTCTGACGAGACAGTCGATGCGCGTTACATCCGTATCCGCAGCACAGCGGCTGGTACGGAGCTGAACCTGACACAGTTCGACGTGAACTTTGAGTTCATCGGCGATTATGCGGTGGAAAGTGATTTCGCAACCGCCCAGACGGCCAATGACATGAGAACATCCGGAACGGTAGGGAATGTATTTGACGGCGACCTTACCACGATCGGTATGATCAACGGTGCACAGGAGGCAGGAAAGCATATCACATTTGACCTCGGTCAGGTGATCCATTTCTCATCCCTGCGCTACTACATTATCGAGACGCAGCTCAATTACCTGAGAAACGCGGACTTTGAAGTATCTGCGGACGGAGAAAAATGGACGAAAGTCCTTCATGTCGGACAGGAGACAGAGAATGTCTGGGATGACACGACAGCGAAGGATATGCAGGGCATCACCCTGACGCACGATGATATGAATCCGGGTTATATGTACGCGGAAGCGACAGACCTGGATGTGGACGGAAGATATATCCGGGTAACACCGGTGGAGACATACTCCCACAGATGGGTCGGATTCAGCGAGATCCAGATCAACGGCGGAGCATACATTTCCACAGAGGCAAACCGGGATGTGATCGCTGACGACATCGAAGAGGAAGGAAAGATCCCGTCTAATATGCTGGACGGCGATTACACGACAACTTACAAGTCATCCGCTGAGGACAGCTCATTTACCTACCGGCTCTCCGAGCCTGAGGGCGTGGCGTCCATCAGGCTGATCCAGACAGGTACAGCGTCAGGCGCGGAAGTGAAGGCAAAATACATCGGCGAAGAAGACAGTGTATCCCTCGGAAAGCTGAATCAGCCGATCAATGAGTTCCTCATACCGGAGAACAAGACGCTGGAGAGCATTACCGTGACATGGACAGACAAGATCCCGGAGATCGCGGAGATCGCGACATCCACAGACAGAGGAACCGCAGTCGATAAGAGCGAGCTTAAAACAGCGCTCGAGCAGAAGGCAAAAGATGGATGGACCACAGACAGCAAAGAAGCTTACCAGGCAGCATGGGATGTGGCGAATCAGATCTTCAATAATGAAAATGCCAGCCAGACGATCGTTGATTCTGCTCTCGGATCCCTGCAGGCAGCATACAATAATGCTGAGATGAAAGCCAACAATGTGGATGCGCTTCAGGCGATAGTAGACGGCATGATCAGCAATGAAAAGATCATTTACACAAGCTCAACATACAGCGCATATGAGAATGCAGTCAACAGGCTCGCAGCGGCGCTGAAAAATGCGGACAATCTGTCACAGACAAAGGCGGACAGCCTGCAAGCAGACGTTGAAGCTGCACAGGCAGCGCTCATGTATTCCACGGCTAACCGTGAGCAGGCTGAGCTGGAAACACTCCGCTACGGTGCGGTGAATGGTGAGAATTATACAACCGACAGCTATGAGGCCCTTACGGCGGCGAAAGAAGCCATTGATACACTGGCAGCCCAGGATAAGGCGGCAGAGTCCGGTGAAGGAGAGCGCGTATATCCGGAGCGGTTCATCGAGGCAAAGGATGCGTTCAGTCATGCAATGGACAGCCTGGTCGATGTAACAGAGCTGAAGGCAGCGATCGCGTTGGAAGATACGATCACAGACCCGTCTATTTACCCTGAGGAAAGCTATGCGGCGTTTACAGAAGCAGTGGAAAACGGAAAAGCGCTGCTTAAGAACGGCACAAAGGATGCTGTCGCAGAGGCGGTGGAACGGATCAACGACGCTTATGATGCACTTAACCCGAAACCGGAGACAACTCTGGACGAAGTGATCGCGAAGGCAAAGGCAGTCCTCGGTGCGGAAGGCGCGGCAGATAAGTACACAGAAGATTCTTATCAGGCCCTCGCAGACATCGTGGAAGAAGCTGAGGCGAACACAGATGACGCGAAGGATGCTGAGTATGTGGCAGCGATCCAGAACGCAATGAGCGGTCTGGTCGATGTGACAGCACTGAAGGCACAGATATCTGCAGCTCAGGGTGTAAATGCAGAGCTGTATACATCTTCGTCCTACAAAGCGCTTACTGACCTGCTCGGACAGACAGAGAAACTTCTGAAGTCCGGCAGCCGGGAAGAAGTGTCAGCGGCAGCGGCGGCGATCGAAAATGCGATCCGCGCGCTCGTGCCGAAAGCACAGGGAGTAGAGGATTACCGTGACAGCATTACCCTGAAACCGGAGAAAGGCTACACGGCTGATTCCTATAAGGCTTACAAAGAAGCCTACGAAGCACTGATGAATGCAGATCCGTCTGACTTAAGCGCGGCAGAGTTCGCACAGCTCAAGGCAGCTTTCGAAAAAGCTGAGCAGAACCTGAAGCTTGTGGACAGCAGCCAGGGCGGCAGTCAGGACAGCGGAAAAGCCGATACAGCAGTCAATACAGGCGATGACATGAATGTACTTCCGATCGTCATTGTGCTGGTCATCTGTGTGGCGGCAGCCGCAGCTGTGATCATCATCAGGAAAAAAAGGAAATAAAACAGGAGGGAACTATGAGGAAGAGCAGAAAAAGCTTAAAGAAGTTAAGCGCCTGCATTCTCGCGGCTGCAATGACGGTGACGCTTGCAGCCCCGTTCTCCCCGCTGGCTGAGGTAAAGGCAGCGGGAGAGGAAGCGGTGAACCTGGCGCTGAATGCGGCTGCAACGGCGAATGACACAGAGACAAATGACTATCCGGCGTCAAAAGCAGTCGATGGCATCGTCAACAGAGATGCCCAGAAGCCCCAGTCAAGATGGGCGACAAATACAAGCGCTGCGCAGGATCCGAAAATCCTGACAGTTGACCTGGGAGAGGCCAAGACATTCCAGTCCTTCCTGATCGCTTGGGAGAGGCTGAATATCACAAGCTATAAGATCCAGACAGCTGACAGCAACACTGAGGATGCTGAGTGGACAACAGTTTATGAGAAAGAGGGAGAGGACCCGATCTCAGACCTGAACGAGAACATCCATCTCGCGTCTCCTGTTGAGGCACAGTATGTACGCCTTTATGTAGACGGATATAACCTGAACCCGGGGAACTGGCAGTCCGTATCAGTCTATGAGTTCCAGATTTACGAGGATCAGATCCAGAACGAATTTCTGCCGGAAGAGAACTACAATCTGGAAGGAACCGCAGAGGCGAGCGATTACGAGCCGACAGAAGGGGACACACAGGCAGCTTCTATGGCGATCGACGGAGACCAGACGACACGCTGGGCAACAAATCCGTCAGACACAGAGGAGCCCCGCACACTGACAGTTACACTTCCGGCATCTCAGAGAGTCCAGTTCTTCCGCATTATCTGGGAAAGACTGAATATCGAGAGCTACAAGATCGAGGTGGCTGAGAGCGATGACGCAGCGTTTGAAGTAGTTTATACAAAAGCAGATCCGATTACTTCTACAAATGAGGTGATCTCACTGGATGCCCCTGTGTGGGCGAAGAAGATCCGCCTGACAGTAGACGGCTACAACGGCGGAGATAATGACTGGCCGAATGTCTCTGTTGCAGAGTTTGAGAGCTATGCAGTAGAGCCGGCTTCGATCAGCGCGGACGCGACGCCGGAGGAGGTCGCTGATCTTCTCGGAGCACCGTCTGTCAATGCAGACGGCACAGCGCTTATCCTGCCGGAAGTTCCGGAAGGGTTTACAGTAGAATTCCTTGCGGACTATGAAGAAGTAGTAGGAAAAGACGGCACAATCTATACACCGCTCACTGACAAGACTGTAAAAGGCATCTACAAGGTGACAAAGGGTGAAGAATCTGCGGAAGGAAGTGTGGAATACACACTTGATATTCCAGGCAAGTATGAGGATGAAGGAACCAATGCGAAGCCGACGGTGATCCCTGAACTGGCTGAATGGTACGGCGGAGAGTCCGCAGGAAGTTTTTCTGTGGCAAATGATGCAGGTGTTTATGCACCGGAAGATTTCTCTGCGGCAGCAGAAGCTTTTGTGGAAGATTACAATGCAGAGATGGGGGCAGAGCTGAAGACTGTAAGCGATGCATCCGCAGCAGCCATTGTCTTTGAAAAGGATCCAGCGAACGGGCTTGGCGAAGAAGGATATATCA
Source organism: Candidatus Mediterraneibacter surreyensis (assembly GCA_019118885.1). Taxonomy (GTDB): domain Bacteria; phylum Bacillota; class Clostridia; order Lachnospirales; family Lachnospiraceae; genus Mediterraneibacter; species Mediterraneibacter surreyensis. Next base: position 4,512 of record DWYB01000057.1, on the reverse strand, counting down.
TGGATATCGGAAGCGATAAGCTGACAGTAAAAGCGGACCACAATACAGGTGCTTACTGGGCGACACGCTCTATCCTTCAGATCGCGGAGCTGAACGAGGGAAAGATTCCGACAGGTATCACCAAGGACTATCCGAAGTACGAAGTCCGCGGCTTTATGCTCGATGTGGCGCGTAAACCGGTATCCATGGAGACACTCCAGGATATCGCCAAAGAGATGGCTTACTATAAGATGAATGAATTCCACATTCATCTGAATGATAATCTCATCTTCTATGAGGACTATGCTTCGGCAGAGGAAGCAAACCAGCTTGCATATACAGGATTCCGTCTTGAGTCAGAAGTTGTGGAGGGAAGCAATAACGGACTGAACCAGGCAGACCTGACAAATAAGGACCTGTATTATACTAAGACAGATTTCAGGAACTTTATCCTGGACTGCCGCAGTATGGGCGTGAATATTACGCCGGAGTTTGACACACCGGGACACTCCGGAGCATTTACAAAGGTACGTCCGGACCTGATGCTTCAGAATATTGTATCTGGTGCAGCGAACAGAGCGGGCGAGCAGTTCGACCTTTCAGAAGATAAATATGACGAAAGCCTTGCTTTTGTTGAGAGTATCTGGGAGGAGTACCTGACAGACGATATGTTTGACCAGAGTATGACAGTACATATCGGAACTGATGAATATTATGGCGAAGCAAACCGCTTCAGGATGTTCTCTGACGACCTGATCGAGTATGTTCAGAGTAAGGGGTATACAGTCCGCCTGTGGGGAAGCCTTTCCTCCATGCCAGGCGAGGCAGATGTCCGCAGTGAAGGTGTCCAGATGAACGTATGGAACACGCAATGGGCGAACCCGACGAATATGTACAATGAAGGCTTTGAGCTGATCAATACGATCGACGGGCAGCTTTACATGGTACCGGCAGCAGGCTACTATTTCGACTATCTGAATACACAGAATCTGTACAACAACTGGACTCCGAATAACTTTAGCGGCACAGTGATCCCGGCAGGTTCCGAGCAGATGCTTGGAAGTACTTATGCGATCTGGAACGACAGCGTTGATACAAGAGCAAACGGAATCTCAGAGATTGATATCTACGACCGTTTTGCGGATGCGGTTCCGACGATGGCAAGCAAGAACTGGGGCGAAGCTCAGGATCAGACATGGGCTGAGATGGAAGCGACAGTGGACGAGCTGGGTGATGCAGCAAACAGCAATCCGTACCACGAGGCATCCGCAGACGAAAACGGCGAGTATATGGCCTATGAATTTGAGGATGGAAGCGAGATGGCTGATTCTTCAGAGAGCGGAAGAGATCTGAAAGAGAATGTCAATGCTTCGATCGAGGACGGCAGCCTCAAATTAAACGGCGGTGAGAGCTATGTTGAGACTCCGCTCGACAAGCTGGCGACAGGCAATACTCTCGAGTTTGATATTACACTTGACAAACCGGCACAGGCAGGAGATATCCTGTTTGAGGCTGACAATGTAGGAAGCAATGACGACTATGCGCATACGATCCAGATCATGGACGACGGAAGGCTTGGATTCAGAAGAGAGCTTTATGATTACTACTTTGACTACAAGCTTCCGGTAGGTGAGAAAGTTCATCTGGCGATCTCTACGGACGGGACATCCACTACACTTACCGTAAACGGCACAACGTATGAGGCTTCAGGCGTATACCGCAACCGCCAGACAGACGGAAAGGTAAGAGTAGAAGGCATTACAAATGCCACGCTTCTGCTCCCGATCCAGAGGATCGGATCAGAGACAAATGCCATCGAGGCAGTGATCGACAATGTAGTTGTAAAACAGGGAGCACCTGTTGATTATAACAAGGAAGGCTGGTCCAAGGTGACGGTTGATTCCGAGACCGATATGGGCAGCGCGACAGAGGGGCTCTTTGAGTACGCATTCGACGGCAATTCTTCTACGATCTGGCACTCCAACTGGAATGGGGCATCAGATAAGCTGAAACCGCAGGGTACGTTCGAAGAGATCGGCGGCGTGATCGACCTTGGACAGAAATATACGATCAATCAGTTCAAGTTCACACCGAGAAGCGGAACGAACAGCGGACAGGTTACAAAGGCGGACCTGTATGTCAAGGCAAATGAAGACGATGAGTGGATCAAAGTTGCTGAGGATGCGGAGTTCGCTGACGACGCAACAACAAAGACCTTCTACTTTGATGAGCAGGAAGTTCAGTATGTATGGTTTGTGGCAAAAGAATCTGACGACGGCTGGGTGGCTGTATCTGAGTTCGATATCGCCAATGCACCGGCGCAGACCTACACCGTATATGTTGAGGCTCAGGAAGGCGGTACGGCAGACGGCGGTAAGCCGGGAATCGCTGAGAATACAGAGATCACCGTAACTGCGGAAGCGGAGAAGGGATATGCCTTCGCAGGATGGTATGACGCTGTTACGGGAACAAAAGTTTCTGACGATGCAGAGTATACATTTGCGGTGACAGAGAACACAGCACTGACCGCTCAGTTTACGAAGGATGAAGAGCCGGAAGTGACATACCATACGGTAACGATCAACGGAGAGACGGTCCAGGTTGAACACGGGCAGACGCTCGCTCAGCCGGCAGATCCGGTAAAGGAAGGATACAAGTTTATCGGCTGGTATGTCGGAGACGCTGAGTACGATTTCAGCCAGCCTGTGACATCTGACCTGACGATCACAGCGAAGTTCGAGAAGATCGAGACTCCGGGAGAAGGGGACTCTGGTCAGGATAAGCCAGGCACAGATAAACCGGGCGCAGATACCCAGAAGCCAGGCAGCGGCAATGCTGACAAGGGCGATAACACAGCAGTACAGACCGGTGACCAGAGCAGTCCTGTGATCTGGGCGGTTGTCCTTATCGTGGCAGTAGCGGCAGCAGCGGCAGTAGTCGTTGTCAGAAAGAAAAGAAAATAGAAGGATCAGGTAAATGATCCTGTCCGTTAAGCGGATGAAAGCCAGGAGGATGTGGTTAAAAAGCTGCATCCTCCTGGCTGTTTTTGCGTCATGAGCCCGGCAGGCGGCCACTATTGCCCATATGAACGGCCGCTTGCCGGGACAGGAGATTGACTGACTGAAATTTATTAAAAATATAGCCGGAAAAGTATAAACCATTACAGGAAAATTGTGCTAATATATACATATATGCTATTTGTTCAGCGCAAATAGCATGGGCTAAATATTGGTGCCTGTTTCAGGTGTAAAAGAAAGGGAGATGAAAATGGACAAGCAGGTAAAAAGCATTTTGAAACGCACTGCTGCAGCCGCGCTGAGCGCAGCAATGGTGCTTACAATGGGCCTTGGCGCTGTCCCATCGGCTGTATATGCCGGAGATTTATCAGGGGCAGAAGCCCGGAACGAATCCCGGGAGGTGAAGATCGATTTATCGGAAATCGCTTCCATGTCAGCGAAGACATACGGACCTCAGGGTGACGGAGATACCCTGGAGGCAAGCTTTGACGGAGATACGACGACTTATACGAACAGTAATTACAATGATCCTGCAAACGGAAAACCTCAGGTATATACGTTTAACTTTGCGGATACAGTGGATCTCTGTAAGGTGCGTATCCATCCGAGAAATTCAGGAGGTGCTGTCGGAAACGGTGCGCCGAACAGCTGTACCGTAGAAGTCAGTACAGACGGTGTCCAGTATACGCAGGTGGCACAGAGTGCCGTTACTGACACTTCACTTACATGGACAGATATTGCGTTTGCTGCGGTTCCGGCAAGCAGTGTAAGGCTGACGCTGGACTCTGCCCATAAAAATGTGGTCACCACCGGTGAGGTGGAGCTGTATAAGCTGGTTTCCGAGCCGTCAGGCGCAGACAAGACAGAGCTGGATACGGCGATCAGCACAATTGCTGCGAAGATGGAAGGTCTGGACAAGGCAGATTATGTAACTGCAACATGGGAGGCTCTTGAAACAGCTCTCTCGGCAGCACAGGCTGTAAGCGCGGATCCGAATGCGACAGAAGAGCAGGTGGCCGGAGCGCTGGCTGATCTTCAGGCGGCAGACACGGGGCTGTCGGTACTTGTATCGCCGGTATATATGACAGACTTTGTGTCATATGAGAACGGGCGTGTGACTGTCGAGTTAAACGGACCGACTGATTATATACCGGATGGAAGCACTAAGTGGACATATGAATATAAAGACGGCAGGCATCTGCTCTATACGGATGACTGGGATAACGATGCGCTGACATCAGGAGAGACGGAGAACTACCGGGAAGTTTGTATTTATGATCTAAATAAAAAGAATCCGGAGTGGAGCTATATCTATATTGATGAAGATGGAAATGGAACAATAGCCGGAACAAGCTATAACGCAGAAAAACCGAAGGGAACTCTCATTGGTAGTGTCAAATGAGTTATGAAAAAATGGAGCCTAAGAAATAGGCTCAGATTGAACCTTGAAAATCGCAGATATGATGTTTGATGGCAGCTTACGCCACCCTTGACAGCACACAAAAGCAATGCTCTG
>DWYB01000056.1 GCA_019118885.1 Candidatus Mediterraneibacter surreyensis | reverse complement strand
GAAAGGTTCCCAGACGAAACATACTATCCATATTGTTTCCGGGAAGATACATGCAGAGGAGAAGGAATGTCAGATAAATGCGATATGTGCGAATTACCGTACAAGATATGCAAAAAGCTTGCAGATTACGAGGACACCGGCCTCACGCCGGATCAGATCATGGAGCTGAAGGAGCGGGATACGGCGAAAGCGCCTATTGACATCGAAGATGATTACGGATTCTTTGTATGTCCATCCTGTGGGAATTCGATATATGCGAGCGATGATTTTGAAAGCCATAAGTTTTGCCTGAATTGTGGCCAGAGGATTCAATGGAGGGAATAAGTATGCGAGAAATATTATCCCGTGCAAAGCGGAAGGATAATGGTGAGTGGACAGAAGGATATGTGTTTGAATTACAGCCGGGGCAATATATGATATGTGACAGAATACAGTATGACCGTCCGTCAACCTTGCCTGTATGGGAATTTTTTAGATATTGTAGTCATGAGATAGATCCAGAAACCCTCTGCCAGTACACCGGACTTACCGACAAGAACGGTAATCGGATATGGGAGAATAATATCGTAAGAATCAAAAATTCGATGGACGAAGGAATCGGAAATATTGAATTTTACGGTGGCATGTGGTACGTGGACGGAGAACCAAGCAATAGTTTGCATGACATTGTGGAATATGATGACGGAGAGCTTGAGGTTATTGGGAATATATTCGACACCCCGGAACTGTTGAAAGGAGTGAACTGACATGCAGGAATTAGAGAAGATTCTGGAAGAGATAGAACAGAGAAAAGCAAGAGCGGAAAAGCTCATAGTGAAACCGCCACACGATAAACTCGATCAAGTAGCGAATGATACGGCTGAAACATTCATTGAGGCTTATAAAGAATGCCAGGACATCATCCGCAAGCACATGAATGACGGCTGGATCCCGGTGGAGGAGCGGCTGCCAATTAACCATGAAGGAGCTGTAGAGGTCACGGTCGGGGTGGGATATAGAACAGTTGGGTATTATGACCAGTATAGAGAAGAATGGTGGACATTAGACGAAGACAGCATATTGGATGTCATAGCGTGGAAGGAACCGTCAGAGCCGTACCGCCCGGAAAGGAGCATGAATTGACTCAAAAGGAAAAGGAGATATGCAAAAAGTACAGCGCAAGGGATGAGAACGGACTTGTACATTGCAAAGAATGTCCTCTTGTAGTAGATTCGGACGGATTTATGTGCAAGGCAAATTCCAGATACAACCGGAAGACAAAAGAGTGGGAAAGGAGCGATAACCATGACGGAGAATGAAGCGATCAAGATTTTGGACACTGAAAAGCATTGTTTAAAGAATTCAACCAGAGGTCTATGCAAAATAAACTGTGGAGAATGTAAAGAAAATATTCCGATTGCATATCAAGAAAAAACCTATGAAGTGGCAATCTACGCCCTCAAAGAAATCCAGCAGTACCGGGAAATTGGAACAGTGGAAGAGTGTCGGAAAGCGGTGGAGAAGCAGAAGCCGAAGAAACCGCACAGAAATTACAAGAAATTTAGTGGGTTATGGTGTAAATGCGGTTGGTATCTAGGCCAGAAACAATGCTTAGATATTAAGTATTGCCCGAACTGCGGACAGGCTATTGATGAGAATTTGGAGGGAATGGAAGATGAATGATTTTTATAAACCTCTTACTCCTTCGTTCAGGAACGACATAAATGTGGCTATAGAAAACCAAATCAGGGAACTGGAAACTTGTGAGAAAAATGCATTTGTAAATGCTCAAATTGTTGGATTGAATGCGCAGAAAAATCTTATAAATGCATTGCCTGACGGTTATCCAATTCCTTGTACTAAATATTAGAAATACATTAAGTCATGGAACAGGAGGGCAGACAATGAGACTGATTGATGCTGACAGATTAAAATCGGCTATACATACGGATTTTAGTGAGCACTTTACACTATATCACGACACAGATCAGACAGCCTTATTTGATATGGTGATGGATGATATTGATGAAATGCCAACGGCCTTTGACAAGGAAAAGGTGATTGAAGAACTGCGATCTGAAGCTTCGCGATGGCACGAAAGTGGCGTCGAGTTTAAAGATGAAAAGGAAAAAGGCGTTGCTGCTGGATTTAGATTAGCTACACATATTGTCGAGAAAGGCGGGATTGAATGACAAAATCAGATCTTCAGGTTGGAAAGAGTTACCTGCATATACGTCAGACCATCATTGACGGTATTCCACGCACCGCAGAACGGTGGCTAAAGTGCGAGGAGATAAATTCTACTGGTGCAAGATTCTCACGGCTGTACGAGCCGATTATAGAGCTTACAGACAGGGAAATAGAAAAGGAGTTAAAAGAAACATGGGAGAAGTGATAGCGTTTTTTGCCGGAGCAGTGGTCGGAATGCTCACTATGTCTACTGTATCGGTCAACCGAAAGACGGAATCAGAAGATAATGAACAGGAACGGCATATTCGGAATCTGATCCGGGATCAAGCAGACAGGATCAACGAAACACCAGAGGAATACATAGCGAGAAAATACGGGATAGGAGGTAACACGGTTGACAAAGGAAATGCTACAGAGTTACCGGAGCAAAAAGGATGAGATAGCAGAGCTTGACTGGGTGCTGCGGCACAGGTGGCAGGATGAAGGCCTGATAGGGAACAATGTTATCATGGACTATCGGAAAGGGTATCCGCGCCCACGCAATGTGATCGGGTTCGACTATGCGAGATATGACCGGTTACAGGAGCGAGACAGAGCGAGAAAAGCGATCCTGCTCACTGAGTGCGAAGAAGTGGAAGAGTGGATCGAGCAGATACCGGATTCGCTCACACGCCGGATATTCAAGATGACGTACATAGAGGGCAGGAAACAGAAAGCGGTTGCGAAAGCTGTGCATTTAGATCAGAGCAGAGTAAGTCGAAAGATTGATGAATATTTAAAGCAGGAAGAGGAATGACCGTAGAATTGAGCAAATATCCATTTTAGGGAGGTAATATGAGACAGAAAACAATTTTAGTAAGTGAAAGAACTTTATTATTTGCTATCGCCGGACTGTTATTCGACCAAGCGCCGAACAGACAGCCGAGAAAAGCAGAAATCATCATGCAGAAAGTCCGTGACGCTTTTCGGGCAGATAAGCGGTGCAACAATGATAACGAATGGTATTCCATGCGGTTGCCGGAAAAAGAAGTGTATCAGTTTATTTATGATTTGCTATTCGCAACACCAGAGTTCCAGGAACTGAATTTGTCACAGATTGAATATGAGAACGGTGTGTCTGTTGATGATGAAAACAGGGGAAAATATAGTTTTGTTACCAGATATGACAAGTACAATTCTGAGTCATGGAAGTCTGACTTCATTGATTTAGATGCATTCGTTAGGAATGCAGAGCGTATGTTTTGGGGTATTTATGACAGCGAGCAGGACTGTTTTGGATGTGTAAATCAGCCGATAAATACAGATAGTACACTCGCTTGTGGGGATTCAGAAAAATGCAAATCATGTTCAATAAATCCGAATCATACCAACAATTATGAAAGCCGTAGATTCCCGAAAGGGAAATATACATTCGCTTGCAAATACGACTGTCCAAAAAGCAGATATATCTGTTGTGAAGAATGTGACGATAAAGATAATTGTGCGAATAGGTGTGGCTCTAAATCTGATGAATGCGGACTTGCAATGCACAGGAGGGGAATATGAACTTAGAAGAAAGAATACAGAACGCAGTCATGGAGAAATTAAATGACGGAACGGTTGACTTCCAGGAAGGCTGGGTGAATGGACCGCACCGATATAAGAAAGAGTAAAACGATGAGTTTTTGAAAAAAGCATAAAAAGCATAAAAAGCATCATTATAATAATACTAGAGCCAGTAGGCGTAAAGCTAATGGCTACTCATGATTGACCTTCTCAAAACAAATTAGAAAAGGCATCCGGTTAAGTGCTCCGGGTGCTTTTTCGCATTAAGAAAGGGGTGAGCCTGATGGCAAAAGCAAAGTATTCCGAATGGTTAACGCCAGAAGGCTTACTGAAAATCGAGGGATGGGCACGTGACGGACTGACCGATGAACAGATCGCAAAGAATATAGGCATATCAAGAAGTACATTGAATGTGTGGAAAGATAGATATTCGGACATTTCGGACGCCTTAAAAAAAGGCAAGGATATCATTGATCGTCAAGTGGAAAACGCTCTTTTGAAACGAGCTCTTGGATATGAGTATGAGGAAGTCAAAGAAAAGTTCGAGGATGACGTAATAACAGAGCGCACAGTGACGAAAAAAGAAGTTGTTCCTGATACAACAGCACAGATATTCTGGTTGAAGAATAGAAAACCTGATAAGTGGAGAGATAAGCCTGCATATGAGGACACAAGCGAACTTGATAAACTTGATGCTATCTTGAAAGGGTTGAAAGACAATGCAACTCACAAGTAAGCAGAATGAGTATATCAGGAACGCTACTCATAGATGGAATATAAAAACTGGGGCTGTCCGTTCCGGTAAGTCATATGTCGATACAGCATACACGATCCCGGCAAGAATCCGAGAGAGAATCGGAAAGCCGGGATTAACTGTTATATTCGGGGTATCCAGAGACACGATAGAGAGAAATGTGCTGCAGCCGATGCGGGAGATATACGGATCCGGATTGGTTGGAACGATCAATAATCGAAATACGGCATGGATATGCGGTGAAGACGCCTACTGTCTTGGGGCTGAGAAAGTCAGCCAGGTCGCAAAGGTACAGGGATCCTCAATCAAGTATGCTTATGGTGACGAGATCGCAAAGTGGAATCGGGAAGTATTCGAGATGCTGAAATCTCGTCTCGATAAGCCGTATTCCTGTTTTGACGGGGCGTGCAACCCGGAGAACCCAACTCACTGGCTGAAAGAGTTCATAGATTCGGATATTGATATCTACGTCCAGAAGTATGAAATATTTGATAATATATATCTCCCGAAAGAATATGTTGAGAACCTCTGCAAAGAGTATGAGGGTACTGTATATTATGATCGTCTGATAAAAGGACTCTGGAAACGGGCAGAGGGCGCAATATACCGGATGTTTGCAGACGATCCAGACAGATTTATCCGTCCGGTGAATCGACAAGACATAAAAGAGATCCGGATCGGAATTGACTTCGGTGGTAACGGATCTGGTCATTCATTCGTTGCGACTGCGATTCTCTGGAGTGGAATTGTTCAGCCAGTTATGAGTCGAAAGCACATGAAGAAAGACTTCCCACAGGGGATAGATGCTAATAAGTTATCAGAGCTGTTCTTACAGTTTGTGGCCGATGTAATTGCAAAATACGGGAAACCGCGATATGCATTCTGGGATAATGCTGAGACAGTCCTCGGGCAGAGCATAGAGAACGCCTGCCGGAAAGAGTTTCCGTCATTGCTCGTGCTCCCGGCGCAGAAAAAGAAAATAAATGACAGAATCAATTATACCGTTCGGCTCATGGGATCCGGGCGGTTTTTCATTACTCCAGACTGCCTGACGCTTAAGAAAGCGTTGCAGGACGCGGTATATAACAGTAAGGTGCTTCAGGAAGAGCGACTGGACGATGGCAGCACTGATATTGATACGCTTGATGCGTTTGAGTACACGATAGAGCGTGATATTAACGGGGTCTACTACAATCCGGTGAAAGGAGGAATATAGAGTGTTCAGACTATCGAATGACGAAGAGCTGACTATTGAGAAGCTCGGAGAGTTTATAGATAAACATGGATGGTGGGTCGATCATAGATACCACCCACTTATGGATGCATACATGACAAGATACCCGATTTTTAATCTGCCTCCGAAACCGGATTATAAGCCGGATAAGCGGATCGCCGTGAACTTTGCAAAGTACATAACAGACACCATGAACGGATTCTTTATCGGGATCCCGATCAAGATTGATTGTGACGACCAGAACGTTGCTGAATATGTGGAGTATCTGGACCAGTACAACGATCAGGACGACAACAACGCGGAGCTGTCGAAGATGTGTTCCATCTACGGAAAGGGATATGAGATGTATTATGTGGATGATCGCGGAGAAATAGGGATTACTTATCTTTCTCCTGAAGATGCATTCATGATATACGATGATTCGATACTGGAAAGACCGAGATACTTCTGCCGGATATACAAGGATGCGGATGATGTCGTATATGTCAGCATATCGGACGAAACCAGAGTCCAGTATGCAAGCATGGAGGGAGGGCTTCACTGGATACCGGATAGCGAAAAAATTCACGGGTTCGCAGGAGTGCCGGCCACAGAGTACCGTGAAAACGAAGAAGAAATCGGTATATTTGAGCCGGTTCTTACAATGATTAACGAGTACAACGAGGCAGTAAGCGAAAAAGCAAATGATGTCGCTTACTTTGCGGATGCATACATGAAGATACTCGGAGCGAAGTTTGATGATGAAGTCCTCGCTCAAATTCGGGATAACCGGATCATTAATTTTCCGGGAATACTGGAAGATGGACAGCTTGTAGTTGACTTTCTTCAAAAACCTGATGGAGATACTTCACAGGAGCATTTGCTTGATCGTCTGGAAAAACTGATATTCCAGATCAGTATGGTTGCAAATATTAGTGATGAAAATTTCGGTACATCGTCAGGGATTGCGCTGAAATATAAGTTACAGGCTATGAGCAATCTTGCATTGACAAAGCAGCGGAAATTTACATCCGGAATGAACCGGAGATATATGCTGATATTTAGTAATCCGGTATCTGGAATGAACCCGGATGACTGGGTGAAGCTCAATTACACATTCACTCAGAATATGCCGGCAAACCTGTTGGAAGAGTCACAGATCGCCGGAAACCTTGCAGGAATCGTTAGTCAGCAGACACAGCTTTCTATACTGTCGTGCGTGGACAACGTACAGCAGGAGATCGAACAGATCAAGCAGGATGAGGAGGACGTTCTGACAGATGGGTACCCGATGAACAGGACAGTGGAGGTAACTGAAGATGTCTTACTGGACGGACAGACAGGAGCAACTCAAGCAGTCAGCAGAGAAGAGTGAATCGGCGCTTAAGAAGCGTCTGGAAAAGTTCTATGATGCTGAATTTAAGCGACTGGACAAAGAGATTGCGGCATATTATCAGACATACGGATACGACAATGTAATCGAGTACAGACGGCTCCTGCAATCCTTGTCTGACGAGGACAGGACGCTATTGATGGAACGCATGGACAACTTCGCAGAGAAATATCCGCAGTATGCAAACCTCATGCCGGTCCGGGAGTCAATATATCGCCTGGACAGGTTACAGGGATTGCAATATTCCGTGTTTATGACTGAGGCGGAAATTGCCGGATACACCAATGACCAGATTGAAACATATCTAAGGCGATTATCTCAGCAAGGTCTAAACTACGGAATGGAAACGCTCGGATTCGGGAAGAACTTTTATTCCATCAATGATGATATTGTACGGCAGTTCGTAGATGTTCCGTGGTGCAACGGAGAAAACTTTTCCACCCGGATCTGGAACGACACGAACAGACTTGCTCAGTATCTCAACCAAGATATAGCACAAGGATTTGCTCGGGGTGACAGCTACGACAAGTTAGTTCGCAATCTGAGGCAGAGGTTCCGAAACGTGAACCGAAAGAACGCTTACAGGCTCGTATTTACCGAGGGTACTTACGTGATGGCAGAATCATCAATACAACCGTTTATTCAGGACTTTGATAAGTACCATACATCTCCTGTGTTGGATGGGAAGACATGCTCTGTCTGTAGAGGAATGAGACACGAAACTTTCCTGATGTCAGAGAGACAGCCGGGAGTGAACTTTCCGCCCCTACATCCGAACTGCCGGGATGGCTGGGAGGTTGTTGTGGACGATTGGGATGCATGGATGGACGAGTATGTGAGGAAACACGGTGGAAACCCGAATGCTGCCTCGAATATTCAGAAGCCGTCAGATGTTCGATGGAACAAGATTCAGCCAAAGAACAGACTCCCGTCTGCTGTCGGAGCTGTGAACACGGTTCTTACAGTACTTGGCGCGGCTGAATTGATTAAATACTTGTTAGGTGGTGATGAAGAATGAAGTTGAATATTTTGGGAACAAAGTACAAACTTGAGACGCATAAGATTTCAGAAGATGAAACGCTAAAGTGTAATCGGTGGGCAGGGTATTGCGGAGAGGATTCAAAAGTAATTGTTATTGCTGATATGTCTGAGAAACAATACTTCTCGGATATGGATGAGAATGAATGTGAGTCATATAAGAAAAAGACTCTCAGGCATGAAATAGTACATGCGTTTTTAAATGAGAGCGGACTTAGCGCGAATGCATCCGTCCCGGAAGGCGGATGGGCGAAAAATGAGGAAATGATTGACTGGTTCGCAATACAAGCCCCAAAAATATATAAGATTTTCAAAAAGGCTGGATGCTTATGAGAAAACTCATATTCTTCCACGCCTCATGGTGTCCACCATGTCGGTTTTACGAGAAACAGTTCATTGCTCCGCTTGAAGAACTGGTCGGAGCCGAACGTATCGAGCGCGTGGACGCATGGAAAGAGCCGTGTCGGGCAACAAAATATAACATTGAAAGATTACCCACTGCCGTCCTTTTGGACGGAGAAACAGTCTATATGAACCGCACAGGGGCAATAGACATTAACAAGGTGGCTGAATGGCTGAAAGGAGCGTGATCCACACATCTCCCACGGCAGGGAAAGCCGAATTGTAAAGGAGTGATGCTATTTGATTGCAGTAAGCGTCCGATTGGACGGGATCACAATAGATGGACATGCCGGATACGCAGAAGCCGGAAAAGATATAGTCTGCGCCGGAGTAACGGCATTGACCGAAAACCTGATAGACTCGATCGAGAGTCTAACGAAAGACGAAATTCAATACGAGATATCGCCCGGCAGGGTAGATATACAATTCAAGAATCTGTCAGAGGATGGAAAACTTCTGGTGGATTCTTTCTTTTTGGGAATCTGTGGAATAGCGCAGGATTTTCCGGAACACGTAAAAATCATTTGACCGCAATGTCATTAAACTATCGCAATGGCACGGACATGGGACGGGCTGGGGCAGAAAGGATGAAAATGAGATACAAATTATACAGAGCATTACAGATTTTCGCAGAGGGCGAAGGGACTGGTACACCGGGAGAACCCGGAGGGAACGATCCCGGCGCAGGAAGTGGAACACCAACACAGAAAGAACCGTTATCCTTTGATGATTTTCTTTCGCAGGAAGGAAATCAAGCTGAATTTGACCGTAGGGTGCAGAAAGCGATCAACACCGCTGTAAGCAACGCACAGAAGAAATGGCAGACCGTGACGGACGGCAAGGTCTCTGAGGCTGAAAAACTAGCGCAGATGACCAGTGAGGAAAAGGCTGAGTACAGGGCAAAGAAAGCGGAGCAGGAACTTGCGGATCTGAAGCGGCAGATTGCTCTTGGAGACATGGCAAAGACGGCCAGGAAGATGCTTTCGGAAGAAAACATCACTGTACCGGATGAAATTATCATGAATCTTGTGTGTGATGATGCAGAAAAGACAAAATCTGCGGTTGAGTCATTCACAAAGGTGTTCAAAGATGCGGTTCAGGCTGCCGTAAAAGAAGCATTAAAAGGTAATCCACCAAAGGCGAACAACGGCGGCACAACAGTAACCCGTGAACAGATTCTTGCCGTGAAGGACAGAGCCGAGCGGCAGAGACTTATTGCGGAGAATCCGCAGTTATTTGTAAGAAAGTAAAGGAGACATGATATGAACAGAATTAAGAAACTTGCGAGAAAGCTTCAGCTTTTCGCAGCAGAACCGAACGTAATCACAACACAGCAGATCACCGTAAACCCGAGAGAGGTTGATTTCGTCACATCTTTCGGAAACGACCTTTCCGCACTGACAGAGGTGCTTGGAATCGCACAGCCGATCAGGAAAGCGAACGGTACTCAGCTGGTAGGAAAAACCGTCACAGGAACGCTGGAAAGCGGAGATGTTCCGGAAGGCGAGGAGATCCCGTTTTCTCAGTTCTCCGTTGCTCCGGTATCCTATGAGACTATCAGCGTAAGGAAGTATGCGAAGGCGCTGACACTGGAAACCGTCATTGAAAACGGCGTGGAAACGTCCGTAGGAATGACGGATGATGAGTTTAAACAGCAGCTGATCGACGTGATCCTTGCCGACATGTACAACGCACTGCTGGCCGGTACACTGACGGCAGAAGAAAACACTTTCCAGATGGCAGTCTCTATGGCTGTAGGAAGGGTAAAAGACAAGTTCAAGAAAATGCATAAGGCGGCGACTGGCGTTGCTGTGTTCGTAAATACTCTGGACGTGTACAGCTATCTCGGTGGTGCTCAGATCACTGTCCAGACCGCTTTCGGTATGGACTACGTGGAGAAGTTCCTCGGTGCGGACATCGTGTTCTTCTCTTCTGAGGTTCCGCAGGGCCGCGTGATCGCTACGCCGGTGAACAACATGAAAGTGTACTACGTGGATCCGGGAGACAGCGAGTTCGCACAGATCGGACTGGCATATACAGCAGATCCGGAAGTACCTTATATTGGTTTCCACACTGAGGGGAACTACCGGAGAGCACAGTCTGAGGACTATGCGATCATGGGTATCAAGATCTTCTTCGAGTATGTGGACGCTGTTGTGGTTGTCACGATTTCGGATTCTCCGGAGCTTAAAACTATCACGGTTACACCGTCCGCAGGAACCGCAGCAGGTACAACAAAAGCAACAGTTTCCGGAAATACTGGAACCAGCCTGAAGTATAAGCTCGGAGCCGCAGCAGTTCCGGTTGAATATGGCCAGAACGTAAGAACATGGTCGAACTTTACGGCAAATGCAGACATTCCTGCAACAACCGGTCAGACGATCACAGTAGTTGAGTATGACGACTACTATAAAGCAACCGGTGCCGGATCTGCCGCAGTAGCCGTAAACGCAGGAGCATAAGAAAGAGGTATAGCTCATGGAAGAATTATTGATGCGGCTTAAAATCCGGTTACCGGATACACAGCTCACGGACGCTCAGCTTACAGAGTATTTGACAACCATGAGCGACCGGCTTTGTTTGCGGCTGGGGGCTGACACGCTCCCGCCGCTTTTCAATTCGATTTGCGTAGACGCTACGGTAAAGATGGTTCGCCGGACGTACTACGAGGGAATCACATCCGAGGCGGTAGCTAATATCAACACATCATTCGTGGATGATATTCTGGCAGAATACGCCGGGGAAATTGAAGACTGGAGAGACGGGCAAGCGGCGAGCGGAAACAGTAAGAAGGTGGTGACGTTCCTGTGATATGGAAACCATGTCAGCTACAGATCATTACCGGACAGACAGAGGACGCTCTCGGGAACATGGTGGGCGGCGAATGGCAGACGGTGAAAGATACGCTTTGCCGGTTTACGCCGTGGACGGATCAGCAGATTCTTCTTGATAATCGTGGAGTTACGAAGAATGAACAGCGGTTTGCAATCCCGATATCCTACGATGATTTACCGGAATGTACCCATGCGGTCATTGATGGAGTTCGGCAAAAGATCAAGGAAAAGATTGATCTGACACCGAGATACACCGTCATACAGGTGGAGGTGTACAAGAAATGAGCATCAACATTACATTTTCAGGATTTCGGGAACTTGAAGCCGAGCTAAATCGGCTGAACTCTGTGCGGTTTGATGCGGTCGTAAAAAAGCAGACTAAAGAGATTCTGAACAGGGCAAGAGCGTCCGGGGGTACGCCTGTGGATACCGGAGAATTACGGAACAGTTCAAGCGCCGACCTGAATGACGGAGTGATGGGATATACAGCCTCATATGGCGCTCATGTTGAATATGGACACAGAACCAGAAACGGCGGTTATGTAGAAGGTCAGAGGTTTTTGCAGCATAATGTTGATACTCAACGCCCGATCTACAAACAGGATTTGATTAACGCAATCAGAAAGGAGCGCGGATAATGGCATATCAGAAACTATCACCTGTCACGCTCATTGCGGCGATACAGGACAAGGTTGAAGCTCTCACAGGACTGAGATGCTATGACCACGTGCCGATCAACGAAGCGAGTCCTCTGTATTTCGCAGAGATCACACGGATTCAGCCGGCAAACAGTAAGACAATGTTCCGGGATGTGTACTCGGTCGCAATCCACTGCATTGCAGAAGAAAGCCCATCTTCTGTGGGCGTGTACAACTTAATAGAGAATTTACAATCGGCTCTGAGCGAGGACATTACCCTGCCGGAGCCTTTTGAATTGGTCATGCAGACAGATAACGGTGTACAGGCTATAAAAACTGATGAATCAGGCGAAAAACACGCCATAGTCAACTTTGACTTTATGGTGTGTTACGGATTCATGTGCAAGATATGAAAGGAGAGCAGAATGAAAAATAAAGTATTCAAAGCATTGCAGTTATTTGCATTTGACAATAACGATTACTGCAATTTCACAAGTTCTGCCGCAAAAGCAATTGCCGGAAAAGATATCTTGCTGTGTATCTGGAATCTGGAAGGAACACAGCTTCTGGCAATCAGCGGACAGCAGGGGTTAACTATTAACAGATCAGCGGACACAATCGAAATATCTTCCAAAGATACACAGGGAGGGTGGAAGGCTTATCTTGCCGGAATGAAAGAATGGTCTATTGACAATGACGGACTTTTTGTGCCGAATGATCAGAGTCATTCCATCTTATCACAGGCGTTTAATAGCGGAGATCCGGTGTGTATTAAGGTTGTTGACGGAAAGAGAAAGGTCGGGATGTTCGGTGGATTGGCGGTTGTAACAGACTATCCGATTGAGGCACCTTATGATGATGCTGTAACTTACTCCATTACTCTGAGTGGTATGGGTGAACTCGTTGACCTGTCAGTTGATCCTGTAGAACCTGACACTATGCCGGATGGTACGGCGGCTCTTGAACAATTAACTGTTGTTTCCGTAGCAGGTGCAACGACAGGAGGCACGAACATATATGTGAATCCGGTGAAAGAAGGATCGGATAAATATTACTACAAGACTGGTGTTGCTCCGCTGTCATATCCGGCTTACGGCGAGACTATTTCTACTACTGAGTGGGATGGATCCGAAGAGCTTACCAGATTAACAGCAGGAAATCAGATTATGATTATCGAGACGGACAGCAGTGGAAAGGCACTAAAGGCGGGAGTTGCCGAGATTACAACAAAAACATCGTAGGAGGGTAAGAGATGTTTGAGATTAACGGAAAAGCGTATGAATTAAAGTTTAATATCGAAAGAATTAAGCTCGTTGAAAATTTCCTGAAACTTCCAACTGTGGCGGATATCGTCCAGACAAACGGTGCACTGTCATTAAATGCAATAGAGGTATATTTTGGATATTGCCTTAAGGAAGTCGGAAGCGATAGTTTTGTTTCGCGAAAAGACGGAGCTAAGATCGCAGAATCTCTTATGAAAGAAAAAGGATATCTCGCCGTTAACAATATGATTATTGAGAAAATGTCGGAAGATATGCCTTTTTTATTCCAGGGCGTCTGATTGAATATCAGTATTTTCAGGCAAAAGAAAAAGATGAAGAGTATGAAAAATTAGCGGAGCCTTACAGAGATGTAATGGACTTCGCTTTTTTTGCAGTTAATTTCCATTATTCACGTGCTGACTATAACGCTCTGACACCAACCGAAAAAGCGTTCATATATAAGGCATGGGAGGACAAAACAGTATCAGATTCAACATTGATCCGCGATGCCGTGCTTAACGCCGTGAGCAACGCGTTAAGAAAGAAAAATTCGAGATTTAAAAAGCTATGGAGAAAACTTCAAGGAAAATCAGATAAAGAAAAAGCTGAAAGCGATATCCAGATCGTAAATGAGATTGAGAAAAAGGAAGGAAAAGGTTGGGTTGATCGGATTCTTAGTGCTAATGGATTGAAACGGAAAGGAGGTAAGTGATGCCTGATTATACATTATCTGCAAAGATAACAGGTGATTCGTCCGGTTATCAGAAGGCAATCAATGAGGCTGACAAATCTACAGAACAATTTCAGAAAAACACTTCCTCTCTCGGTTCAAAACTTGCAGGAGGATTAAAGACTGGATTATCAGTATCAGCAAAAGCTATTGCGTCAGTTTCTGGAGCTCTAGGAACTGCATCGGTTGCGGCAATAAAAGTAGGGAGTGACTTTGAAGCACAGATGTCGAGAGTGCAGGCTATATCTGGAGCTACTGGAGCTGAACTTGAAAATTTAAGGAATCAAGCGATACAGTTAGGAGCAGATACCTCATTCTCTGCGTCTGAGGCAGCTCAAGGCATGGAAAACTTGGCAGCGGCCGGGTTTACTACATCAGAAATTATGGATGCGATGCCGGGACTTCTGGATTTAGCCGCAGCAGCAGGCGAAGATCTGGCCGCAAGTTCTGACATTGCCGCATCCACTCTTAGAGGATTTGGTTTGGCTGCATCTGATGCGGGTCATGTCGCTGACGTTTTAGCAGAAAATGCAAACCGTACAAACTCTTCTGTAGCTGAAACCGGAGAGGCAATGAAATATATTGCACCGCTCGCACGCGCGGCAGGGATCAGCATGGAAGAGACTGCTGCGGCAATTGGAATTATGGCTAATGCGGGGATACAGGGATCCCAAGCCGGTACAACCTTACGGGGCGCGTTATCAAGGCTTTCAAAGCCTACGGATGATATGGTCGGAGTAATGGAACAACTTGGCATATCGTTTTACGATTCAGAGGGGAAGATGAAATCCCTTTCGGATCAAGTAGGAATGCTCCGTACAGCCATGCAGGGTATGACGGATGAGCAAAAGAATAATGTTCTTGTAACATTATATGGGCAGGAATCTTTATCAGGAATGCTCGCACTTATTAATGAGGGTGAAGGAAGCTTAACACAACTTACTGAATCATTCAGAGAATGTGACGGCGCGGCTCAACAGGCGGCAACTACAATGCAGGACAATCTGCAGGGGGCAATAGAGCAGATGAAAGGCTCACTTGAAACACTGGGCATTGTACTGTATGACAGCGTGTCGGAACCTTTAAAGAATTTGGCTCAGCAAGCAACTGACGCAATAAATCAATTGACAACAGCATTTCAAGAAAATGGAATGCCTGGTCTTATTTCAGTTGGCGGGCAGGTTATAAGCAATATTTTACTTGGAATAGCTCAGATGCTTCCAAGTTTATTGGAAAATGCAATATTAATCATACAGCAGATTGTTGCAAGCTTAAACGAAAATATGCCCCAACTCGTGATAGCAGGAGGCCAGATATTACTTACATTGATATCTGGTATGGCAACGTTACTTCCAACACTTGGAGAATTTGCTCTTAATTTGATAACTCAAATTGGAAACGGGATTACAGAAAATGCGCCCCAACTTGTTCCAAAAGGAATTGAAGCAGTGTTGCAGTTTATACAAGGAATTGTAAGCAATTTTCCGCAGATTGTTTCAACTGGATTGGATATGCTTGTTTCACTAGCGGAGGGAATCGCGAATTCTTTGCCGACATTAATTGCGGAAGTACCTAAAATTATAAACGAATTTTGTTCCAATATAGACTCATTATTACCTAAAATTCTTTCTGCAGGAATTCAAATTATAATTGCACTCGGAAAAGGAATTATACAGTCAATTCCAACAATTATTGCGAATGCAGGCGAAATTGTGACAGCTATTTTGAACGTAATTACTCATCTTAATTTGTTCAGCACAGGCGCAAATTTGATAAAAGGACTCGGAAATGGTATTAAGAGTATATTTTCAAGTATAAGCAGCATAATAAAAAATCTTATTTCTAAGATAAAAAATCCGTTTAATATTAATTGGGGATCAATCGGAGAAAATATTATCAAGGGAATTGCAAAAGGAATATCAAGCGCAATAGGATGGGTTGTAAATGCTGCAAAAAAGGCAGCAAAGGCAGCTTTTAATGCTGCTAAAAGTTTACTTGGGATTCACTCACCATCCACACTGTTTAGGGATGAAATAGGATTAAATATGGCTCTTGGAATGGGGATAGGTTTTGAGGACAATATACCGGTACAGGATATCAACAGTGCATTAGACAATGCAGTAAATAAAATATCAGGACATTATGCAGAAGTCGGGCAGAGAATCAATCCGGTCGATGCTATAACAGGAACATCACGTGTAGCTGAAACGTATCAAGCAGATGTAAGCAATATATTTGAAGGAATGACAATTATAGTTGACAATACGACAAACTTAGATGGAACTCCGATATACAAAAACGCGGCAAGATATACGATATCCGAAATCGGAAATCAGCAGAAAGCAGTTCTCAAAGCAAGGGGGGCATTCGCATGAAAAAAGTAATAATCGAATACAACGGCGAGACCTCAGAGGATCACTGGTGCTTCTTGAACGACTATCCAGAATTTTCCGGGGGCAGCAAGCAGTATAACACTTACGCTGTCCCCGGAATGGACGGAGAATTGGTCGAGACAAACGACTATTTGAGTAATCTTCAGATTAATTGTACATTCTCGATCATTTCAAAGACATTTATGGACAATGTAAGAAATATTAGGTCATGGCTGTCCGGGACCGGCGAACTTGTCATATCGGACAGCCCAGATGTATTTTACAAGGTCTGGAAGATAGAGTATGGAGACATTGCAAGAGAAATCAGGAAGTTCGGGACATTTACAGTGTCGTTCGTATGTACCCCGTTTGAGTTCCTAAAAGACGGGCAGATCCCGGTTAGTTCCGTTGCATTTAATCCGGCAGATAAAGCAAAACCGATATACACAATCACAGGCGAGGGACTATGTACGTTGACTGTAAACGGATATGAATTTACGGCAAATGTCGGGCAAGATGCGGTAATTAACTCAGAGCGTCAATTATCATACAAAAACGATGGACAGTCGATTAACACAGATGTAACGGGAGACTATGAAAAGCTGTGGCTGCCGCATGGAGAAAATACAGTTACAGTGTCGTCCGGATTTTCCTTGTCTGTCGTGCCGCAATGGGGGTATAGAGTATGATCCAGTGCTATGAAAAAGACAATACAAACTATGATGTAAATGGTGATATCACGCTATTACCGACACAATGCGAACTGTCTACCGAGATCAACGGGACATGGGAACTGACAATGATCCATCCTATTGATCCGGACGGAAGATGGAAGTACCTGTCAGAAGAGGCGGTCATATCCGCTCCGACATTTCAGAGCGATCATCAGTTATTCCGGGTAGATAAGTGCGTTAAGACGGATTCTTCAGTGGAAGTGACAGCGTATCCGATATTCTTTGACAGCGCGGACGATTGTTTCCTGATGGATACGCGCCCGACAAACCAGAACGGGCAGAATGCGCTAAACATTATGACGCAAGGCAGTAAGTACAGCGGTGAGTCTAATATCACAACAGGCGGCACCGCATATTTTGTGCGTAGAAATTTGATGGATGCGATCAACGGTGAGGACTCCCCCACGTTCATCCAGACATGGGGTGGCGAAATTTTATATGATAATTTTAAGGTTATCATAAATGAGCGGGTCGGCGGTGATTATGGTGTAGAAATCCGATACGGCAAGAACATGAACGGTCTGAGCTATACAGTAGATATGTCGGACGTGGTGACCCGGATCGTCCCTGTCGCATACAACGGCAGGACGATGAGCGGTGACACGCCGTGGGTGGACAGCGAGAATATCGACAAATACGCAAAAAAATATATCCGTGAAGTGAAGTTCGAGGACGTGAAACTGGCAGAGGATGCATCTGACAGCGAGGACGACAATATCATCATATGCGCCGATCAGGCGGCACTTAATGTGGCACTGACGCAGAAGTGTGAAGATATGTATGCGGCAGGAGCGGATCTTCCTGCAGTAACTATCCAGGTAACCATGATTGACCTGGCAAAAACTGAACAGTACAAGGATTTTGAAGACCTTGTATCTGTTGGCCTTGGGGATACGGTACACTGTTATAATTATAAGCTCGGAATCACAACAGATGCACGTGTGATAAAGCTGACATGGGATTGCATCAGGAATCAGGCGGGGGAAATGACGCTCGGCGACTACGAATATAACTATTTCTCAGAGCTGACATCATCCTTGCAGGCAATTCAGCAGGTGATCGGCCCTGGCAATACTCTTGTCGCTGAGAGAGTCAGCGGAGTCCTGAACGCAATCAACACGCAACTGAGATATCAGAAAAACGTAGCACAGACCGCAGATGTTCGCGCGATTCTGTTCGAGGACACAAACGAGGAGTCCCCGACCTATGGCGCTATGTGTCTTGGCACGCAGGGATTTCAGATTGCGGACTCCCGGACGGAAGACGGACGCGGCTGGAACTGGACAACGGCATTTACCGCAAAGGGCGGTTATGCAAATACATTGATTGCTGGACTGCTATCTGACAAGACCGGTCGCTCATACTGGAATCTGGATACCGGAGAGCTGCAGCTGTCTGGTGATTTTATCCAACGTGCGGAAAATGGAGAGTTATCTGTTGCGATAACCGGAAATCAAGCAAAGTTTTATTCGTGGGAAGATAACGGGGAATATACCGGAAGTGTAGGGGCGGTAAGAGATATTGCTGCCGATAGAGACGGGATAGAAATGTGGTGCGATAAAGGGAAACGTCTAATACTTGGGTGCGCCAGTACTGCCGGAAGTGACGTAAATATAAAGCGGATATTTCTCTATGATGACCAAAGCCCGGACGATACACCATATATCATCAATACAGCATC
Organism: Candidatus Mediterraneibacter surreyensis; assembly: GCA_019118885.1. Classification (GTDB taxonomy): domain Bacteria; phylum Bacillota; class Clostridia; order Lachnospirales; family Lachnospiraceae; genus Mediterraneibacter; species Mediterraneibacter surreyensis. The sequence continues at coordinate 4,014 of DWYB01000056.1, read as the reverse complement.
AGGCACAATTTTCCCGTCAAACACTAACGGTGGAATCGTCGTACAAAATGGACTGATAAAATCGTGGGGACTAAAACTTGCAGCAGGGACTCTAAGCGTAATTACCGGGATAGCTTGGAACAGTTCTGGCATAACCCGAATAGATAGGGCTAATCTTACGATATCAGGCGGACTAATAGAAAGCTGGACAACTTCAAGTCAAGATTATTGATTGCGAGGTGATTAACATGGAAGATACAGCAAAAAATGAGTGTATAGTAAAAGACTATATCGGTGAAACACAGCCATTAGAACAGGAGGTAAAAGATGCAGAATCAGATTAACAGGGATATATACGTCCTGTCGAGCAAAGTTAAAGACCCGATCGACTATGTACGGCTGACGAATGATATACCTATCGTGTTTACGTTCAGGGACTACGATATTCCGTCCGGTTCGGCGGCGCAAGTGTATGTACAAAAGCCGTCCGGAAAAGCAGTATATGATACAGCTGCGATATCCGGTAATGTCGTTACTGTCACGGTCACAGATCAGATGTTTGCGGAACTCGGTGTATCCGATCTCCAGATCAGGATCACACAGGGGGATGAAAAACTGGTCAGCTTTTCTCAGCCTGTCAGAGTGCATCCGAATTATACGGAGGGAGACGCACAGGAGAGCCAGAATGAGGGCGGTTTTTTTGATGACGCGGAGCAGGCTGTAGAGAATGCGAATCAAGCGGCAGGATTGGCAAATCAGGCGGCACAGGCAGCAAATGAAGCAGCTGAAGCTATAGGAGAAGCGGTGAGCGGAGTCATCAATGATGATCGGGCATCGACCGTCACTACATATTCAAGCGCAAAAATCGATGAAAAATTACAACAACAGACGCCAGAATCTGTTATAGACGACAGTACAACATCTGACACAAAAACATTTTCGAGCCAGAAGATATCAAATCTTATCGGAACGTTATCAACTTTAACTACGACACAAAAAAACAATCTCGTGGCGGCAATCAATGAACTTGTCGGACGATTAGACACTCAGGATACATATATCACAGATTTTGACCAACGACTCGAGAATGAAGAGAATCAAGTCGATTTTATCACGGGTACGATCATCGGAGACAGGGATAATCTTGAAACAATGGATAAATCGTCTATTGTGTCCGCAATAAATGAAGTTAACGGGAAGATTGTCAAAGGCGATTACACGATACCAAAACCGAGCGATTATGATGTACAGAGTATCACGATCACTACTGGTATAGATATGAGAAATGCATATATCTCTATCGACTGCATGGAAAAAACACAAACGGATGTTCCGCAGTTCCTTATCACGGGTCGCACCCAAACAGGCTTTAGTTTTAATTTTCTTCCCGGCGGGACAAGCAGGGCGTATCCATGCACATGGATAGCCGTATTTTAGGAGGTGCATATATGTTTACACTATTATCAATTCAGCAGATAGCGGACGCTACACCGCAGAATGCGGATGGGCGTGCAATCAGGTGCCTGATACTTGCGGACAACACAACAGATTCTCTTCCGGTCACAGGTCAAAACGTGGAGCACATGGGAGACAACCAGACATTTCTCCCCGGCAGCATCGCAATTACTCCGGCGTTTGACGTGGCTATGGTCGGAAATGACGGAGAATGGGGGGCATGGTCATGACGGACAATAAAGACATCACGCCTCTCGTAGCGGCATTTGTAGCAAAAATGAAGTCAGGCGGAGCCACGCCGGAGCAGATACAGCAGGCAGTAGATAATTACCTGAACGAAAATCCAGTTGCAGCAGGAGAGTTAGAATTATCAGGCTCTACGATCAAAATAACGGAAGGAGGAAACTAAATGTCAGAAGTATATGCGGACAGCATACAGGCCAAGGTAAACGGCACAGTACAGGCCGTACCAATTAGAGATAATGGCGCATTACGGCAAAATCAGGGTTCAGAAAATGCGGGTAAGATTCTCAAAATCGGTGCCGATGGTACAGTAATTCCCGCAGAACAACAGGGAAATCTTGAGCGGATGATTGAAAATTACTACGCCCTGCGCCGGACCGGTAAAGTATACCAGACAAAGCTCTGGAAATTCGCATCAAACCCCACACCGACGGGTGAGAAGATGCTGGACAATGCAGGATTAGTTTTTGAACCGTCAACAGACACGGAAGAGGGTCAGGACGATTATCTGAACGGCCAACATCCACTTTTTGAATGGGTGCATTGCAATTATGTCAGGGACGCAGACGACGGCACAGCACGGCCTACAGCGCTAGAAGGCACAAGTGGATATGCCACGACCGGCGCGGTGGATGTTGGAGCAATGCAGATGTCGTTTTACTGGAAATGGGATGCAAGCAACCCTGGATACGACCTCATTACAATTTCCGATAGCCCGCATCCGGAATTAGGGCTTGTCCCGTGGGTAGAATCCACAAAGGCAAATGGAACGGTGTATCCGTGGTGTATCGGATCTGCTTATGTTTCCGGAATCGCTTCGGACGGCAAGCCCAGGTCTCAGCCCGGGCTAAAACCCGTCAGAAAACAGTCACATAATAATATGATCGCAAATTACCAGGCTAAAGGAGCGGGTTACTGGGGAGCAGGCGCGTGCCGGAACAATTTCCAGATCATTTTTGACATCATCAAAGGCGCGACAAAATCCACACAGGCATTAGAAGCGGGTGTGACAAATTATAGCTTTCAGTATGAAGCGGCAATCCAGTCTCCGGATAACAACACCTACTTCCCTGTCACAAATGCACAGGCCGCCAATATCACGGTTGGAAACTATGTATCTGTCGGATACGGTGCAAACAATAACGGAACGGCAAATAACGACCGTGGACAGGATTCCGTGCACGCTTATGCGGACGATGTAAAGGTGCTGAGGAAAGAAGTACTTCCGGACGGATTAAACACTGCAATATATCTTGACATCCCGGAAGAATCGGCATTCAATACAATGCGCCACGTATACACAGAAACTTTCTCGACACCAATCATCCTATCCTCTATGCACGCATGGAGCGGTACAACCGATACTGTTCTGGGGCACCATGACGGCTCGCCTGTATCCAACACAGATAGCAAACATGCATACCGCGTACAAGGGCGTGAATATGCCGTGGGCGGATATATTGTTGCCAGCGATACAGCGGCGTGGCTGAACGCGGATGGAACCAGAACGATTTATGTAGCGGAAAAAGGGACGGCGCATTCCAGCTCAGATGCTGTCATTAAAAGCACATATAAATTAGTCGGGACAATTCCGGCAAGCGCAGGCGGACAGGCATCAGATTGGTATATCGGGGACGATTCTGTTGATTCCGATACCGGGGCCTGGTGGCCGTCTGCGGAAGGTTCCGGGTCTACGCAAGGTGTTTGCGATAGATATTACGCAGGCGGTACCGCATCTGATACATTCAGAGAATATTTAATGGGCGGTGACCTCTGGGTCGGCGCGAACGCCGGGGGCTCCTGCCTGTACCTCGGGGGCGGGCTCGGGAGCGGGGGCTGGAACCACCTCGCCTGCGATTAAATCGGCCTACGGGGTGAATCCCCGTAGGGGAGAGGGGCATTGCCCCTAATAAGGACTTGCGGTGCAAAGGCGGTAACCTCAGGAACGGCGCGAACGCCGGAGGCTCCTACCTGAACCTCAGGAACAGGCTCGGGAACGAGAACTGGAACCACCTCGCCTGATATTATATATCAAAAAATTATAGCATCGCATTTCGCGGATGAATCTGTAGCCGAAAGGCTCTTTGGAGCAATCCTAAAATAAGTTAGAAAGGCCAGCCCGAGAATTCGGGGACGTATATGGAGTTATGCGTCGGGGTTAGTAGAGAACCGAAAGCCCTCTTATATATAATCGATGAAAAGATTGTGCAAGGACGTTGACATAACGGACAGAGGTCTTATAAGCAGGGCAGTATACGCCTGTCTTAATAAAAAATACAAGCGTAATGATGTAGTGAAATATCTATCACAGGTATCCGGCATAGAGCAGGAATACAT
>DWYB01000055.1 GCA_019118885.1 Candidatus Mediterraneibacter surreyensis | reverse complement strand
GACGGAGATGCAAAATAATCCGCCGGAATACAGGTATCGCTTGCGGGCGCGCTTTCGCTCGGGCCGCAACATAGCAGTACATAAGGCTGCAAAGGACGCAGCCTAAGTGCTGATGTTGCTCTACGGCCCTTAAGCGATACCTGTGTTCCGGCTGTTTTTTTGTCTCCGGCAGGAGTGTAGTTGTATTAAGTGATCCTGTATCTGTTTGCCATGTACGATAGTATGTCAGGTTTTATGTCAGCAGATGACTACTCCAATAGTAAAAAGTGTTGACGTTGTATGACTATTGTGATAGTATAATGGAGAAAATACTATTGCAATAGTCATTTTTGGAGGATATGATATGAAGGTGAAGTTATTTGATTCCGAGTTGAAGGTTATGGAAACATTGTGGAAGGAAGGTGATCTGACTGCAGGTCAGATTGCTAAGATACTGAATCAGGAAATCGGGTGGAACAGAAATACCACATATACTGTGATTAAAAAGTGTATTGAAAAAGGGGCGATCGAGCGGATCGAGCCCAAATTTATCTGCCGGGCTGTCATCTCAAAGGAGGAAGTTCAGGCGTATGAGACGCATGAACTGATCGAGAGAATGTTTGACGGATCGAAGCAGCAGTTTTTCGCCGCTCTGTTGTCGGATAAGACAATGGTAGACGCGGAAGAACTGAAGCAGTTAAGAGATCTGATCGATCAGATGCAGTGAGGTGGATATGATGTTGATGCACATGAGTATTTCCGGCGGAATTCTGATTATTCTGATCATGGCATTGCGAATGTTGGCAGTAAAGCGCCTTCCGAAGAAAGTATTTGTACTCTTATGGGAGATTGCCGCATTACGGCTGCTGATTCCGTTTGATCTTCCTTTTCAATACGGAATAGCCTCTCCGGTGACTGAAAAGGCAGAAAGAGCAGTGTTAGATATGAGCAGACCGGCTTCCGGAAATATTGACTGGAGGATGGCGCTATGGATCTTGGGGATCGCAATATTGCTGTTTATCTTTGGGATACGTTATTACAGAGAATCTCAGCGGCTGGCTAACGCCCTGCCTGTATCAAAAGATGCGGATGAGATTTTACGGATGTTGGTGAAGATCCCGGAGAGAGTGAAGATATGTGTTTCTGACAGAACATCTACACCGCTGACCGTCGGTATGGTACAACCGCGGATTATACTTCCAAAGCAGCTCAGAGCAGACCGCATAGACTTAAAATATGTTCTTGCCCATGAGATGGTCCATATCAGGAGGGCTGATAATGTTTTAAAGATGATCATGCTCATGGCAGCCTGCATCCACTGGTTTAATCCCCTTGCATGGGTGATGTATTTGTTCTTCGACCGGGATATCGAACTTTCATGTGATGAAAGAGTCCTCGAAATATACGGAGAAAAGCAGAAGAAAAAGTATGCAGAAACTCTGCTTGATCTGGCAGAAACCCAATATCAATGGTCTCTCTTTCTGAATGGATTCGGAAAGAGTGCAATTCAGGAAAGGATAGTGGCAATTATGAATTTTAAGAAGATAAGCATAGCAGGTATTGTGTGCGCCGTATTGATGACAGGAACGGCAATGACTGTATTTGCCAGCGGAAGCGCTGCCGTACCGGAAAAAAGCTCCGGAGCCGGTGCCGGAATGGTGGAAATAGAACAGGGAGATTCCACAGATACCAGATATTTCCGGTCAGAAGACGGATTGACGGAGGTAGAAGTAACGGTTCAGGATGAGATGAAAGATGAGTATCAGATTGAAACCGCAGAAACAGGAAACGGTGAAGTGACTGTATCGATCTCTTCAGAAGCATCGGAAGCCGAATAGTAATCAGATAAAATAGCAGAGTCGTAATAATAGTAAGAAAACAGCGACCCGGTTTGAAGGATTACACTTCGTCCGGGTCGCTTTTTTAATCCTTAGAGGATTTATTCAAGTAAATCCCTAAGATTATTTACAGCATACTGATAAATCTACGGAATGCTTCCAATCCCTCATCCGTACATTTATATACGCCTGCATCCTCCAGCACCTGGCAGAAGACTTTTCCGACTTCCTGCTCGAGGATATGCATAATATTATCCTCATTAACATCTGCGTAGGCCGGCAGGAATTCCTCAACCCAGTCCGCATGTTTCGCTATCTGATCATTGCTGCGGATGTCTTTTCCCTCCAGAATATATTCTTTCAGAAGTTCCATCTCGCCTTTCAGACGGGCCGGAAGAACGGCAAGTCCCATTACCTCGATCAGTCCGATGTTTTCTTTCTTGATGTGGTGCAGTTTTGCATGGGGATGGTAAACGCCCAGCGGATGCTCCTCAGTTGTGATGTTGTTTCTGAGAGTCAGATCCAGCTCGTACAATCCGTCTTTCATGCGTGCGATCGGAGTGATCGTATTATGCGGCGTTCCGTCCGTCTCAGCATAGATAAATGCGTCCTCATCGGTGTAAGCGCGCCATTTGCCGAGGATGTGATCAGCAAGGTCGATGATGCGCTCTGTATCCTTCCCGCGCAGGCGGATAACTGAGAGCGGCCATTTTACAATGCCGGCTTCTACATCCTCGTAGCCTGCCACTGTAAAGTGTTCAATGATCGGAGCCTTGGCCATTGCGAATGTATAATGTCCGCCCTGGAAGTGATCATGACTTAAGATGGAACCGCCCACGATCGGAAGATCCGCGTTAGAGCCGAGGAAGTAGTGAGGAAAGAGTTTGATGAAATCGAACAGCTTCGCAAATGCATTGCGGTCAATTTTCATCGGGATGTGCTCCCCGTTAAATACGATGCAGTGCTCGTTGTAATATACATAAGGCGAGTACTGGAATCCCCATTTTTTCCCCTGAATCGTGATCGGGATGATACGGTGATTCTCACGGGCAGGGTGATTTACACGTCCGGCATATCCTTCATTTTCCATGCAGAGCTGACATTTCGGATATGAGGATGATTTCGCAGCTCCTGCGGCAGCGATAGCTTTCGGATCTTTCTCCGGTTTGGAAAGGTTAATCGTAATATCCAGAGTGCCGTACTGCGTATCTACCGTCCATTTACGGTCGCGTTTGATGCGGTCACGGCGGATATAGTTAGTATCCTGGCTGAGCTTGTAATAATAAGCGGTGGCATCTTGCGGAGACTTTTCGTATTCTTTCCAGAATTTCTCCTGAACCTGAACCGGACGCGGAACGAGACAGTTCATCAGTTTCGTGTCAAACAGATCCCGGTATGTAATGCTGTCTTCGATAATGCCGCGCTTTACAGCCTCATCGAGCAGATCTTTTAAGACGTCCTCCAGAACAATGTCATCCATGTCACAGACCACATCTTCATAATCGTCTTCTTTCATGAGATCAAGCAGCAGATTTGTTGTATAGATTCTTTCGGACTCGGGGGTAAGCCCTGTGCTGATCCCATACTGTACCAGTTTTTTGATTGATTCATATATCATGATAAATCTCCTTTCGGCAAAGTATTGCCGGTGCGCAATACCGGCACCGGCATCATGTGTTATAGAGTTATGACGGAGGATCAGTCCAGTCTGGAAGCTCCGTCTCCGATATCTACTGTGTAGAATTCAGCCTCGTGACCGACTTTCTCTTTGTAAGTTTTACCAATGCTCTCGATAAATGTATCTACAGACTCATTTTTTACGATGCTGACCGTACAGCCGCCAAATCCGCCGCCTGTGATACGGGAACCGATCACGCCCGGGATCTGCCATGCAAGGTCTACAAGGATGTCGATCTCTTCGCAGGAAACCTCATAGTCATCACGCAGAGAGATGTGAGACTGGTTCATGAGCTGACCGAACTTTGTTAAGTCACCGTCCTTTAACGCTGCTACAGCGTCGATCGTGCGCTGATTTTCATAGACGGCATGTTTTGCACGTTTCAGCTGAACGGGATCCGTGATAAGTTCTTTGTTTGCTTCAAACTCTTCAGGAGTCAGATCGCCAAGAGCATTGATGTCCAGCTTTGTCTTAAGAGCAGCGAGGGCGTCCGTACACTCCTGACGTCTGTCGTTGTATGCGGAATCTACAAGGCTGTGTTTTACCTTACTGTTGGTGATCACGATCTTTGCGTCTTCCAGCTGAATCGGAGCATATTCGTACTTCATTGTGTTTGTGTCAAGAAAGATAGCATTGTCCTTTTTGCCCATAGCGACTGCAAACTGATCCATGATGCCGCAGTTGCAGCCGTTGAAATTATTTTCAGAATACTGTCCGATCAGCGCCAGGTCAGTCATGCTTAAATCTGTGATGCCGAAAAGGTCAGTCAGGATAACGCCTGTGAGAACTTCCAGGGATGCGGAAGAGGAAAGTCCGGATCCGTTGGGGATATTTCCCCAGATGACCATATCAAAGCCGATGTCCAGAAGATAGCCTTTCTCGGCAAAGGCCCATACGACCCCAAGCGGGTAGTTTGCCCAGTTATATTCCTTTTTGTTTGTCAGGTCGTCCAGTGAAGCCTCAACGACTCCGAATTTATCCAGGTTCATGGAATAGAAGTGCACCTTGCGGTCGTCGCGCTTTCTGGCAGCTCCATATGTACCCATAGTAAGAGCGCAGGGGAAAACGTGGCCTCCGTTGTAATCTGTGTGCTCACCGATCAGGTTGACACGGCCCGGGGAAAAATAGAAATGTGCCCCGTCAGCATTCCCGAAAAGCTCTGCAAACTTGTCAAATAATTTCTGTTTCATTTGATGATCCTCCTCAGTTTAAAAATGAAATATGAATCACGGTTCGTATTCTGTTTTCAGTATAACTGAAATAAGGCGGATCCGTCTATAAAAATTACGTGCAAAAATATGTAAAAATGTTGCGCAGATTAAATCATGATATTATAATAGGACTACATGACTTATATATTAAGAGAAAGGTTCGCAGCATGACAAACTCATACAAACATTCATACAAAACCAACGAAAACCTCCTGAATTCTCTTTCCGTCTACAACGTAGGCTACCAGAAATGCGAGCCGGACTATCAGTGGGGCCCCGGAATCCGGGATCACTACTGTATCCATCACATTCTCTCGGGGAGCGGTGTATATACGACAGGCAAAGTATCGGTGCATCTTGGCGCCGGGGATACATTTATCTTGTTTCCCGGGGTAGAACTGCAGTACCAGGCGGACAGTAAAGAGCCATGGGAGTACTGCTGGGCGGGCTTTATGGGGGCGGACGCCGCATCCATCATACGCAATACCGGATTCAGCCGGGAGACGCCATATATTCTGAAGGGAAAGATACCGGAGAAAATGATTCGCGAGGGGCTGGATCAGATTTATCAGGTGAAAGGAAATACCTATGAGTCCTCGGTTGCAATGACTGGGAAGTTATACAGCCTTCTGGCTGTCTTTATGCATTATGCGGAGCGGCCGGAGCCGGAGAAAGACTCCCATGAGATGTATGTGGAGAAGGCTCTGACATATATCGGAACGAATTATTCTTATCCTGTTACAGTGGAGGATATTGCTTATTATGTTGGGATCAGCAGGAGCCATCTTTTCCGGTCATTCCAGCACGCTATGAGGAAGTCGCCGAAAGAGTATCTGACGGAATACCGGATCAAGCAGGCGTGCCATCTTCTCCGGGAGACGGAACTGTCAGTATCTGCTATCGCGTATTCCGTGGGTTTTGAGAATAATCTGTACTTTTCCAAGGCTTTCCGTAAGCAGAAAGGAGTAAGCCCTTCCGAATACCGAAAAACACACAGAGGAGAAATCAGAAAATGATCAATGAATATTCCAGGACAGAACTGCTGATCGGCGCTGCGGCGATGGGGAGATTAAAAGGCGCTTCCGTTATGGTCTTCGGAGTGGGAGGCGTAGGTTCCCACTGCATCGAGGCGCTTGCAAGGAGCGGTATCGGTACTCTGATCCTGATCGACAACGATACAGTATCCTTTACTAATATAAACCGTCAGTCCATTGCATACCACAGTACTGTCGGTCAGATGAAAACAAAAGTGATGGCCGAAAGGATCCGCGATATTGATCCTACGATTACTGTAAAGACATACGAGACATTCGTGCTGCCTGAAAATCTGGCTTACCTTCTGAATCAGGAGGAGAAGACAGGGGAAGGAAAGATTGATTATATTATAGACGCCATTGACACGGTGAGCGCCAAGATTGCCCTTGCGGAAGAGGCGCAGAGAAGGAAAATACGGCTGATCAGCAGTATGGGAACAGGCAATAAACTTCATCCGGAGCTGTTCGAGATCGCTGATCTCTCTGAGACAAGCGTGTGTCCTCTGTGCAGGGTCATGCGAAGAGAGCTGAAAAACAGAGGAATCACTCATCTGAAAGTATTGTATTCCAGGGAAAAACCTGTAGATGTAAGCGGCCGGGAGACAGGGGAGGATACAGGGAAAAGACGCTCTGTTCCCGGAAGTATTTCTTTTGTTCCGCCGGTGGCAGGGCTTCTGATCGCCGGCGAGGTGATCCGTGAACTTGCCGGACTGGATAAAGTCTGAATCAATACGTAAAATACGATACAGAAAGGAAAATACAGGATGGATCTATTTGACTATATGAGAGAGACAACGAAAGAGAAGGAATCGCCTCTCGCTTCTAGAATGCGTCCTGCTACTCTTGACGAGGTGGTGGGGCAGCAGCATATCATAGGAAAAGATAAGCTGCTTTATCGGGCGATAAAGGCGGATAAGTTAAGCTCCGTCATCTTTTATGGACCTCCGGGCACTGGGAAGACCACACTGGCAAGGGTGATCGCCAACACGACCAGCGCGGAGTTCAAGCAGATCAATGCCACGGTAGCGGGGAAAAAGGATATGGAGGATGTTGTAAAAGAGGCGAAAGACCTGCAGGGGATGTACGGAAGAAAGACGATCCTCTTTATCGACGAGATCCACAGGTTTAACAAAGGCCAGCAGGATTATCTGCTTCCATTTGTAGAGGATGGCACCGTGATCCTGATCGGCGCCACTACAGAGAATCCGTATTTTGAAGTAAACAGCGCTCTGATCTCCAGATCCAGCATCTTTGAGCTGAAACCGCTGGAAAAGGAAGATATAAAGGTCCTTCTGAAAAGGGCGGTGGAAGACATGCAGAAAGGCATGGGCAGCTTCCATGCACAGGTTGATGAGGACGCCCTGGAATTTCTGGCGGATATGGCGGGCGGAGATGCTAGAAATGCGCTCAATGCCATAGAGCTTGGGATCCTGACCACAGACAGGAGTGAGGACGGTATCATCCACATTACGGTGGAAGTCGCTTCCGAATGTATCCAGAAACGCGTAGTAAATTATGACAAGCGCGGCGATAACCATTACGATATCATCTCGGCGTTTATTAAGAGCATGAGAGGTTCGGATCCCGACGCAGCCGTCTATTATCTGGCCAAGATGCTCTATGCAGGGGAGGATGTTAAGTTCATTGCCCGCAGGATCATGATCTGTGCGGCGGAGGATGTAGGAAACGCGGATCCGATGGCGCTGACAGTGGCGGTTTCGGCAGCCCAGGCGGCAGAGAGGATCGGGATGCCGGAATCTCAGATCATTCTCTCACAGGCGGTAACTTATGTGGCCTGCGCACCGAAAAGCAATTCGGCGTGCAACGCCATATTTGCGGCAAATGAAGCAGTACGGAAATACAGGACGACCGTGCCGGTGCATCTGCAGGACTCCCACTATAAGGGCGCTGCGAAACTAGGACATGGAATAGGGTATAAGTATGCCCATGACTATCCGAATCATTATGTAAAGCAGCAGTATCTTCCGGACGAAATAAAAGACGCCAGGTTCTATGAACCCGGCGAGCTTGGCTATGAGAAACAGATGAAAGAATATTTAAAGAAGATTCGACAGGAGTAGCGTGTAGATTTCCTGACTCTTTGCATTCCAGTGATTGGCGATGGCTTCAGCTTCTTTTTCGGTGGGAACCGTTAGTTTCAGATCGATCAGGCTGGAGCCGCTTTCTACAATCTGGCAGCGCACTTCATATTCCCTGTTTGTATTCAGATAATAATCTGATTTTACGGCAGCCTCCTCTTTCAGATCGTATTGCTTTTCTTTCAGAAATTCGTCAATATCTTTCCGTATGGCGCTGGAAATCTTATTGCTGAAGTAAAGGATTGTTTCAGCTCCGTTTTCTGTAAGGTGATATAATGTTCTATTGTGAGTCGTTTCGGTGCGGATCAGACCGGATTCTGCCAGATCCGAGAGCGCTTCCTGCAGTTTGAAGTAAGTGGTGTATCCCTTGTCCAGAACGAATTCTGATATCTGGGAGGTTGTAAGCGGAAAATCTACTTTATCCAGCATGTATAGTATGATCAGTTTATAAAGTGTAAAAGTTTCAGCCATGATACTCCTTTCCCTGCCATATATCTTCTTCTTTCAGATATTGATGCAGTCGATTTAATACAGTACGTTTGGCGCCGGTCCACAGAGGCGCGATTAGAAGATCTTTTGGGCCGTCTCCCGTGAGGCGGTGGATCACGATATCCGGACGGAGGCGTGAGATGCATTTCCCCAGTGTATGGATGTATGTTTCCATGTCAGGCACATAGAAAGGCTCTCTGCGGTAGATATCGGCAAGATCAGTGCCTTCCAGGACATGCAGAAGCTGGAGTTTGATTCCCTGGATATCATGATGGTTCAGGTAAGAGATAGTCTCCAGCATCATTTTCTCTGTTTCTCCGGGAAGATACAGGATGACATGGACAACAACCTCAACCCCTATGGCGCGGAGATTTTCCACAGCCTTGTCAAATACGTCCATATCATATCCACGCCGTATCATGCGTGCAGTGCCGGGGTGAATCGTCTGAAGTCCCAGTTCCACCCAGACCGGCTTTATCTCTCTAAGACGGGCCAGAAGTCGAATCACATCTTCCCCCAGACAGTCAGGTCTGGTGGCAATGGAGAGCACTTTCACATCGGGATCGCGGATGGCTTCTGTGAATATTTGTTCCAGGTATTCCACAGGGGCATAAGTGTTTGTGAAAGCCTGGAAATAAGCAATATAAGAACGGACAGGCCTTTTGCTGAGAAGTTCCTGCTTTCCTTCTTCCAGCTGTCTGCTGATGGAAAAGGATGCGTTCCCCGCAAAGTCTCCGGAGCCTTTGGCGCTGCAGAAGATGCATCCGCCGGTTCCGATATGCCCGTCTCTGTTCGGGCAGGTCATGCCGCCGTTTAATGTAATCTTATAGACCTTTTCACCGAATCTGCTTCGGAGAAAGGTGTCAAGTGAGAAATATCTCTCTTTTCTGTGTCTATCCAATTGCGTTACCTCTTTAAAAATACAGACGGAGCTGCGGACATACAGTATATTCCGTACAATTTATGAAGCCGCAGTTCAGCCATAATCATAGCACTTTGGCTTCGGCTTGACAAGGGTGAGCGTCAAATGTATAATGAATTAAGATTTAATACGGCTTATCGATTTTATGTCAATTCAGACGAAAATTCCCGAAGCATTTTTAAATGATGAAAAATAACACAGAGAACGGAAAGGAAGGTATTATGACCAGGGAAAAGTATGAATCATTACCTCTTGCAACTTTAAAGGAACTGGCAAAAGCGAGAAAGATGAAAGGTGTTTCTGCTCTCAAGAAGAGCGATCTTATTGACGCCATGCTGGCGCTGGATGAAAAGGAAGAGCAGCAGGAGGCTGCGACCGAGGCAAAGGAAGAAGTCAGGGAAGAGCTGAAGGAGAAGAAGGCGGAGACGGATATCGAACAGTTGGACAGCGGATATACGGCCAACGGTATTCTGGAAGTTATGCAGGATGGATTTGGCTTTATCCGGAGCGATAATTATCTGCCGGGAGAGAATGATGTGTACGTGTCCCCAGCTCAGATCAGGAGATTCGGTCTCAAGACAGGAGATATTCTGACGGGAAATACAAGAATCAAGACACAGGGGGAAAAGTTCAGCGCGCTTCTCTATGTGTCTACGATCAACGGTCTGCGTCCGGCGGAGGCGATGAAGCGGAAGAATTTCGAGGATCTTACGCCTGTATTTCCGAATAAGAGAATTCGGCTGGAACAGCCGGGAAGCAGCACAGCCATGCGTATCATGGATCTGATGTCTCCGATCGGTAAGGGACAGAGAGGTATGATCGTATCGCCCCCGAAAGCCGGTAAGACAACTCTGCTAAAAGAGGTGGCGCTTTCCGTACAGAAATCCGAACCTCATATGCATCTTCTGATTCTTTTGATCGATGAGAGACCGGAAGAAGTGACGGATATTAAGGAAGCGATATCCGGACCGAATGTGGAGGTGATCCACTCTACATTCGACGAACTGCCTGAGCATCACAAAAGGGTGTCGGAGATGGTGATCTCCAGGGCAAAACGCCTTGTAGAACACGGCAAGGACGTCATGATTCTCCTTGACAGCATTACAAGGCTTTCCCGCGCATATAATCTGATCGTTCCGCCGTCGGGAAGAACTCTTTCCGGTGGCCTTGACCCGGCGGCGCTGTACAGCCCGAAACGTTTCTTTGGCGCTGCAAGAAATATGAGAGAAGGAGGCAGTCTCACAATCCTTGCGACTGCCCTTGTAGATACAGGAAGCAAGATGGATGATGTGGTGTATGAGGAGTTTAAAGGAACCGGAAACATGGAACTCATACTTGACCGCAAACTGCAGGAGAGAAGAGTATTTCCCGCCATTGATATTGCAAAATCAGGAACAAGACGTGAAGATCTTCTTCTCACCAAGGAGGAACAGGAAGCAGTCTATATCATGCGCAGAGGCCTGAACGGTATGAAAGCGGAAGAGGCTGCGGACAACCTTTTGAATATGTTCTCACGTACAAAAACAAACAGCGAACTGGTTCATCAGGTGATTCGTCAGAAGTTTATCTAAAAAACAGTTGCAAATGAATTTATCTTATGATACAATTTAAAAGCTGTTTAGAGATTATAATAAGTATTTTGAAATAGAGAGGTGAAAATCATGCGCGAAGGAATCCATCCGGAATACTATCAGGCTACAGTGACCTGCAACTGTGGAAACACATTTGTAACTGGATCCACAAAGGAGAATATCCACGTTGAGATCTGCTCCAAGTGCCATCCGTTCTATACAGGACAGCAGAAAGCAGCACAGGCACGCGGCCGTGTTGACAAGTTCAACAAGAAATACGGTATTAAATAGGAAACAGACACAGCAGGCTGAGGTGGAAGCATCTCAGCCTCTTTATATATGTGGAGTCTTTTACAGGAGGAAAAATGAAATCATCAAACATAGGCGGACAGGCTGTTTTGGAAGGCATCATGATGCGCAACGGAGGCAAATATTCTGTTGCGGTCCGCAAAACGAACGGAGAGATCGCGGTGGACGTACAGGATTATCACAGCGTGATTCCGTGGAAAGCTCCGCTGAAGATTCCGTTTATCCGCGGTATCTTCAGTTTCATTGATTCCCTTGTGTTAGGGATGAAGACGCTGATGTATTCGGCGAGCTTTTTTGAGGAAGAAGAGGAAGAAGTTCTGACGGAGGAAGAAGCGGCAAAACAGGAAAGACAGGATAAGATATTCATGAATGTGACAGTTGCGATTGCCGTCGTGATCGCTGTAGCGCTTTTTATGGTCCTTCCGTATTTTCTAAGCACTTTCGTGGAAAAATATACTACTTCAAGAATGGCGATGACTATATTCGAGGGTGTGATCCGGGTTGTGATCTTTCTGATCTATATCCTGCTCATTTCCAGGACAAAAGATATTAAAAGAACTTTTATGTATCACGGAGCGGAACATAAGTGCATTAACTGTATCGAACATGGTCTGGAACTTAATGTGGAGAATGTACGGAAAAGTTCCAAACAGCATAAGAGATGCGGAACCAGTTTCCTCTTTTTTGTCATGATCGTGAGCATCATTTTCTGTTTTTTTATTACGGCTGAATCCCAGGTGGCAAGAGTACTGATCCGAATTGCCCTGTTCCCGTTTATTGCGGGTGTATCTTATGAGATTATCAGGCTCGCGGGAAATAGCGACAATGTGTTTATCAATCTGTTGAGCCGTCCGGGGATGTGGGTCCAGAATATGACTACAAAAGAACCGGATGACAGCATGATCGAGGTGGGGATCCGCGCGGTTGAGGAAGTCTTTGACTGGCGTACATGGCAGAAGGAGAATCTATGAATTCCGGGGGCAGATGCAGTCTGGCATATGCGTACAGCCAGGGAATGGAGAAACTTAAGGCCGCAGAAGTGCCGGAGGCTCAGCTTGACGCATGGTATCTGCTGGAGTATGTGACCGGCATCGGACGAGCGGCGTATTATGCGGATCCGGATCAGATAATGTCCGAAGAACAGCGGAAAGAATATGAGAGATGTATAGAGATCCGAAGCAGACGTGTTCCGCTGCAGCATATTACAGGGGAACAGGAGTTTATGGGGCTGTCATTTCTCGTAAACGGAGACGTTCTTATTCCCAGACAGGATACGGAGATTCTGGTGGAGACGGCGTTGGATATTTTGAACCGGCAGGAAAAATTGTTCCATGACGGGGCAGGGCGTATCCGTATTCTCGATTTGTGCACCGGATCCGGCTGTATTCTTCTAAGTGTCCTCCATTATATGAAATGCAGGGCGGAAGGCGTTGGAAGTGATCTTTCAGTACGGGCGCTTGCAGTCGCCAGGGAGAATGCAAAGAGATTGGAAATTCAGGCGGATTTTATTGAAAGCGATCTGTTTGAGAATATTTCCGGCAGATTTTCGATGATTCTGTCTAATCCTCCTTATATCAGAACCTCCGAGATTCCCAGGCTTCAGGAGGAAGTCAGAATTTATGATCCCATAGAAGCGCTGGACGGACGGGAGGACGGACTGTATTTCTATCAGAGAATTATTGAGGAGAGTCCGTCTTTTCTGAAGAATGAAGGATATCTGGTTTTTGAGATCGGATGTGATCAGGCCAAGGATGTGACAGAGATGATGCGCTCCCATGGGTTTGAAGAGGTTAAGGTGAAAAAGGACCTGGCAGGACTTGACCGCGTTGTGTATGGAAGATATATTAGATAATGAAGTTTATTAGAAAAGGACGTATGAGAAATGTTTGACAGATTAGACGATTTGCTGATCCGATATGAGGAAGTGATGGGAGAGCTCCAGGAACCGGGCGTAGCGGACGATCAGGAGCGTTTCCGGAAGCTTATGAAAGAGCAGAGTGAACTGGCTCCTATCGTAGAGGCGTATCAGGAATATAAAAATTGTAAACAGAATGTTGACGACAGCCTTGCCATGCTCGAGGAGGAGTCTGACGAGGAGATGCGCGAGCTGGCGAAGGAAGAGATGAACGAGTCGAAAAAACGGATCGAGGAGCTGGAGCAGGAACTGAAAATCCTTCTTCTCCCGAAAGACCCGAATGATGATAAGAATGTTATTGTTGAGATCCGTGCCGGCGCAGGCGGAGATGAGGCTGCACTTTTCGCTGCCGAGATTTATCGTATGTATGTACATTATGCCGACAGCCGCGGCTGGCGGACGGAGATGATCTCGTTAAACGAGAACGGCATCGGCGGCTTTAAGGAATGTGTGTTTATGATCACCGGTCAGGGCGCTTACTCCAGGCTGAAGTATGAGAGCGGTGTACACCGTGTACAGAGAGTGCCGGAGACGGAGAGCGGCGGAAGAATCCATACATCTACTGTAACAGTTGCCATTATGCCGGAGGCAGAAGAAGTAGACGTTGTGATTGACGAGAAGGATATCCGTATTGATGTTATGCGTGCATCCGGAAACGGCGGCCAGTGCGTCAACACGACAGACTCGGCCGTCCGCCTGACTCACTTCCCGACCGGGATCGTGATCTACAGCCAGACAGAGAAGTCCCAGCTTCAGAACAAAGAAAAGGCGTTCCGCCTGCTTCGTTCCAAATTGTATGACCTGGAACTGGAGAAGCAGCAGGCTTCGGAAGCCGAGGCCAGAAGAAGCCAGATCGGTACAGGAGACAGATCAGAAAAGATCCGTACTTATAACTTCCCGCAGGGCCGTGTGACAGACCACAGGATCAAACTCACACTGCACAAACTGGATTCTATCTTGAACGGCGATCTGGACGAGATTATCGACAGTCTGATCGCAGCAGACCAGACGGCGAAACTGGCGAAGATGGAAGATTAATCCGGAAAAGGGACAAAAGAAAGGCGATGGAATTTATGACAGAACCCGAATTTAAACGCCCGGAACTTGAGGATAAAGAGATTATCACATCATACTTTCACAAATCCCCCAGCAGGAGCTGCGAACGTACTTTTGTGAATGTGTACCTCTGGTCCCGGCACTATAAAGTGAAATATGCAGTGATCGAAGACGCCCTTGTATTCCGCAGCGACGACAATGGATTATCATTTTCTTATCCGGCGGGCGATCCGGAGAATATCAAGAAGGCGGTTGATTATCTGACAGAATACTGCAAAGAGAAAGAGTGTCCGCTTGTTTTCTACAATGTGACTCCGGAAATGTTCGCACAGCTTGAGACATGGTATCCGGGCAGATTTACAGTAGAGTATGATCGTGACATCGCAGACTATGTCTACGAGACGGAAAAGCTTGCAACATTGGCGGGCAAGAAGCTGCATGGCAAACGCAACCATATTAACAAATTCAAAAACCTGTATCCGGACTGGACTTATGAGACACTTTCGGACGACAATGTAGAAGAATGCTTCCAGATGGCTCTGAAGTGGAGAAACCAGAACGGATGTGAAGATGATCCGGAGAAGAATTCGGAGATGTGCGTCACACTGAATTCCCTGCGTTTATATAAGGAACTGGAACTGACGGGCGGCGTCCTGAAAGCAGGCGGAAAGATCGTGGCATTTACGATAGGAGAGCCTCTGTGCGACGATACGTTTGTTGTCCACATCGAGAAAGCTTTTGCTGATGTCGAGGGAGCCTATCCCATGATCAACCAGCAGTTCGTACAGCATGAGTGCATGGAATATAAATACGTAAACCGGGAAGAAGATACCGGCGCGGAAGGGCTTAGAAAAGCAAAATTATCCTACAAACCGGCATTTCTTGAAGAAAAAGGAATAGTAAAAGAAACGGAGTGAGATCAATGATATCTAAGAAAATGGAAAACATGGTGGCAAACAGTTCTGCGATCCGCGCAATGTTCGAGGAAGGAAACAGACTGGCAAAAATCTACGGGGCTGAGAATGTATTTGATTTCAGCCTCGGCAACCCGAACGTACCGGCGCCTGAAGCAGTGAAAAAAGCGATCATAGAGCTTCTGGATGAAGAAGATCCGGTTGTACTGCACGGCTATACGAACAGCAATGCAGGATATGAAGATGTGCGTCAGGCAGTAGCGGAGTCACTGAATAAACGTTTCGGCACGGCATTTTCCGCTAAGAATATCACAATGACAGTTGGTGCTGCAGGCGGACTTAATGTAATCCTGAAGGCACTCCTGAATCCGGGGGATGAAGTTGTTGTCTTTGCTCCGTATTTTGGTGAATACAGAAGCTATGTAGACAACTATGACGGCGTCATCGTAGAGGTTTCGCCGAACACGGCGGATTTCCAGCCGAAACTGGATGAGTTCGAGGAGAAGATCACTCCGAAAACCCGCGCCGTGATCGTAAATACACCGAATAATCCGACTGGTGTCGTTTATTCTGAGGATACGATCAAAAAGATGGCGTCGATCATGGAGAAAAAACAGAAAGAGTACGGAACAGATATTTATCTGATTTCCGATGAGCCATACAGAGAGCTGGCTTATGACGGAGTCGAAGTCCCGTATCTTACGAAATACTATGCAAATACAGTTGTAGGTTATTCTTACAGCAAATCACTTTCTCTGCCGGGCGAGCGTATCGGATATCTTGTGATCCCGGACGAGGCTGCAGACAGTGAAAATCTGATCGCAGCGGCAAATGTGGCAACCCGTATCCTCGGATTTGTCAACGCGCCGACACTCCAGCAGAAAGTGGTAAAGGCCTGCCTGAATGAGAAAACAGATATTTCTTTCTATGACAGGAACAGAGAGACCCTTTACAACGGACTGAAGGAGCTGGGATTTGAGTGTATCAAACCGGAAGGGGCATTCTATCTGTTTGTAAAATCACCGGTCGCTGATGAGAAAGAATTCTGTGCAGCAGCAAAAAAATATAATATCCTCGTCGTTCCGGGAAGTTCTTTTGCGTGTCCGGGATATGTAAGAATTGCATACTGTGTAGCTTACGAGACAATCGTCAACTCCCTGCCCAAATTCGCAGAGCTGGCAAAAGAATATAAATAAGTGCAGGAGAATACCATGAAAATCAGAGACGAACTTCTTAGAAATATACGACAGGTAGAACCTTATGTTCCGGGAGAACAGCCGCAGGAACAAGTTGTCAAGCTAAATACCAATGAGAATCCTTATCCACCTTCACCGGAAGTGAAAAAGGCATTGTCTTCACTGGATACAGATGCATTTCGCCTGTACCCGGATCCGGCGTCCAGCGTGCTTGTAAAAGCTCTCGCAGAGCAGTATCATGTCGGTGAAGACCAGGTGTTTGTGGGAGTTGGGTCCGATGACGTGCTTTCTCTGTGCTTTCTGACATTTTTTAATTCGGATAAGCCGGTTTTGTTTCCTGATATTACATATTCTTTTTATAAGGTGTGGGCACAGCTCTACCGGATTCCCTATGAGTGTCCGAAGTTAGACGAGGAATTCCGTATTGTGAAAGAGGATTATTACCGGGAGAACGGCGGCGTCATTTTTCCGAATCCGAATGCTCCGACGGCAATCTATGAGGAACTTGATTTTATTGAGGATATTCTGGAGCACAACAGGAATTCTATTGTGATCGTGGATGAGGCTTATGTGGATTTTGCCGGACGTTCGGCAATCGAACTGATCGGACGGTATGACAATCTGATCGTCACTCAGACATTTTCAAAGGCGCGCAGCATGGCCGGCATGAGAATCGGGTATGCGATCGCGAATCCGGAACTGATCCGCTGCCTCAATGATGTGAAGTATTCTTTTAACTCTTACACAATGAGCAGGGCGGCGCTGGTCTGCGGCGCAGCTGCGGTAAAGGACAGAGCATATTTCGAAGAAAACGTCCGTAAGATAGTAAAGACAAGAGAATGGGCAAAGGAGGAACTGAAATCTCTCGGGTTTATCCTGACAGATTCAAAAGCAAACTTTATTTTCGCCAGACATCCAGAATATGATGCGGAAAAGTTGTTTGAAGAGCTCAAAGCAGAACATATCTATGTCCGTCACTGGAATGATGAGAGGATTGGTCAGTATCTCAGAATTACTGTGGGCACAGAGGAGGAGATGAATACTCTGTTTTCATTCCTGCGTAAAAAGACTGGAAAGACGAATAAAAAATCAGGAGTATCAGAATAATATTAAAGAAATTTAAAAGAGGAGAGTAAACATTTTATCGCTGAGTGTCCCGACGTTGACAGCCCCGGTTTGATTCTTTATAATGAAAACAGAACTAAAAGGGGTGAATTTATGATTTATGAAAATAATGAAGAAAAGAGAAGTACGATCTGGCGCACGATCCTGACTGTGTCCTCTGTTCTTATTATAATTATACTCGTGTTTTTTATTGTGAAACTGTTCACAGGGAATCCTCTGGAAGGAACATGGGTGGATGAAGATTCCGGGAATGTCCTTGTTATCCGTGATAATGGAGAGCTTTCACTGACATTGTCAGAATCAGATGACACAGATGAGACATTTACGGCGGAATATGATGTGGATACTAAAACAAAAGTCCTCACTGTACGGATGGAAAACGATGTGTATGCAGAAGATACGCTGTCAGGAACATACAGCTATAATATAGAACAGGATACACTGACACTGACTGAACGTGAATACGGTGATCAGCTTGTCTTTGTTCGTAAGTGATATTCAACAGGAGAGTTCCGTCTTTGGAACTCTCCTGTTGTAAATCTTATAAGAAAAAATCAACAGAATTAGGGAGAAGATTATGTTACGGGAGCAGACAAAAGAGATCAATATCGGCGGTGTTAAGATCGGCGGGAGTAATCCGGTTGCAATACAGTCTATGACGAATACAAAGACGGAGGATGTGAACGCCACAGTCGCACAGATCCTCAAACTGGAAGCGGCGGGATGTGAAATCATCCGTTGTGCCGTACCTACGATGGAAGCGGCGGAAGCCCTGAAAGAGATTAAAAAGCAGATTCATATTCCGCTTGTGGCGGATATCCATTTTGATTACCGCCTTGCAATAGCAGCTATAGAAAATGGAGCCGACAAGATTCGTATTAATCCCGGAAATATCGGTTCAGAAGACAGGGTAAAAGCGGTTGTTGATAAGGCGAAGGAGTATGATATACCAATCCGCGTGGGTGTAAACAGCGGATCTTTAGAGAAACATCTGCTCGAAAAGTATGGCGGGGTTACCGCTGAAGGAATAGTTGAGAGCGCTCTGGACAAAGTTCATATGATAGAGAATATGGGATATGATAATCTTGTCGTAAGTATTAAGTCTTCTGATGTGCTTATGTGTGTGAAAGCCCACGAGCTGATCGCGAAAGAATGTCCTTATCCTCTTCACGTCGGAATAACAGAGTCGGGAACGGTATACTCAGGCAACGTGAAATCGTCTGTGGGACTTGGAATTATTCTTTATGAAGGAATAGGAAATACGATCCGTGTTTCGCTGACCGGAGACCCGTCAGAGGAAATACGTACGGCAAAGCTTATCCTGAAAACACTTGGACTGAGAAAGGGCGGCATTGAAGTTGTATCCTGTCCGACATGCGGCAGGACGAAGATCGATCTGATCGGACTTGCCAACCAGGTAGAAAAAATGGTAGCAGATATTCCTCTGGATATTAAGGTGGCCGTTATGGGGTGCGTAGTAAACGGTCCGGGGGAGGCGAAAGAGGCAGACATCGGCATCGCCGGCGGTATCGGCGAAGGCCTCCTGATTAAAAAAGGTGAGATCATTAAAAAGGTAAAAGAAGAGGACCTTCTGGACACTCTTCGTCAGGAACTTCTGAACTGGAACGCATGATCTTAAAATTGTACATTATTCGGGCGGGAGCCTGTTGGGACAAATACAGGAGTGTTGAAATTGGAACAGGTCAGAAATGAAAAAACATTTTTTTATGTATTCCCTACGTTGAAAGTAGAGGATGACATTCAGATTCTTTTTGCAGATGTGGAAGTTAAGAAGATCACGACGAATTCACGGCGTGATTTTCTTCATGTACATATTTACAGCCGGCATCTGATTCAAAAAAAGCAGATCTATCAGATGGAGCGGAGGATCAAAGACCAGTTGTTCGGAAAGGTAGCGGTGGATGTCCGCATTGAAGAAGAGTATGCTCTTTCCGGACAATATACTCCGGAAACACTTATAAACGAGTACCGGGAAAGTATTATCCTGGAACTAAAAGAAAGCAGTATACTTGCAGCCAATATGTTTGCGCAGGCACAGATCCATTACGATGAAGGAAATGTCGTATGTCTGGAACTTCTGGATACGATCGTATCCGAGGGGCGAAAAGAGGAGATCCTGACGCATTTGAAACAATTGTTTGACCACCGTTTTCATATACAGGCAGACATACGCGTGACATATAGGGAACCGGACGGATCCGGAACCAGAGAATATGACGAGCAGAGGGTACAGCAGGAGATCAATGCTATCTTTGAACGCCGCGCCAGACAAAAAGGAGAACCTGCAACTGTAGGAAACAGTGAAGCGGATACCTCAGGGCATGATGAAAAAGGAAAAGATAAGTCTTCCGGCAGAGAGGCAGCGGAAAAGAAGACGTCGGGAAAATCATCTTCCGGAGTTACATTCGGCAGAAGATCAGGAAGAAAAGGCGAATTCAAAAAGAAAGATTTCTACCGCCCTGTCAAGCAGGGAGATGATCCTAATCTGATCTATGGAAGAAACTTTGATGATGAACCTATCACTTTGGATCAGGTAGTGACGGAGATGGGCGAGATTACGATTCACGGCAAGATCATCAATTTTGATACGCGGGAGATCAGAAATGAGAAAACGATCATTATGTTTGCAGTGACGGATTTTACCGATACGATTACCATAAAGATGTTTACCCGCAATGATCAGCTTCCGGAGCTGCTGGGAGAATTAAAGAAAGGCGCTTTTGTAAAGATAAAGGGAGTTACCACTATTGACAAATTTGACGGGGAACTGACTATCGGTTCGGTTACCGGGATAAAGAAGATCGGGGACTTTACAGTTTCAAGAGAGGACTTGAGTCCGATCAAGCGTGTGGAACTCCATTGCCATACAAAGATGAGCGATATGGACGGCGTGTCGGAGGTGAAGGATATCGTAAAGCGCGCCCATGACTGGGGGCATCCCGCGATCGCCATTACGGATCATGGAGTAGCGCAGGCATTCCCTGATGCAAACCATTATATCGAGACTCTGGACAAGGATGATCCTTTTAAAGTGATCTATGGTGTGGAAGGATATGTGGTGGACGATCTGACGGATATTGCAGTGAATGCGGGAGACCAGACGCTGGATGATACATATATCGTATTCGATATAGAGACTACCGGATTTAGTTCGATCCGTGACCGGATCATAGAGATCGGTGCGGTAAAAGTTGTGAACGGCAAAATCGTGGATCGTTTCAGCACATTTGTAAATCCGAAGAGGCCGATTCCGTTTGAGATCACGAATCTGACAAGCATTACCGATGAGATGGTTATGGAATCTCCGGCTATTGACGTAATCCTTCCACAGTTTCTGGAATTCGTTGGCGACGGCGTTCTTGTGGCGCACAATGCCGGATTTGACGTTGGATTTATTGAGCAAAACTGCAGAAATCTGGGACTGAACGACCATTTTGTCTATCTGGATACGGTGGCTTTGGCCCGTGTGCTTCTGCCCACCCTGTCAAAATATAAGCTGAATGTGGTGGCTAAAGCATTGAATATTTCACTTGAAAATCATCACCGTGCTGTGGACGATGCGGGTGCGACTGCTGAGATTTTCGTAAAGTTTGTTGAGATGCTCAAGAAAGACAATATTTCCACGTTAAAAGAAGTCAATCATTACGGAGACCGCAATGTCAATGCAATCCGTAAGATGCCGACGCATCATATTATCATACTGGCAAAGAACGATATAGGCAGATACAATTTATACCAGCTGATCACGGCTTCCCATCTTACCTATTATGCGAGACGCCCAAGGATACCGAAGAGTCTGCTCAATGAGTACAGGGAGGGCCTGCTGATTGGAAGCGCCTGCGAGGCGGGCGAGTTGTATCAGGCGGTCCTGGAGAAACGTTCCGCTCAGCAGATCGCAAAGCTGGCGGACTTTTATGACTATTATGAGATACAGCCTCTTGGCAATAACCGGTTTATGATCGCAAGCGACCGTACGCCGGATGTGAATTCAGATGAAGATCTGAAAAATATCAACAGGGAGATCGTTCAGCTTGGCGAAAAATTCGGTAAGCCTGTCGTCGCTACCTGCGACGTACATTTCCTAGATCCGGATGATGAAGTCTACCGCAGGATCATTATGGCGGGAAAAGGGTTTGACGACGCGGATGATCAGGCTCCGCTGTATCTGCGGACCACGGAAGAGATGCTGGAGGAGTTTGAGTATCTGGGCGCTACCAAGGCCCGGGAAATCGTTGTGGAGAATCCGGTGAAGATCGCCGGTATGATTGAAAAGATTTCCCCGGTAAATCCTAATAAATGTCCGCCGGTAATAGAAAACTCTGATCAGGAACTGAGAGATATATGCTATAGAAAAGCCCATGAGATGTACGGAGAGAAACTCCCAATTCAGGTGTCCGAACGTCTGGAAAAAGAGCTGAATTCTATCATATCCAACGGATATGCCGTTATGTATATCATTGCCCAGAAACTGGTTTGGAAATCAAATGCGGACGGATATCTGGTAGGATCCCGTGGTTCCGTCGGATCCTCTTTCGTAGCAACCATGTCCGGAATAACAGAGGTTAATCCTCTCAGCCCGCACTATTATTGTAAAAAGTGCCATTACAGTGATTTTGAATCAGAGGAAGTCAGAGCATTTGCAGGAGGATGCGGATTCGACATGCCGGATAAAAACTGTCCGGTGTGCGGTGAGCCTCTTGTAAAAGCGGGATTTGACATTCCTTTTGAAACATTCCTCGGTTTTAAGGGAGACAAGGAGCCGGATATCGACCTGAACTTCTCCGGTGACTATCAGGCAAAAGCTCATAAGTATACAGAAGTTCTCTTTGGCGAAGGACATACTTTTAAAGCCGGAACGATTGGAACGCTTGCGGATAAGACAGCCTACGGTTTTGTAAAAAATTATTATGAAGAGCGGGAGCAGAGAAAGCGCCGGTGCGAGATTGAACGGATCACGGTAGGATGTACCGGGATACGGCGAAGTACAGGACAGCATCCGGGAGGTATTGTTGTTCTTCCGCACGGACATGATATCAATGAGTTTACCCCGGTACAGCATCCGGCGAATGATATGGAGTGCGGTATTATCACTACACATTTTGATTACCATTCCATTGATCATAACCTGCTGAAACTCGATATCCTCGGACATGATGATCCGACTATGATTCGTACGCTTGAGGATTACATTACTTCTGATGCTATGGACAATGAATATAATGAGGAACATCCTTTTGTCGCAACAGATATTCCGCTGGACGACAAGGAAGTGATCGAGTTGTTTCATGGAACTGACGTACTGGGAATTAAGCCGGAGGATATTGACGGATGCAAGCTCGGCTGTCTGGGGATCCCTGAGTTCGGAACGGATTTTGTTATACAGATGGTAGAAGATACAAAACCCCAGACGCTCTCTGATCTGATACGTATCTCCGGTCTGTCTCACGGAACCAATGTGTGGCTGGGAAATGCTCAGGAACTGGTAAAGTCCGGAAAAGCTACGATTTCGACAGCGATATGTACCCGAGACGATATCATGATCTATCTGATCAATAAAGGGGTAGAGAGTGCTCTGGCATTTACGATCATGGAGAGTGTGCGTAAAGGAAAAGGCCTGAAACCGGAGTGGGAAGAGGCCATGACAGCCCAGGGCGTGCCGGACTGGTATATCTGGTCGTGTAAGAAGATCAGTTATATGTTCCCGAAAGCCCATGCAGCGGCATACGTTATGATGGCATATCGTATCGCTTACTGTAAGATCAACTATCCGCTGGCGTATTATGCAGCATATTTCAGTATCCGTGCAGACGCATTTTCGTATGAGATTATGTGTCAGGGGAAAGACAAGCTGAATTATTATATGCAGGACTACAAAAAGCGGAGTGATACACTCAGCAAGAAAGAGCAGGATGTTATGAAAGATATGAAGATCGTGCAGGAGATGTATGCCCGCGGTTTCGAGTTCGTTCCTATTGATCTTTATAAAGCAAAGGCAAAGATGTTCCAGATTGTTGACGGTAAACTTATGCCGTCCTTTGCCAGCATCGAGGGTATGGGTGACAAGGCGGCTGAAGCAGTGGAAGAGGCTGGCAAAGACGGCCCTTATTTGTCGCTGGATGATTTCCGCCAGAGGACGAAAGTGAGCAAGACTGTTATCGATCTGATGCATGAGCTTGGTTTGTTCGGAGATCTGCCTGAGAGCAATCAGCTGTCGCTGTTTGACTTTGCATAGTGGAAACAACGATGCGCCAGCCGGTTTTCCTCATAATTATTAGATGGACGCAAAGCGTCCGCTGTGCTATAATGACTTTAATGTGTTAATGTAACAACGCAAAAAGATTAATGGAGGATATGTAAATGTACGACTTTGATGAGATCATGACAACGGATCCGGAAATTGGGGATGCGATTAAGGCGGAGATGGAGAGACAGAATTCTCACATTGAGCTGATCGCATCGGAAAACTGGGTGAGCAAGGCCGTGATGGCGGCGATGGGGAGCCCTCTGACCAATAAATACGCAGAAGGATATCCGGGGAAGAGATATTATGGTGGATGCCAGTGTGTTGATGTGGTCGAAGAACTGGCAAGAGAACGCGCAAAAGAGCTTTTTGGATGTGAGTATGCCAATGTGCAGCCTCATTCCGGGGCGCAGGCAAATATGGCGGTATTTTTTGCAATTCTTCAACCCGGAGATACTTACATGGGCATGAATCTGGACCACGGCGGGCATCTGACTCACGGCTCACCGGTTAATATGTCAGGAAAATATTTCAACGTCGTACCTTATGGCGTCAATGACGAAGGCGTGATTGATTATGATAAAGTGCTGGAGATTGCAAAAGAGTGCAAACCTAAAATGATCGTTGCCGGCGCCAGTGCTTATGCACGTACAATAGATTTCAAAAGATTTCGGGAAATCGCGGACGAAGTTGGAGCATATCTGATGGTGGATATGGCTCATATTGCAGGTCTCGTAGCAGCAGGACTTCATCCGAGCCCGATTCCGTACGCACATGTAACGACTACTACGACACACAAAACGCTGAGAGGCCCCCGTGGCGGTATGATTCTCTCCAGCAATGAGATGAACGAGAAGTTCAACTTCAATAAAGCAGTATTTCCGGGAATCCAGGGAGGTCCGCTCATGCATGTGATCGCTGCTAAGGCAGTGTGCTTCAAAGAAGCACTTCAGCCGGAGTTCAAGGAGTATCAACAGCAGATATTAAAGAATGCAAAGGCGCTCTGTGAAGGACTTAAAAAGCGCGGTGTGAAGATCGTATCCGGAGATACGGACAATCACCTGATGCTGGTCGATCTGACAGAGAAGAATGTAAGCGGAAAAGAACTGGAGAAGCGCCTGGACGACGCTCACATCACCTGCAATAAGAACACGATCCCTAATGATCCTCGTTCTCCGTTTGTCACAAGCGGCGTGAGGCTTGGTACTCCTGCGGTGACGACCCGCGGCATGAAAGAAGAGGATATGGACAAGATCGCTGAGATCATCGCTATGGTTATTGAGAGCGAAGACAATGTAGAAGCCGGAAGAAAAATGGCGGCAGAACTGACCGAGAAATATCCGCTTTGTTAGAAATATCAAAAGATTTAAAAAATGCAGAAAGGCATAAAATGCTTTTCTGTATTTTTTTTGTACATTTACATTTATTTAACACAAGCCTAAACTGAATTCGATGCAATTTTTCCTGTATATCTATAATTGTATGTGGAAATGATAGAAGCAGGAAGGTGAAGGCATGATAAAAATTATGAGCATTTTCGGCACTCGCCCGGAAGCTATAAAAATGGCTCCAATAATAAAAGAAATGGAACACTATAAAAATGAGATCGAGAGTATTATATGCGTCACTGCACAGCATAGAGAAATGCTTGATTCAGTTCTCGATACGTTTCATATCCGTCCTGATTATGATTTGAATATCATGAAAAAAGGTCAGACATTGAATTCGATAACCGGAACAATATTGCAGGGGCTTGATCCGGTCTTAAATAAAGAAAACCCGGATATGATACTTGTTCATGGTGATACGACAACGACTTTCGCATCAGCGCTGGCAGCGTTTTATCATAAAATACCAATCGGACATGTGGAAGCAGGATTGAGAACGCACAATCTTTATTCGCCGTACCCTGAAGAAGCGAACAGACAGATGGTCAGTAATATAGCGGAGTTGCATTTTACACCTACTATGTCTAGCCTGAAGAATCTCCTGCAGGAAAATAAAGATCCTGAAAAAATATTTGTCACAGGAAATACGGCGATCGATGCTTTAAAAACAACTGTGAAAGAAGAATATGACAGTCCGGTACTTCAATGGGCGGGAGACAGCAGGATCATGCTTCTTACTGCACACAGAAGAGAAAATCAGGGAGAACCTCTGAGAAGGATATTTACGGCAGTTAATAAAATAACGGAAAAGTATCCGGATGTAAGAGTAATCTATCCCTGTCATATGAATCCGGCAGTTCGAGGAATGGCTCATGAAATATTTGATGGGAATGGGAAAGTGCGTCTCATAGAACCTCTGGAAGTGACAGATTTCCATAATCTTATTAAGAAATCCTATCTTGTATTGACAGACAGTGGAGGAATTCAGGAAGAAGGCCCGAGTCTGGGAAAACCGGTCCTCGTAGTGAGGGAGACGACGGAACGCCCAGAAGGAGTTGAGGCGGGCACATTGAAACTTGTCGGCACTTCCACAGAACGGATCGTAAAAGAAGTAAGCCGTCTTCTGGATGATAAAGAGGAATATGAACGTATGAGCACGGCTGAAAACCCGTATGGGGATGGCAATGCCAGCAAAAGGATCATAAATGCGATCCTGAGATATTTTCAGAACAGGGAGATAGGCATAGATATCCCGGCATAAAAGGAGCTGAGAATGATGAGATATACAACTGTTTTAGGTGTACCGCTTTCTGTTATAAAGAAAAAAGATCTTCTGGATCTGATCGGGGAGACGATTAGATGCAGACGTCAGATTTCACTTGTTGCGGTCAACGCAAGGAAAATCGTAAGAACGGTTCATGAGCCTGAAATGAAAAAGCTGATTATGGGATTTGATGTATTTCTTGCAGACGGCGCTTCAGTAGTAAAAGCTGCCGGCGCTTCAGTAGAGAGGATCACAGGGATCGATCTGATGGAGGATATATGCAGAAATTCGGCAAGGCTTGGCGCCAGGATTTTTTTCTACGGGGCATCGGAAGAAAATAACTGTGCTGCACAAAAACATTTGCGTGAAAAGTATCCGGATATCCAGATAGCAGGATATTGTAATGGATATGATGATGAAGATGTGCTGGAGAAGATCAGAAAATCCGGGGCAAATGTACTTTTTGTGGCAAAGGGAACTCCGCTGCAGGAAAGATGGATCATGGAGTACGGCATACTGACCGGAGTCAATATACTGATGGGTATTGGCGGAGCTCTCGACGTTTGTAGCGGATCTGTCAGAAGAGCGCCTGATCTGGTCCAGAGAGCAGGACTGGAGTGGCTGTATCGCATGCTGAGCGAGCCTAAGCGTTTCGCACAGATTCCTGAACTGATAGAGTTCAGGAGGCTTGTGAATGCGGAAAAAAAGCAGAATTTTCGAAAAATAGATGGAGGCAGAGTATGGAAAGCAAAGAAATTACAGTAGTGGGTCTTGGATATATAGGACTTCCGACGGCTGTGGTAATGGCAGGGGCTGGACACCATGTGAAAGGGTTTGACGTGAGTCCGAGAGTCCGTGACAGTCTGAAAAACGGAAAGATCCACATTGTTGAAGATCATCTTCAGGATGCTTTTGATGAGGTGAGAAAAAACGGATGTTTCACGGTAACGGAGGAGATTTCAGTCTCTGATATATATGTTATTTGTGTACCCACGCCATTTTCCGAGGAAAGCGATGGAAAGGTGGCTGATCTCGCTTATGTTGAATCAGCAGCGGCAGAAGTGGCAAAGGTCTTGAAAAAAGGTGATCTGGTCATCCTGGAATCTACGGTTCCGCCTCATACAACAGCTATGATGACGGATATTCTGACAAAAGAGAGCGGCCTGCCGAAAAATGACTTTTATACGGCACATTGTCCGGAACGTGTACTCCCGGGGAAAATCTTGTATGAGTTAAAGCACAACGACCGGATTATCGGATCGGCTGATCCTGAAGCGGCTGAAATGACAAAATCACTCTATGAAACATTTGTGTCAGGCGGGCATTGCTATGTCTGTGACGATGTGACAGCAGAATTATGCAAACTTGCGGAAAATACATTTCGCGATATCAATATAGCATATGCAAATCAGCTTTCCATGCTCTGCAGGGAAGCGGGAATTGATGTGTTCCGTCTGATTGAACTTGCAAATAAGCATCCGAGGGTGTCCATACTTACTCCCGGACTTGGAGTCGGAGGACACTGTCTGGCGGTGGATCCGTGGTTTATCGTGGAAAAATACGGGGAGAATGCTTCCCTGATCCGGACTGCAAGAGAGATCAATGAGAAAAAACCTCTCTGGGTAAAAGAGCAGGTGCTGAATGATATAGGGTATGATAAGGAGAAAAAGATCGGCATACTTGGGATGGCTTACAAACCGAACATTGATGATATGAGAGAGAGTCCGTCGCTTGTCCTTGCTACGGCATTGAAGAACGACGGATATAATGTGTATGGCTGCGAACCGAACAGTCACGGAGACACGATAAGCGGAATAGAACTTCTACAGCTGGACGAAATGATAGAGTCCTGCGATTATCTTATATTGGCACTTGCACATAATGAATTTAAAGACGATAATATAAAAGCCCGCATAAATGCCAAACCGCATTATGATTGTATTGGATTTTTGAGAGGTCAGACAGAATGATAAGAAAGATACTTATATATGGGGATCTTGATCTGAATATTATAGACGGATCAAGCATCTGGCTGGTAAATCTGGCGAAACTTCTAATGAAAGACAGAAAAAATCATGTAGATATTCTGTTGAAGAAGAGGATAAGAAATCATATACTGACAGGAGAAATTGAAAAACGCTATCGAATCAGGCTTTTGTATGTGAAAGATTATATTGATCATATAACAGAAGTTGATTCGGATAATATTGTGAAAGTGCTGGAAGAGATAGACGGACTGAGGGATTATTCCTGTATGATCGTCAGAGGAACTCAGGTAATGGAGCGGATCGCGAAAAGCAGTCTGGTAAATAAAGTGATTCCATATTTAACGGATTTCTGCCATGATAAAGAGCAGATGCCCGCCGAACAGAAAAAATTTCTCGGAGACCTGTACCGAAAGGTACAGGCATATTTTGTTCAGACGAAGGCGATGAAAGAATACTTAAAGGACGTCCTGAACGTTGACGGAACTAAGTTCCATGTGCTTTACCCGGTAGTGTTTCCACAGAAAGCACAGAAAAAGAAAGAAAGAACTATAGTTTATGCTGGAAAGATTGCAAAAAACTGGAATATCCTCGAATTGATCCGTATCATGGAAAAGCTGAGGAAAGAAGATCCTCAGATTACACTGCATTTTGTCGGCGATAAAGTGAACCGGGATATGGCGGAATACAAACAGGAGGTTTTTCACAGTCTGAAGACTATGGGAAATATTGTATTCTACGGTTCCAGACCGCACAGCGAAACGGACCGTATCGTGAAGAGCTGCTGCCTGGGTTATTCTTTCCGCAGCAGAGAGGTTGATAATGACCATTCCCTGGAAGTATCCGTGAAGCTTCTCGAATACTGCCACAGCGGGGTGCCTGTTGTGCTGCGCAGAACGAGGATGCACGAAACAATACTGGGGAAAGATTACCCTCTTTTTGTCGAGACAGAAGAGGAATGTTTTGAAAAAATACTGCGGGCTTTTCATGATCCCGTTGTCTGGGAGAATGCAAAGAGATGTCTTGCAGGCGCGGCCGAAATGTTCAGTACGGACAGAATCTACGGGAACGTTTTAGAAGCGCTGGAACTTTATCCTGAGAAAAAGGAGAGACTGCTGGTAAGCGGGCATGACCTGAAATTTCTGAGACCGCTCTTTCCATACTTTGAATCGGAATATATCCTGAAAGTACAGGAACTCGAAGAGTATATGGAGTTTCGATCGAAAGAGGCTGAAACCTGTCTGAAAGAGGCTGATATCGTATGGTGTGAATGGCTGCTCACGTCAGCACAGTGGTATTCTCAGCATTTATATCCGCATCAGAGCCTTTTTATTCGTGCACATCGTTTTGAAGTTATGAGAAGATATGGCAGTAATCTGGATATGAACAGGATAAGCAAAGTTATTACGGTATCCTATTACTGGTTTGAAGAATTTATGAGACGTTTTCGCATTCCGATGGAAAAATGTACTGTGATTAATAATTTTATTGATACAGACAGATATTCTTCGGAAAAAGAAGATGACAGCAGATTCCATCTCGCGCTGATCGGGGCTCTGCCAAAACGGAAAGGACTGGAGCGCGCGGTAGATCTGTTGAAGATTCTTAAAGAAAAAGATGACAGATACTGCCTTCACGTACCGGGAAAAAGACCGGAGGAATTTCCTAATACATGGAATGTGCCTGAAGAGAGAGCATATTACGAGAATGTATACAGAAAAATCAGGGAAGAGCACCTGGAAGATTCGGTGTTTTTTGACGGCTGGGTGGATGTGCCTCAGTTCCTGAAAAAAATCGGGTACGTATTATCACTTAGTGATTCACAGTTTCCGGAAAGCTTTCATGTGACTCCATTTGAGGGAATGGCCGCCGGGTGCGTGGTCGCCGCGCTTCGATGGGAAGGAATAGAATATCTCTATCCTGAAGATGTGATCTGCAATTCGATCGGAGAGATCGCGGAATATATCGATGACAGGACTGTAAACAGGGATATATACAGGAAATGTGCGGAAAAAGGACAGCAGTATGTGCGTGAGAATTTTGATATTCATCTGATATGGGAACAGATAAAACAGCTGCTGGAAACAGGAGGAGATTATGAAGAATTTTGTGATCAGATTTGTCAAGAATAATCCGATTCTGTATAGAGGGGCGAAAAAAGTTTACCGGACTTTTCAGCCCGCAAAACCGACAATATACAGAAACAATGATTACAGTATCGTATATCGTCTGGACGACCCAGATGAAATGAAAAATATCATTGCTCACTATAATGATCTTCGCCGTGAAAATACAAAAATCGTAGTACTTGTCAGCGGAAACGAACTAAAATTACACAACCTTATCAGAATGTATCCGGGTGTTATTTTTCTTTCAACGGACTATTATCGGCGATATCAGAAGAAACTGACAGTACGGAATATGATTTTGACAGACTGGCATCAGCCGGCGTCAGATATAATAGATTTGTTATAGGAGAGATGGGAATGCTGAAAAAATTAGCTTTGCATATAAAGCGATATAATCCATACTCGTTGTATGCAGCAAAATCCGAGCTGAAAGGCGAAGTGGGCAGTTCATATCTTACGTGGCTGTGGTGGATACTGGATCCGGTTCTTTTTATGCTTGTTTATGTTTTTATCACGGTCGTAGTGTTCAGGTCACAGGGAGAATATCTTCCGGTCGTCGTGATCATCGGATTAACAGTGTGGAATTTTTTTAATAAAACAGTTATGATTTCTGTTAAGATCGTAAATACGTTCCGAGGGATCGTATCTAAAATATATATACCGAAATACATGCTCATACTGGAGAAGTTGTATGTGAACTTTTTTAAGATGCTGATTTCTTTCGGAATAGTGGCAGGCTTTGCAGCAGCATACAGGATAAAACCGACAGCCCATCTGTTATACTGTGTTCCGGTAGTGCTGCTGATCCTTCTCTTGACTCTTGGCTGCGGAGTGATCGTCGCCCATTTCGGAGTGTACATCAATGACCTCTACAATGTGGTCCAGGTAATCCTGCGGTTTATGTTTTATCTGTCAGGAGTTTTTTATGACGTGGGAGACAGACTGTCTCAGACGACTTTTTTCGGACTAAATGTAGGCAGACTGATGATTACAGTGAATCCGGTGGCATATGTTATAGATGAATTGAGGAAAATCATTATTTACGGACAGTCGCTCCGTTTTGAGATGTATATCTACTGGCTGGTCATTTCACTGGTGCTTCTGTGTATCGGACTGAAACTGATGTACCGTTTCGAAAATTCTTATATAAAGGTGGTTTAAGGAAAGTATGGCAGAAATAGCGATTGATGTAAAAGATGTGAAAGTTGCATACAGGAGCATGAAATCGTTCTCTATTAAAAAGAGTTTTGGAAAGATCAGACACAGAAGAGATTATTACGAAGCGCTCAGAGGAGTCAGTTTTCAAGTGCCTAAAGGCAAGATTGTAGGAATTATCGGTAAGAATGGAAGCGGAAAATCAACCTTACTACGAACGATAGCAGGAGTGTTTTCTCCGGATGAAGGATCGGTTGACACATTTGGAAATCGCCTTTCGCTTCTGGCAATAGGTATCGGTTTTCAAGCAAATCTGAGCGGTCTTGAAAATATTTATCTTTCAGGGCTGCTTCTGGGATTTACAGAGAAAGAGATAAAGGAACGACTTCCCGATATCATTGAATTTTCTGAACTTGGAGACTTTATCTATAAACCAGTGCAGACATATTCCAGCGGAATGTACTCTAAACTTGCATTCTCGATTACTGCCATTCTGGACACAGAGATCATTCTTATTGATGAGGTCCTGAGTGTGGGAGACATAAATTTTCGCGAGAAAAGTTATGAGAAAATGAAAGAGATCATCCGGGATAAGAGCAAGACTGTGATGATTGTTTCGCACAGTAATGCAAGTATACTGGAACTGTGTGATGAAGTAATCTGGATACATGACGGACTTGTAAAAGAATACGGACCTGCAAAACAGGTAGTCGAAGATTATGAAGGTTTCATGCGCCGCTATCGCAGAAGACATGCAGCGGATAAAGCAAATTGATTCGTGTTTGTTCCGGCAAAGAATCCGCCGGGAGCTATGTATTGTTAGAGCACCCGCTTTAGCGCGGGGCGTAACGCAGCGGTACATAGGAGCGCGGAAGACGCGCTCCAAGTGCCGGCGTTACTTTACGGTGCGTACACAATACATACCTCCCGGCTGCTTTATTTGCGTCTTCTTGTCGATCTGATTTTGTACTTGAGTCATCATACAATCTCTGGAATAAACACGAATTTTCCACTTTAACTCGTCAAAGTATTGTGTTATACTATCCAAAGGCAAATGTTTAAACGAAGGAGGACACATACAATGATATGGGATAAGGAGGAGACTCTCCCCAGAGAAGAGATCGAAGCGATCCAGCTTGCCAAATTGAAGGATACGGTCCGCTATATCTACGACCGGGTGAAACCGTACCGTGACAAGATGGATGCAGCGGGCATTAAGCCGGACGATGTGCAGACACTGGAGGACCTGAAGCGTCTGCCGTTTACATATAAAGCAGATTTCAGAGACAACTATCCTGACGGGCTTTTTGCAGTGGATAAGAAAGACATTGTGCGTTATCATGCAAGTTCCGGGACGACCGGAAAGCCGACGGTGGTAGGATATACGAGAAATGATCTGGACATGTGGCTTAATAACGTAGCGAGACTTGCCTGCATGGGAGGCGCCACAGCTGATGATGTAGCACAGATTTCGTTTGGCTACGGTACGTTTACAGGAGCACTCGGCCTTCATGGGGGACTTGAGAAAATTGGTGCATCTGTTATTCCTATGTCTTCAGGAAATACGAATAAGCAGATCATGTTCCTTCAGGATATGGGAGTAACCCTTCTTGTTGCAACGCCGTCCTATGCGCTGCACCTGGGAGAAGAGATAAGAAACCGCGGTATCGACCCGGAAAAAGACCTGAAACTGCACATTGGGCTTTTCGGGGGAGAGGGAATGACAGAGCCGATGCGGGATGAGATGCATAAAGTCTGGGGAGACCAGTTCGTCTGTACACAGAATTATGGTATGAGCGAACTCTGTGGCCCGGGAGTCGCAGGTGAATGTACAGAGCTTTGCGGTATGCATGTCAATGAAGACTGGTTTATTCCTGAGATCATCGATCCGGAGACAGAGGAAGTGCTTCCGCCGGGAGAACTGGGGGAGCTTGTGGTGACTTGTCTCGGCAAAGAGGCGCTGCCGCTTGTGAGGTATCGTACAGGCGACCTTACAAGACTGATGTATGAGCCGTGCAAGTGCGGGCGTACGACATGCAGGATAGAAAATATCTCCGGACGTGCGGACGATATGCTTGTCATCCGCGGAGTAAATGTATTCCCGACACAGATAGAGGAAGTGCTCCTTAAGATTGATGAGATCGGACCTCATTACGAGATCCTTGTAGAGCGAAGGAACAGGCTGGATGTCATGACGATCACAGTGGAGCTGATCGATGACAGGCTGCTCGACAGTTATGCAAAACTCAGTGAACTTGAGAGCAGGATCAAGAAAGCGCTGAAGGCACAGCTCGGCCTTGCTACGCAGATCAGGCTTGTGGCTCCGAATTCTCTCCAGAGGTTCGAGGGCAAGGCAAAGAGAGTGACAGATTTACGAAAGGATGGTTTATGATATGGGAGAAAAAGTGATCATGCTGGGCAATGAAGCAATTGCCCGCGGAGCTTATGAGGCAGGAGTGAAAGTCTCATCTGCTTATCCGGGAACTCCGAGTACGGAGATCAGCGAATATCTTGTCCAGTACAGAGATGATGTGTATGAAGAATGGGCGCCAAACGAGAAAGTGGCGACAGAAGTAGCAGTGGGAGCCAGCCTGGCAGGAGTACGGTCCATGGCATGTATGAAGCATGTAGGGCTGAACGTGGCCGCAGATCCGCTGTATTCTGTCTCTTATATGGGAGTAAACGGCGGTCTTGTTATTGTTGTGGCTGACGACCCGGGACTTTACAGTTCCCAGAACGAGCAGGATACAAGGATGGTCGCAAGAGCGGCGCAGATCCCGGTGATCGAACCGTCGGACAGTGCGGAGGCAAAAGATTACTTTAAGATTGCATTTGAACTGAGTGAAAAGTTCGACCGTCCGTTTATTTTCCGGACGACGACGAGACTGGCACATTCCCAGGGACTGGTGGAGCTTCAGGACCGTGTCGTTCCTGAGGACAAGGTATATGAGAAAAATATCCAGAAAAATGTCATGATGCCGGGCAATGCCAAGATACGCCACATTGAGATCGAGAAACGTAATCTGGAGCTTGCAGAAGCGGCAAACACACTTCCAATTAACCGTGTGGAGATGAACGATACGAAGATTGGTGTGATCACAAGTGGTATCCCGTATCAGTATGTGAAAGAGGCAATGCCGGAAGCATCTGTGCTGAAGCTGGGCATGGTCAATCCGCTTCCCAGAAAACTGATCGAAGATTTTGCGTCTAAAGTAGATACATTATATATAGTTGAAGAACTTGATCCGGTGATCGAGGAACAGGTGAAATCCTGGGGAATCAATGCCATCGGCAAAGAAATCCTCACTGTTCAGGGCGAATACAGTGCAAATATGCTCAGAAAAGCTATCCTGAAACAGGAGCTTGATATCAAAGAACCGGCAGCGGCGCCGGGGAGACCGCCGATCCTTTGTCCGGGATGTCCTCACAGAAGTGTATTCTATACACTCAATAAGTTAAAAATGCATGCAGCGGGAGATATCGGATGCTACACACTTGGCGCGGTAGCCCCCCTGAGCGTGATCGACACGACAATGTGCATGGGCTCCAGCATCTCAACGCTTCACGGCATGGAGAAGGCAAAGGGCAAAGATTACATAAAGAACTGGGTGGCAGTGATCGGAGACTCTACATTTATGCATACAGGTGTGAACTCTCTGATGAATATGGTATACAACAAAGCTACAGGTACAGTGATCATCCTTGATAATTCTACAACAGGTATGACGGGGCATCAGGATCACGCAGCGACCGGAAAGACTCTGCAGGGAGATCCGACTTATGCGATCAGCATACCGGGGATCTGCAAAGCGATGGGCATAAAGAATGTTTATGAGATCAACGCATTTGACCTTCCACTGCTCGAGAAGACGATCAAAGAAGAGGTGGCAAAGGACGAGATTTCTGTCATTATTACCAAGACGCCGTGCGTGCTTCTCGACAAGAGGAAAAAGCCGCTTTATGTCGCACATGAGGATAAATGTAAGAAATGCGGCATGTGCATGAAACCGGGATGTCCGGCCATGACAAAGAACGCAGACGGAACGATCCATATCGATGACACCATGTGCACCGGCTGCGGACTGTGTAAAGATCTGTGCAAATTTGACGCGATAGAACTTGTAAGGGAGGGTGAGTAGACCATGGCAGTAAAGAATATTATGATCGTCGGAGTCGGCGGACAGGGCACCCTGCTTACCAGCCGTATTTTAGGCGGACTTGCGATTGCCGGCGGATATGATGTGAAACTTTCCGAAGTCCACGGGATGGCGCAGAGAGGCGGAAGTGTTGTAACGTTTGTACGTTATGGAGATAAAGTGGCTGAGCCGATCGTAGAAGAAGGACAGGCGGATGTGATCATTGCCTTTGAGCGCCTCGAGGCACTCAGATATGCACACTTCCTGAAAAAAGACGGCGCTCTGATAGTCAATGACTGGCGGATCGATCCGATGCCGGTCGTGATCGGAAATGCAGAATATCCGGAGAACATACTGGAGGATCTTGGAAAGGAATATAAGGTATACAAGGTAGATGCAACGGAAGAATCAAGAAAACTGGGTAATCCGAAAGTATTTAACCTGATCGTGCTCGGTGTTGCGGCACAGCATATGGATTTCACAAAAGAGCAGTGGTACGACGTGATTGAGAAGACCGTTCCGCCCAAGACGATCGAGATCAACAAGAAAGCGTTCGATGTGGGATATGGACTGAAATAAATCAGTTCCATTAAAATTCAAAATTTCAGTGAAAGGCGGTGACAGCAATGATCAGGCAGATATCGGTATTTGTGGAAAATCAGCCGGGCAGTATGATGAATGTAACGTCGGTATTGACAGAGGCGGGAGTGAACATCCGTGCGATCTCTACTTTCGATACCCCGGAGTTCGGAATCATGCGTCTTGTCGTGGATGATCCGGTCCGTGCAAAGAGCAGTCTTACAGAAAAGGGATTTGTCACAAGAGTGAGCGACGTGATCGGCGTGGAGTTAAAAGACGAACAGGGCAATCTCAATCAGATGTTGAAGATACTTGCAGACGGAAAGATTAACATAGATTATATTTATTCTTTTGTAATACGTGAAGGAAAAGCCCCGGTCATGGTATTTCACACGGATGATTTCCAGCGGGCTGAAAAAGTTCTTGAGGATGCCGGCGTGAAAATCATGGAGGAAGAAGAACTATAATAAATGTAATTAAAGGAGAAAAGAAAATGGCAGGTGTAGCACTGGAAAACTGGGTGGAACGCATCCGTGATCCGAAGATCGAGTGTATGAGCAGGGATGAGATGGCGGACCTGCAGAGTAAACGTCTGGTAGATGTTGTCAAAAGAGTTTATGACAATGTGGAATTCTACCGGAAGAAAATGCAGCAGAGAGGTGTGGAACCGGGGGATATCAAATCTATTGAAGATATCGAGAAACTTCCGTTCACGACGAAAGAAGACCTGAAGAATAACTATCCGTTCGGGCTTCTTGCAATCCCGATGAAAGATGTTGTGCGTGTTCAGGGAACTTCCGGAACGACAGGAAAACTCACGATCGCACCGTATTCCCAGAAAGATGTGGACGTGTGGGGAGAATGTGTCGCGCGCGGGCTTACAATGGCGGGGCTTACGAACGAAGATATTATCCATGTATGCTATGGCTATGGACTCTTCACAGGAGGTATGGGCCTGGATTTCGGAGCGAAGGCTCTTGGCGCGACGGCGATCCCCATGTCAGCCGGAAATACAAAACGACAGATGATGGTTATGGAAGATCTAGGCGCGACGGCGTTTGCCTGTACACCGTCTTATGCATTGTATCTGGCGGAATCTATCCAGGAAGCAGGACTTGTCGATCATATGAAACTGAAAGCGGGAATCCACGGTGCGGAGCCGTGGACTGAGGAGATGCGCAAGAAGATCGAGAGTATCCTTCATATTAACTGCTTTGACATTTACGGCTTGTGCGAGGTTACAGGTCCGGGCGTGGCCCAGGACTGCATCCATAAGGCAGGCCTCCATGTACATGCAGATTATTTCTATCCGGAAGTATTAAATCCTGCGACACATGAAAAATGCGCGGAGGGCGAGACAGGAGAACTTGTATTTACGAC
The DNA here is from genome assembly GCA_019118885.1 of Candidatus Mediterraneibacter surreyensis. Taxonomy (GTDB): domain Bacteria; phylum Bacillota; class Clostridia; order Lachnospirales; family Lachnospiraceae; genus Mediterraneibacter; species Mediterraneibacter surreyensis. The sequence continues at coordinate 14,955 of DWYB01000055.1, read as the reverse complement.
ACTTGCGAAAGAGGCGATGCCGCTGATCCGTTATCGTACAAAAGACCTGACAAGCATTACCTACGGCAAATGCGAATGCGGAAGAACGCTGCCGAGAATTTCCAAGTTCACAGGCAGAACGGATGATATGAAAGTTATCCGCGGCGTAAATGTATTCCCGACACAGGTAGAGACAGCGCTTCTTTCTATGGGCGGAGTTATTGCACCGCATTATATGATGATCGTAGACAGAGAAGACAATATGGACGTGCTTACCGTTATGGTGGAGGTTGACGAGAGTGTGTTCTCTGATGAAATCAGAAAACTGGATGCGCTGCGCAACAAGATCGCCGCTGTTCTCAAACAGGCGCTGGGTATTTCAGTACGCGTGAAGCTGGTTGAGCCGAAGTCTATCCAGAGAAGCGAAGGAAAAGCTGTCCGCGTGATCGACAACAGAAAGCTGTAAAAGGGAGGTAATAGTTATGGGAATTACGATTCAACAGTTATCCGTATTTCTTGAGAACCGTGAAGGACGACTCGACGAGGTGCTTTCTGTTCTGGCGGGAAATGATGTCAATATTGTGGCGCTGAGTCTTGCTGATACGACGGAGTACGGCATGCTTCGTATGATCGTCTCTGATCCGAATAAGGGAAAAGCAGTACTCAGAGACAATGGCATCACAGCTATGCTGACAGATGTTGTTGCACTGAGAGTGCCCCATGAGACAGGCTCTTTAAGCCGTGCCATGCACCAGATTGTTGAGGGAGATGTAAATATCGAGTATATGTATGCGTTCGCAAACGGAGCGGATGCCTCGGCAGTGCTCAAATGTGATGATCCTGCCAGAGTAGTTGATATATTGAGAGGAAGCGGGTTTGACGTATGGGAAGCTCCTGAGGCTTATGTGTCAAATACAAAACTGTAAAACAGTGAAAGAAAACCGTCCGGCAGAAATTCCGCCGGACGGTTCCTTTTTAATCTCATTTCTCTGTAATGCTTTTTTATATAAATCTAGTCGGTTTATATATTAAAAGGTACATTAAAAAATCTGATTAAAGTTTTACTACATTAGTTGCCTGTGGTCCCTTAGCGCCCTCTGTCACATCAAATTCGACAGCCTGGCCCTCTTCCAGGGTTTTGAATCCGTCCATAACAAGCCCTGAGTAGTGAACGAAGATATCGTTGCCCTCAGAGTCAGAAATGAATCCGTAACCCTTCTGGTTGTTAAACCATTTCACTGTACCTGTCATTGTGTTACCCTCCATAAGAAAAATAAATAAGTTTCCATATCCGTTCGTCTACTGAACCGATACCGCCTCAGTGTAGCATGTTTAACAATAAAAGTCAACGAGTATCTGAATTGTTTCGTAAAAATACACAAAAGATGCTGAGGTGTTGTAATTAATACGATCCTTGATTAGAATAATAAGAGAAGAGATGATTTCAGAAAGGAGACTCGGATAATGAAAATATATGAAAGCGTAACGGAATTGATCGGCTCTACACCACTGCTAGAGATAAAGAATCTGGAAAAGGAAGAAAAGTTAAAAGCAAAGGTACTGGTAAAGCTTGAGTATTTTAATCCGGCCGGGAGCGTTAAAGACCGCGTGGCGCTGAGCATGATAGAGGACGCGGAAAAGAAAGGGCGTATCAGGCCGGGAGCTACGATTATAGAACCCACCAGTGGAAATACCGGGATCGGACTGGCTGCAGTCGCTGCGGCAAGAGGATATAAAGCTATCTTCGTTATGCCTGAGACAATGAGCATTGAACGGCGGAAACTTTTATTGGGATATGGGGCGCAGATCGTGCTGACAGAAGGAAGTAAGGGCATGTCCGGTGCCATAGAAAAAGCGGCAGAACTCGAAAGAGAAACAGAGAATGCGATTGTCCTCGGGCAGTTTGTGAATGAGGCAAATCCGGAAGCTCACTACAGGACGACAGGTCCTGAAATATGGAATGACACAGATGGAAAAGTTGATATCTTTATAGCGGGAGCAGGAACAGGCGGTACTGTTACAGGCGTCGGACGTTATTTAAAAGAAAAGAATGTCGGAATCGAGGTGATCGCGGTGGAACCCTCCGGATCTCCGGTGCTTTCCGGAGGAAAGCCGGGGCCTCACGGCCTTCAGGGAATTGGGGCAGGATTCATTCCTGAAATCCTTGATACGGGAATATATAATAAGGTAAATCAGGTGAAAGAAGAAGAGGCCTATGCCGCCGCAAGACTTTTGGCAGCCAAAGAAGGCATTCTTGTGGGGATTACATCGGGCGCCGCTCTCCATACTGCGCTGCAGGAGGCTCGAAAGGAAACGAATGAAGGAAAAGTAATTGTCGCGCTGCTTCCGGATACGGGAGAACGATATCTCTCTACGCCTTTATTTGAATAATATAGCGGCCTTTGTATTTTTGCGCACAAACACAAGCAGAGGAGTAATCAGGAATTGAAAATTCAGATAATCTGTTATATACTAATACAAGGATTAAAAATCAAAGGAGGATATACTAAAAATGAAAGAATTTAAATATGTGATCACAGATCCTGAAGGAATCCATGCAAGGCCGGCTGGAATCCTTGTAAAACAGGCTGCAGGCTACCAGTCTACTGTTAAAATCGCAAAGGGCGAGAAGAGCGCGGATGCGAAGAGAATCTTCGGAGTTATGGGTCTTGGCGTAAAGACAGGCGAGGAAGTTACAATTACTGTTGAGGGCGCTGACGAGGATACGGCAGCGGCAGAACTGGAGACGTTCTTCAAGGAGAATTTATAAACCGGGTAAGGAGAATTTATAAATTATGATTACGATTAGCGGTAAAAGTGTGTTTGGCGGCGTAGCAATCGGAAAGCTCTTATTTTATCAGAGAACGGATAAAGTGATCAAGAGAATACACGTCGATGATGTTGACGCAGAGTGGAAAAGATTCCAGGAAGCAAAAGATACTGCCGTTGACCAACTGAAGAAGCTGTACGACAAGGCGCTTGAGGATGTAGGAGAAGCCAATGCCATGATTTTCGAGATCCATCAGATGATGCTTGAAGATCTGGATTATCTTGAGTCAATTGAGAATATCATCCGCACACAGGAAGTGAATGCTGAATATGCAGTCGCTACTACTGCAGATAATTTCGCAAAGATGTTTGCGTCTATGGACGATGCTTACATGCAGGGGCGTGCAGCCGATGTAAAGGATGTTTCCGAACGCGTGCTTGATATCCTCAGCGGTGTGGATACGGGACTTAAGGAAATGACGGAGCCCTGTATTATCGCGGCGGATGATCTTGTGCCCAGCGAGACAGTACAGCTGGATAAGAGTAAAGTGCTCGGATTTGCTACTCAGTACGGATCTTCCAATTCCCATACTGCGATCCTTGCACGTACCATGAATATTCCTGCTGTGATCGGACTGGGAGAAGACCTTCTCAAGGAATACAGCGGCAGGGATGCGATCATTGACGGATTTACAGGAACGCTCTATATCGATCCTGATGAGGAAACACTCCAAAAAATGAAGGAGAAACGCGAGAAAGATCTTGAACAGAAGGCTCTTCTTGAACAGCTGAAAGGAAAAGAGAACGTTACAAAGAGCGGACAGAAGATCAATGTGTATGCAAATATAGGAAATGTATCTGATCTTGGCGCCGTTCTTAAGAATGATGCGGGCGGAATTGGTCTGTTCAGAAGCGAATTTCTCTACCTGGAGAACAAGGATTTCCCGACAGAAGAGCAGCAGTTTGCAGTGTACAAGCAGGTTGCGGAGAGCATGGCGGGAAAGAAAGTTATTATCCGTACGCTCGATATTGGCGCTGACAAGCAAGTGGATTATTTCGGACTGGATAAGGAAGACAATCCGGCACTCGGATATCGTGCGATCCGAATCTGTCTGACAAGACCGGAAATTTTCAAGACGCAGCTGCGGGCGCTTTACCGTGCGGCTATGTTTGGAAATATTTCCATCATGTTCCCTATGATTATCTCTGTGAGCGAAGTCCGCAGGATCAAGGAGATCATTGCAGAGGTGAAAGAAGAGCTCAAGAGTGAGGGAATTCCCTATAAAGAGGACGTGGAGCTTGGTATCATGATCGAGACTCCTGCGTCTGTAATGATCAGCCGTGACCTTGCAAAAGAAGTGGATTTCTTCAGCGTAGGAACGAATGACCTGACGCAGTACACTCTGGCGATAGATCGTCAGAATTCCAAATTGGATAAGTTCTATGATCCTCACCATCCGGCGGTCCTCGCCATGATAAAGATGGCTGCCGAAAGCGCTCACGCAGAGGGGGCATGGATCGGCATCTGCGGTGAACTGGGAGCTGATCTTGAACTTACGGAAGAGTTCCTTAAGATGGGACTTGATGAACTCTCTGTATCCCCAGCCATGGTGCTGCCATTGAGAAAACGGATCAGAGAGTGTGAGTAGGATCCGTCAGAGTATATCTGAAATTTCTACAGATCACATATATTATTGATAATATCAGAATGTTCCGGGAAATCTGAAAAGGTTTCCCGGAACATTTGTCGTTATAGACATAGAAGTACTGATGCTTGCAATATCCGAACATATGTGCTATTATACAAAAAGAACAAGTGTTCGATATTGGAGGCGGAGATGTTGGACAAGATTCAGGAGGAAATGCCACTAAATGAAAAACTTAATATTCTGTCTGATGCGGCAAAATATGATGTTTCCTGCAGTTCCAGCGGCGTTGAGAGGAGAGGCGACGGCAGAGGTATGGGAAACTGCAGCAAGGCGGGGATATGTCACAGCTTTTCTGCAGACGGCCGGTGCATATCTCTGTTGAAGATTCTGTTTACAAATGAATGCATCTATGACTGCAAGTATTGCGTCAATCGTTCTTCAAACGATGTCAGGAGGGCTTCTTTTACACCGGATGAAATATGTACTCTCACCATGGAGTTTTACAGGAGAAATTATATCGAAGGATTGTTTCTGAGTTCCGGCATTTTAAAGAGTCCCAATTATACAATGGAACTGATCTATGCGGCTCTGTACCGGCTGAGGCATGTCTGCAATTTTCAGGGATATATCCATGTAAAAGCAATTCCCGGTGCAGATCCTGCGCTTATCCGTATGACCGGTTACCTTGCAGACAGGATGAGTGTAAACGTAGAACTCCCTACAGCTGAGAGCCTGAGACTCCTTGCACCGCATAAATCAAGAAAGAATATACTGACTCCCATGCGTCTTGTGCAGAATAAGATGACGGAAAATAAACAGGAGATCGCAGTATACCGAAATGCACCCAGATTCGTTCCTGCCGGACAGAGTACCCAGATGATCATCGGAGCTACGCCTGAGAGTGATTATCAGATCCTGAATGTGGCTGAGGCTTTATATAAGAAATTTGATCTAAAACGGGTCTTTTATTCAGCCTTTGTTCCTGTCAATAAGGATCAGGTCCTGCCGTCTCTGATCGACAACAAACCGCCGCTTTTACGGGAACATCGTCTGTATCAGGCTGATTGGCTGCTTCGCTACTATCATTTTGAAGCGCATGAACTCCTGGATGAAGAAAATCCTAATTTTAATGTTCTGTTGGATCCGAAATGCTGTTGGGCTTTGAAACATCTGGATATTTTCCCGGTAGAAGTAAATCGGGCTGATTACAGAGTTCTGCTTCGTGTGCCGGGAATCGGTTATAAATCTGCAGGAAGGATCGTCAAGGCGAGAAGATTGGGAAATCTTCACTTTGAAGATCTTAAGAAAATGGGAGTAGTGCTTAAACGTGCGCTGTATTTTATCACCTGTTCCGGAAAAATGATGTATCCGACCCGGATCGAAGAGGATTATATTACTCGTAATCTGTTGAGAACAAAGGAAAGACTTCCGGAAGGAGTCGATGGAATGACATACCGCCAGTTGTCTCTGTTTGATGATGTAAACTTTAGCGGGAGGAACGGACTATGAGAGAAATCTACATATGTACAGATACGATTACCGGTCTCTGTTCTGCGCTGCATGATGCATGGCTTGAGAACCGGAACGGGGATGCAGGGATCGGGCTGCGTGGAAAGATACAGCAAGAACTGTTCTGTCAGTATAAAACTGTGATTGAAACGGAAATGAAAGTCCGACGTTTACAGCGCATGGTAAAGCGATATCTTGGGTACAACGCCTACTGGGATATCTATAATGCACTTTTGTCGGATGATCTGGAAAAAGGCACAGAGGTGTTCAGGGTAATGCAGGAAGCAAGAAATATTCCGGATAGCAGAAAAATCATGGATCATCTCGGAAATCCGGATGTGGCGAGAGTATTTGCCATGAGTCGGAGTGTGTCCAATGAAGCTCATATGTACGAAGAATTTATCCGTTTTCGGGAACTGAAAAATGGACTGATGTTTTCGGAGATCACTCCGAAATCCCAGGTGCTCACCTGCATCGGAGATCATTTCGCAGACAGATTCCCTCTTGAAAATTGGGTGATATATGATAAGACGCACGAAGTTTTTCTTGTCCATAAGAAACAGGAAAAATGGAAACTTGTCTGGGGAGAAACGCTCGACTCGAATGTCGCGGCGGATGTATCGGAAGATGAAAAGGATTACGTATGTCTTTGGAAAGAATTTTTTGAGGCGGTGTCGATCAAAGAGCGTGAGAATCCGAAGTGCCAGCAAAATCATCTGCCGCTTCGTTTCCGGGGTGACATGACAGAGTTCACGAGTGACGATACTTATCCGGCATAAATCGCCCCGCTCATTTCTAATGGCAGAACTGACGTGAAAAATGTTGTATTAATCTGAAAATAAGATTATGATAGATACATCATCGCACCTGTATGCTGGATGAAATATGTGCCATGAAAGAGGCGACAGTGTGGAAGTGGAAACAGAAGAAGAAAAGATCATACGTGTCTCGGTAAGAAATCTTGTGGAATTCATTATGAGAGGCGGGGATATAGATAACAGAACTTCGGGTGGTATGGATAAGGAAGCAATGTTGATGGGCGGCCGCCTTCATCGAAAAATTCAGAGGAGTATGGGCTCAGACTACCATGCGGAAGTTGCCCTGAAAACTGTAGTTTTGTGCGACGGATTCAGATTGCAGGTAGAAGGACGGGCTGATGGAGTTATCATACATGAAGAAGATGGCAAAAGTGAAGCGGTCATTGATGAAATCAAGGGTGTGCTCCGCGATTTGGAACATGTCACGGAGCCGGTGAAAGTGCATCTGGCTCAGGCAAAATGCTATGCATATATCTATGCAGCGCAAAGTGGCCTGGAGCATATCGGAATTCAGATGACCTATTGTCATCTTGATACGGAGGAGATAAAAAGGTTTTATCTGGAATACACAGAGGAGGAGCTGAAGCAATGGTTTGCTGATCTTATTCATCAGTATGATAAGTGGGCAAGATTCCAGATCGAATGGGAAAGAACAAGAAATGAGTCGATAAAGACGACAGAATTCCCATTTGCGTACAGACCGGGACAGCGGGATGTGGCAGCGGCGGTCTACCGCACTATACTGCGAGGGAAAAAACTGTTTATCCAGGCACCTACCGGTGTAGGAAAGACAATCTCCACAGTATTTCCGGCGGTAAAAGCAATGGGAGAGGGACTGGGAGATAAGATTTTTTACCTGACGGCAAAAACAATTACGAGAACGGTTGCAGAACAGGCGTTTCGTACGATGAAAGACCAAGGACTGCGCATGAAAGTGATCACGCTCACTGCAAAGGAAAAGATCTGTTTCTGCGAGGAGACGGTCTGCAATCCGGAAGTCTGCCCTTATGCAAAGGGCCATTTCGATCGTGTGAATGATGCGGTTTACGATATATTAATGAGCGGTAATGATATAGACCGATCAGCGATCGAGAAACAGGCAGAGAAGTTTAAAGTCTGTCCATTTGAGCTTTCGCTTGATATTTCTACATGGGTTGATGCTGTGATCTGCGATTATAATTACGTGTTTGATCCGAATGCACATCTGAAACGTTTTTTTTCGGAGGGAATCAGTGGAAACTACATTTTCCTGATCGACGAGGCGCATAATCTGGTAGAGCGGGGGAGAGAGATGTACAGCGCATCACTGTACAAAGAAGAGTTCCTGGATTTGAGAAAGCAAGTGAAGCATCTGGACGGAAAACTGGCTCGCCGTCTGGGCGAGGCAAATAAACTGTTTCTGGAATTAAAGCGGGAGTGCGAGAGTTACCAGATCCTGAACAGTGTTTCTCATATCGCGCTGAAACTGATGAATCTTCTGACGGAAATGGAACGTTTCCTGGAGGATCTTTCGGATGAAGAGATAAGAGAAAGTGTGCTTGGACTATATTTCCATGTGAGATCATTTATAAGTATTCACGATATACTTGATGAGAATTATGTGATATACAGTGAACTCGAGGAGGATGGCAGGTTTAAAATAAAACTGTTTTGTGTAAACCCGGCGGAAAATCTTCAAAATTACCTGGACTACGGGAGCGGCACTATATTTTTTTCTGCAACTCTTCTCCCTATCCATTACTATAAGAGACTGCTTTCCGTGGAGAAAGATGATTATGCGATTTATGCCCAGTCTCCTTTTCCAAAAGAGAATATGCTGCTTTTACAGGCAAGGGATGTGAGTACCCGTTATACGATGAGAGGCCGGGATATGTATGGAAAGTATGCGGCTTATATCGAGAAAATCGCAAAATATAAAAAGGGGAATTACATGGCTTTTTTTCCATCGTACCGATTTATGGCAGAAGTTTATGATCAGTTTATCGAAAAAATGGAAGGCGTCGATGTGATTTTGCAGTCCCAGAATATGGGGGAACATGAAAGAGAACAGTTCCTTGAAGAATTTGAACATGAAAGGGAAAACAGTCTTGTCGGTTTTTGTGTCATGGGAGGAGTATTTTCAGAGGGGATTGATCTGACGGCTGACCGGCTGATCGGCGCAATCATTGTGGGAACGGGTCTTCCTCAAGTGTGCAATGAACGGGAGATACTCAAAGGGTATTTTGACGCGCGGGGAATGAGAGGTTTTGATTACGCCTATCTTTATCCGGGAATCAATAAGGTGCTCCAGTCCGCCGGGCGTGTGATCCGTACGGAAACAGACAGGGGAATTATATTTCTGTTGGATGAACGTTTTTCCCAAAGACAGTACAGAGACAGTTTCCCGAGAGAGTGGGAAAATTGCCGGATCTGTACTGCAACTACGATGGAAGATTATTTGACGTCATTCTGGAAATAGCTCAGAAACTCCAGTGAGGCCCTCGATAACGGGATCTGGTCATTGTATGCGACGGCCAGTTCGCGGAACGGAAGCTCTTCTTTTGTCTTCAGAAGAAACAGATCGTCTGATTGTTCTTTGACGCAGTAGTCCGGAACAAAGGCGATACCAAGACCGATGCGTGCCAGGTCTATCAGCAGATCGTTGCTTGTGAGTTCGATTTCCGGAACGAGATCCAGCTGATGCTGCTGGAATACCTGATGGAGGAATTCATTGGTCGTACTGTTTTTATCCAGCATGAGAATAGGGTAATGCAGAAGCTCCGAGAAAGTAACAGTCCGGTTTTTTAATTCCTGAAACGGACTTCCTGCAATAAATACGTCATGAAACTGTTTGATTCTGAGGACAGAAGCAGCAGAGCCAAGATGGGCGTTAGGGTAGTTCACCACAATCAGATCTACCTGTCCGTTTCTCAGCAGTTCTGCGCATTTCATAGATGTCTGATTGACTACTTTGATATGTGCCCCGGGAAATGCCTTGTGAAAACGCTCAAGGTAAGGAATCAGAAAGTAACGGCAGATTGTATCGCTGGCACCTATACGGATCTGACCGCCCGTAGACGCGGCATCAATGAGTTGGGCTTCCCCCTTCTGGATCAGATTCATGGCAGGCTCAATATGCCGCATGAGAATTTCACCTTCCGGTGTGAGCTGCACTTTTTTAGTGCTTCGTATGAAAAGTGTCTGATCCAGCTTGCGTTCCAGTGTTTTGATGGACTGGCTTACAGCAGACTGGGAGATGAACAGCTGCTTGGAGGCCTCGGAAAAATTCAGAGTTGACGCCACATGATAGAATACTTTATATAGTTCATAATTAATATCGATCATTATAAGACCTCCTAATAAATGATGATTTTATTATAAGCTATAAAAAAGAGAATTACAATAATACACTGAAAGGATTGAGACAAGATGAAAAAATTACATTGGTGTGCGGGAATAATCCTGGGGTTTTCGATTATAGCTGCGCTGTTGATCACAAGTTTTGAGATAGCTATGTATTCGGATTTTGACGTATACCGGCAGGAATATGAAAAATATCACGTTCTTTCTGATCTAGACATGACGATGGATGACGTAATGTATGTAACTCATGAAATGATGGATTATCTGCGAGGAGAGGGGGATACTCTTTCTGTGGTGACAACAGTGGAGGGCAAGGAACAGGACTTCTTTAATGAACAGGATAGGTTCCATATGAGTGAAGTGCGGGATCTGTTTATCGGCGGACTAAATATCAGGATCGGAGCATGCGTTACGGCTGTTCTGTGTCTTCTGTTCCTGATTATCACCCATGCAGATGTTAAAAAGATCATACCCCGATCATACTGGATTACACTGGGAGCGACCGGGGCAATCGTTCTTCTGATCGGGGGCGCCGCAGTGATTAATTTTAATGCTGTATTCGTGCAGTTTCATCATATATTTTTCGATAACGACCTGTGGATCTTTGATCCGGCTGAAGATTATATGATCCGTATGCTTCCGGAAGGGTTGTTTTACGATATGGTAATGCGGATTGGCGCTATATTTGTGTTCGGACTTGTGGTTTTGCTTGTGCTGAGTTTTATACCGAAAATGCTGGGAAAGAAAAAGAAATTAGCATGACTTATAACTAATTTTAATTATATTAATTATACTAATGAAGCGAAGTGTGGTACGATACTAAGAGATATTATTATGGGTGCGCGAGGCACGAATAATCATGCAAAGGAGATTTTATATGGGCAGTGTAAGACGTGTGTTTGTAGAAAAGAAATCAGATTATGCCGTTGCGGCAAAAGAGCTGCGTCATGAGATCAGGCGTTATCTGGGAATCATGGATGTGACGGGAGTACGCGTACTGATTCGGTATGATGTAGAGAATATATCTGAAGATACATTTGAGAAGGCTTGCAGCGGAGTATTTGCGGAGCCTCCGGTGGACATCCTTTACAGAGAGAAATACCCGATATCAGAGGGAGAACGCAGCTTTTCCGTTGAATTTCTTCCGGGGCAGTTTGACCAGAGAGCGGATTCGGCAGAGCAGTGCATACGTTTTATCAAAGAGGATGAAAATCCGGTAATCCGTACGGCCACTACCTATGTGATTGAAGGTGCTGTCTCAGACGAGGAATTCGAGGCGATCCGCAATCACTGCATCAATCCGGTAGATTCCAGGGAGGCTTCAGAGGAGAAGCCGGAGACGCTTGTCACATCATATGATGAGCCGGCAGATATCCTTGTTTTTGACGGGTTTAAAGATATGCCGGAGGATGAACTGAAGAGACTGTATGACTCTCTTGGCCTTGCTATGACATTTAAGGATTTTCTTCATATACAGAATTATTATAAAGGTGAGGAACACAGGGATCCTACTATGACAGAAATCCGTGTTCTGGATACGTACTGGTCGGATCACTGCCGCCATACAACTTTCTCCACCGAGTTAAAGGACGTACAGTTTGACGACGGATATTACAGAAAACCAATCGAGGATACGTATAGAGAATACCTGAAAGATCACAGTGAGATTTTTGCCGGCAGAGAAGACAAGTTCGTCTGCCTGATGGATCTTGCGCTTATGGCTATGAGAAGACTGAAACGAGAAGGAAAGCTTGCGGATCAGGAAGAGTCGGATGAGATAAATGCATGCAGCATTGTAGTGCCGATCAAGGTAGACGGGGTGGAAGAAGAGTGGCTCATTAACTTCAAGAATGAGACGCACAACCATCCGACGGAAATCGAACCTTTTGGTGGAGCCGCGACATGTCTGGGCGGTGCAATCCGTGATCCCCTTTCAGGGAGAACCTATGTATATCAGGCAATGCGCGTAACCGGCGCAGCCGATCCTACCGTATCTGTGAAAGATACATTGAAAGGAAAGCTTCCGCAGAAGAAGCTGGTGCGCGAGGCGGCTCACGGCTACAGTTCTTATGGAAACCAGATCGGTCTGGCAACCGGACTTGTAAAAGAGATCTATCATCCGGATTATGTGGCAAAACGTATGGAGATCGGAGCTGTACTCGGCGCGGCTCCCAGACGTGCTGTTATCCGTGAAAATTCGGATCCGGGAGATATTATCATTCTGCTCGGCGGCCGCACGGGACGTGACGGATGTGGCGGAGCCACAGGGTCTTCTAAAGTTCATACAGAAGAATCTATAGAGACCTGCGGGGCGGAAGTCCAGAAAGGAAATCCGCCTACAGAGCGTAAGATCCAGAGGCTGTTCCGCCGGGAGGAAGTCAGCCGCCTGATCAAGAAATGCAATGATTTCGGCGCGGGCGGAGTTTCTGTAGCTATTGGAGAGCTTGCAGACGGGCTTAGAGTAGAATTGGACAAAGTTCCGAAGAAATACGCAGGTCTGGATGGAACGGAAATCGCAATCTCCGAGTCGCAGGAGCGTATGGCCGTAGTGGTAGATCCGAAAGATGTAGATGAATTTATGTCTTATGCGAAAGAGGAGAACCTGGAAGCGACAAAAGTCGCGGTTGTAACTGAAGAACCGAGGCTTGTCCTTATCTGGAGAGGCAAAGAGATCGTAAATCTTTCCCGTGCTTTTCTGGACACAAATGGAGCGCATCAGGAAACAAATGTAGAAGTTGAGATGCCGGAGCAGGAAGGAAGTCTCTTTAGAAGAAATGACATCAGTGATGTGAGAGAAGCATGGCTGAATACGCTGGGAGATCTCAATGTATGCTCGCAGAAAGGTCTCGTTGAAATGTTCGATGGATCTATCGGTGCAGGTTCAGTGTTCATGCCGCATGGAGGAAAATATCAGCTTACCGAGACTCAGGCGATGGTAGCTAAAGTTCCGGTTCAGACAGGAAAGACGGACAGTGTTTCTATGATGAGTTATGGATTTGATCCGTATCTTTCCAGCTGGAGCCCGTATCATGGAGCAGTCTATGCTGTGACGGAATCGATAGCGAAGATTGTGGCTGCAGGCGGAGATTACAGGAAGATACGATTCACATTCCAGGAGTACTTCCGCCGTATGTCCGAGGATCCGAAACGGTGGAGTCAGCCTTTTGCAGCATTGCTAGGAGCTTATGCGGCTCAGATTGGCTTCGGTCTTCCTTCGATCGGAGGAAAGGACAGTATGTCCGGAACGTTCCAGGATATTGATGTGCCGCCTACTCTTGTATCTTTTGCTGTTGATATGGCGCTTGATAAAGATATCATCACACCGGAACTTAAGAAAGCCGGAAATAAACTTGTATGGCTTAGAATTGAGAAAGATGAGTATGATCTTCCTATTTACGACAAGGTTATGGAACAGTACGGAAAACTGCAGGAGGATATCAGGTCTGGAAAGATTGTGTCTGCCTATGCACTTGACCGTCATGGAGTGATTGCTGCAGTCAGCAAAATGGCATTCGGTAACCATATGGGCGTCAAGATCGAACATAATATGGATCCGCGGGATATGTTTGCTCCTGCATTTGGCGATTTTATTGCTGAGGTGAAGGATGGACAGGTCGGTAATCTCCAGATCACATACACTGTAATCGGAGAGGTAACAGATAAGAATTGCTTTGAGTATGGAAATGCTCAGATTAGTATCGATGAGGCATTAGACGCATGGACAGGTACTCTTGAGAAAGTATTCGCCACAAAATCTGAGGAAAGTTCGGACAGGCCAGTAGAAGAAAAACTGTACAATACTTCCGATATCCATATCTGCAGTCATAAGATTGGTCAGCCCACTGTTTTCATACCGGTATTTCCGGGTACGAACTGTGAGTATGACAGTACTCGCGCTTTTGAGCGGGCAGGCGCAAAAGTTGTGACCAAAGTATTCCGTAATCTGGACGCAGAGGATATCCGGTCATCTGTGGCTGAGTTTGAAAAAGCAATCGGACAGGCTCAGATGATCATGTTCCCGGGCGGATTCAGTGCAGGAGATGAGCCGGATGGCTCTGCCAAATTCTTTGCGACCGCTTTCCAGAATGCGAAGATCAAAGAAGCAGTAGAGAGGCTTTTAAATGAGCGCGACGGCCTGGCGCTTGGTATCTGTAATGGTTTCCAGGCTCTTATCAAGCTTGGCCTGGTTCCGTACGGAAGGATTGTTGGACAGACGGATGATTCTCCGACACTGACATACAATACGATCGGACGCCATATTTCCAAGATGGTATATACGAAAGTTGTGACCAATAAGTCTCCATGGCTTGCAGGAGCGGAACTTGGCGGAGTTTATACAAATCCGGCATCACATGGAGAAGGACGCTTCGTTGCCAGCGAGGAGTGGATAAACAGACTGTTTGAAAATGGGCAGGTGGCGACACAGTATTGCGATCCTGAAGGAAATATCAGCATGAATGAAGAGTGGAATGTCAATGGTTCATACTGTGCGATCGAGGGAATCACCAGTCCTGACGGACGTATTCTCGGAAAGATGGCACATTCTGAACGACGCGATACTTCGGTTGCAATCAATATCTATGGAGAGCAGGATTTGAAGATATTTGAGTCCGGTGTTAAATACTTTAAATAGGAGCATGTATGCTGATTTTCAGCGTGTCTGCGAGGAGGGTAAAAAATCTTCAAAATAAATGAAAAAAAGTGTTGACATTTGTTGGATGATAATAGTATAATAGCAAAGCGGGTTGCGGAAGAGAGCTCCGAAACCCGCAGAAATATGGGGTCTTAGCTCAGCTGGGAGAGCATCTGCCTTACAAGCAGAGGGTCATAGGTTCGAGCCCTATAGGCCCCATATAAAACCTAATATGGCGGAATAGCTCAGTTGGCTA
>DWYB01000054.1 GCA_019118885.1 Candidatus Mediterraneibacter surreyensis | reverse complement strand
ACAAATCCCATAGTTCTGTGGCTGACCGTCCGCGAATTGGTACAATTGGAAAGAATCACATTCAGAGCAGTCCGTTTTTACTCAGGGCTGCTCTTTTTCTCGCTCTGAATCTGATACTTTCCTAAAGAATTGTACCACAGTTTACGTAAGAATGGGTGTACACAAAGAAACTTTGTCATTAAAAAAGAATGTAATCTTTGGGAGGGAAAACCGTTCATGCGTTTAGTGTGGTTTCTAACGCATAATATATTGCGGTTTAATTTTGGATATGCTAAAATAATCTTCAAGTATAATGTAAAAATCTAGAAATCAGGAGAGTTTCTGCAATGTATCAACAAAGACAGAAATTTCAGAATTTGCTTTTGATGATTATTGATACGGTGTGTCTTGTGGTTAGTTATCTGTTTGCGGGTTTTTTAGGCTGAAATTCAGACCAAATTCAAGGAATCTTTCAATCAATGATGCGATTGGGAATTTATGACTGGTTTTTTTTGGCCTATTTTTGTGTATTCATATTTTTTAATATGAATCAGTATTTGATACAGCGTGACAAATGTGAAGAAATTGTTTATGTCATGAAAATCAATATCTTTGTATCTGCCGTGCTGGCCGTTATTTTTTCTCATGCGACAAATGGATTTTCTGTCAAGAGATGTATGGCTGCTTACTGTTTTGTGTAATATTAATGTATGCAGGTCATTTGGCGGCTAAGTAGATTCTGAAAAGACAGTATGCATTGGGCGGGAAGCAGCATATGTATCTGGTTACGACGAGTGACCGTGTGCAGAAGGTGCTGAGTCAGTTAAAAGAGTCCGAGGAATTTTGCCCGTATGCAGTGTGTATTGCGATTCTGGATGAGGATTGCAGAGGCGAGATCGTTGGCGGTTTTTCTGTCGTTGCGACATTGGAAGATTTGTTTGAACATGCCCGAAAAGAAGTTGTTGACGTTGCGTATATCAATATCTCTTATTCAACGGAGAATTCCCTGGAAGTTACATGAAAGAGTTTGAAGAAATGGGGATTACAGATATATTAGGCGCGTTGGTGGGACTGGCGATTACGGGAGTGGTCACGAGACCGCCTACTGTGGATGAATTTCTGTAGTATGAAGCGTGTCATAAACGCCGCCTCAGTATGAAGCGTTGTTATTTTAAAAGAGTTGGAGAAAAATAGGAG
Source organism: Candidatus Mediterraneibacter surreyensis (assembly GCA_019118885.1). Classification (GTDB taxonomy): domain Bacteria; phylum Bacillota; class Clostridia; order Lachnospirales; family Lachnospiraceae; genus Mediterraneibacter; species Mediterraneibacter surreyensis. The sequence goes on along the minus strand of DWYB01000054.1, from coordinate 35,803 downwards.
AGAAGAGGATGGAACATTACGATTATGTACTTGTGGGAAGCGGTCTGTATTCCGGTGTAATGAATTATTTCGCGCGTCAGGGAGGAAAAAAATGTTTGGTGATTGAAAAGAGAAATCACATAGGCGGAAATGTGTATTGTGAAGATATGGAAGGAATCCATGTACATAAATATGGCGCGCATATCTTTCATACCAGCAATAAAAAGGTATGGGATTTTGTGAATTCCCTGGTAGAATTCAATCGTTATACAAACTCGCCGATTGCCAATTATAAGGGCGAAATTTATAACTTGCCTTTCAACATGAATACATTCAGCAAGATATGGGGGGTTCATACTCCTGACGAAGCAAAAGCGAAGATTGACGAGCAGAGAGCCAGTGTATCAGGAGAGGCGCGCAACCTGGAGGAACAGGCAATCAAGTTGGTTGGAACCGATATTTATCAGAAATTGGTGAAAGGATATACGGAAAAGCAGTGGGGAAGAGACTGCAAAGATCTGCCCAGCTTCATTATTAAAAGGCTTCCGGTACGTTTCACTTATGATAATAATTATTTCAACGATCTGTATCAGGGAATTCCCATCGGCGGATATAATGTATTGATCGAAAAACTTTTTGAAGGGGCGGAGATTTGGACAGGGATAGACTTTCTGGAAAATCGTGAAAAATATATGGCGATGGGAGATAAAACAATTTATACTGGCGCCATTGATGCTTACTATGACTTTTGCTTCGGAAAGCTGGAATACCGGACTGTAAGCTTTGAGACGGAAGTTCTGGACACAGAAAATTATCAGGGAGTTGCCGTCGTCAATTATACAGATCGAGAGACACCGTACACTCGTGTGATAGAGCACAAACATTTTGAATTTGGGACGCAGCCTAAGACGGTGATTTCTAAAGAGTACTCTAGAGATTGGAATGAGGGTATGGAGCCTTATTATCCTGTGAATGATGAAAAAAATCAGGTGCTTTATCAGAAATATGCAGAAAAGGCAGGGGAAGAGAAAGATGTGATTTTTGGCGGTCGTCTCGGAGAATATAAGTATTATGATATGGATAAAGTGATTGAGTCTGCGATGAATATGTGGGAGAAAATTAAGTAATGAAGATTACTGTGATCGTTGCTACGCACAAAAAATACAGAATGCCACATGAGAAATGTTATCTGCCTTTGCATGTGGGAAGACAGCTAGGCAGAGATATCGGCTTTGCAGGGGATGATACAGGAGAGAGTATTTCATGGAAAAATCCTTACTATTGTGAGTTGACAGGATTATATTGGATGTGGAAAAATGTAGATTCCGATTATATGGGATTGGTACAGTATCGTAGATACTTTGCTGGGAAACAGAAGGGCTGTCCAGGGGACAGATTTACCCGTATATTGTTGGAAGAGGAAATGCAGGAGATTCTGAAGGACAATGATATTATATTACCGAAAAAGAGAAAATATTATATAGAAAGTTTGTATACCCACTATGCTCACACCCATTATGCGGAACACCTGGATTGTACCAGAGAAATTCTGGAAAAAAAGTATCCGGAATACGTATCGTCTTTTGATCTTGTCATGAAGCGTACTTATGGACATATGTTTAATATGTTCATTATGTCCAGGGAAAAGTGTGACGAATATTGTCGCTGGCTTTTTGATATTCTTGGAGAATTGGAGAGGAAAGTAGATTATAAAAACTATGATCCGTTTCAGGCGCGGCTGTTCGGCAGAGTCAGTGAGCTTCTGATGGATGTATGGATAGAAAAAAAAGGTTATGTTTATCAAGAGGTGTCGGTGATTAATATGGAGAAGATCAACTGGAGGAATAAAGTGTTCTCTTTTTTGAAAGCCAAATTTTCCGGCAAAAAATATGATACAAGTTTTTAGAAAGTAGGGAAAATGAGATGACAGAAGAACTCCGGATTGCAGCGGTTGTGGTTACTTATAACCGAAAAGAATTACTGTCTGAGTGTGTCGGCGCGGTGCTGGAACAGACATATCCGGTGGACATTTTGATTGTAGATAACGCTAGTACGGACGGTACGAGACAGGAGCTTGAAGAGTTGATTTGTCAGGGAAAGATACAGTATATCAACACAGGAGCTAATCTTGGAGGAGCCGGCGGGTTTCACGTGGCTGTCAGAGAGGCGGTCAGCAGAAAGTATGATTATATTTGGCTCATGGACGATGATACAATACCTGAAAAGGATGCGCTTTTGACGTTGGTACAGGCAGGGAAGGATACAAAAGGAAATTTTGGTTTTCTGTCCAGCAAGGCGGTTTGGAAAGATGGAAATGTATGCCGGATGAATGAGCAGAAGTTTATGGGTTCTGAAGTAGTGAATGGAAAAAAATTCACGAAATGTCGTCAGGCTACTTTTGTGTCTTTATTTTTGCCGTCACGTGTTGTTTTTCAAATAGGTCTTCCGATTAAAGAGTTCTTTATTTGGGGGGATGATGTGGAATATACGCGCAGAATATCTGAAAAATATACATGCTATTATGTTCCGGAGAGTGTAGTTCTGCACAAGACGGCAAATAATGAGGGGTCGAATATTGCCACGGACGATGTTTCCAGAATGGATCGTTACCGGTACGCATATCGAAATGAGGTATATATAGCAAGAAAAGAAAATTTTAGCCGAAAACTGTATCAGATCAGCAAGATAGCATTTCATATCGCAAGAGTGATTCTGAAATCCGATGGTTATAAATGGAAAAAAATCAAGATTATTATAGGTGCATCTGTCGAAGGTTTGAAATTTCGGCCGTCAGTAGAGTATATAGAGAGGAACTAGAAAGAAAATGTCGGAAATACGAGTATTGGAGATTTTCCGTGAGCCGATTGCAAATGGCGGTCAGGAAAGTTTCATCATGAATATGTACAGAAATGTAGATCGCAAAAAAGTTCAGTTTGACTTTCTGACTCCGTTTACCTGTGACAATAGGAAGTTAAAAGAGGAAGTCGAACGGTTAGGCGGGCACATTTATCATTATGATCATGTATTCGGAGAAAAAAATAATCAGGTTTTTAAAAAGTGTGTGTCTGATTTTCTGACGAATCATCATTATGACACTGTACATTTTCATTCCGGGAGCACCTATGCGCTGATGGAAGGCTCCAAAATTGCGCATGATATGGGTGTGAAAAATATTATTGTGCATTCTCATTGCGGCGGATTTGCTGATCTCAAATATCATGTCATTAAAATTTTGTCCGTACCATATCTGATGAAATATCCCACGGATTATTTTGCGTGTTCCCATTTGGCAGCGAAATGGAAGTTTCCCGCACGGATTATCAGAAAAAAGAGATATAAAGTCATAAAAAATGCGATAGATACAGAAAGATTCTGCTATCTTCCGGAGGCAAGAGAAAAGTATCGAAAGCAGTTTTCTGTAGAAGACAGATTGGTTATCGGTCATGTCGGAAGATTTGAAGTACAGAAAAACCATAAATTTATTCTGGAAGTGTTTCAACAATTACACAGAAAGAATCCCGAAAGTGACCTGTTTTTGATTGGTGAGGGAGAATTAAGGCAAGAATGTGAACAATTAGCTGGAAAATTGAGAATTCAGAATTCTGTACACTTTTTAGGATTACGCAGCGATATTCCAGAACTGCTGAATATGATGGATCTGTTTCTGATGCCCTCGTTTTTTGAAGGGCTTCCGGTTGTCGGAGTGGAGGCGCAGGCGACGGGACTTCCCGTCTACTTGTCGGATAATATTGCAAGAGAGCTTCCTGTTAAAGATCTGGCTTTTTATCTGAGTCTTAAGGATCCGGCGGAACAGTGGGCGGAGTGCATATTGAAAAATCAGACGATGTTCGTACGGCGGAATACTACGCAGGAGATAAAAGAACAGGGTTACGAGATTAAGGCTGCAGCGAGACAACTTGAAAATTATTATCTTTCCATGAACGGGAATGCAAATGGTTAGAATACCAGTGTTCTCAAATATGATTGTAACATTAAAGCAGATAGATTAGGATGAAAGTGATATGGATGTAAATATATATATAGCGACACATAAAAAAATGAAACAGTTTTCTCTGAAGAATTATTCTGTTCTGCAGGTAGGAGCCGAAGGCAAGGAAAGCTTTGGATATCTTCGGGATGATTCTGGAGATAATATTTCGCATAAAAATCCAAATTACTGTGAACTGACAGGTCTGTATTGGATTTGGAAAAATGATAAAAAAAGTGATGTTACGGGATTGGTTCATTACAGAAGATATTTTTCCACGGCAAAGTTTTCGTTGAATCCTGCATACTTTCTGGATGGAGCGGAAATCGGGGAGATTTTGCAGAGCTATGATATCATTCTGCCAAAGCGAGAATGGTTGAAGGAGACTGCATGGGAAGAATACTACATGGTGTCTGGTCTGGAAAAAGATCTGAGACGTGTCGAGAAGATTATAAAGGAAACCTATCCGGATTGTATGCCGGCGTTTCGTGAATACTTTAGTCAGAATCGTTCCTGGTTATACAATATGATGATCTGCAGAAAGGAACTGTTCGATGAGTACTGTGAGTGGCTGTTTGGGATTCTATTTCAGTTGGAAACACAGGTGGACGATAAGGATTATACCGACTATCAGAAGAGGATCTTTGGCTTTATGTCGGAACGGCTTTTGAATGTGTGGGTAATGTATAAGAAGTTAAACGTGAAGGAATTGAGAACTGTGAATACAGAGATGAGAATTGACGAGAGAATAAGAATTTTCTTGCGACGCTATAAAAACAGGTATATTTTTGCCAGATATTCATAACGTTGTGAGAAAATTGAAAGTATATCAGAGATTTATGGTGTCACTGGAAGGAGAAAACATGTATAGATTAATGTCATTTAGAGTGCTGATTTTTTGGTGCTCGTATTTTATGTATCTGATCGCTACAGTTTTTCAGACAACCATGTATAATTATAACAGCAATTTGTTTCGAGTGTTTGTTATGCTCCGTTACATATCTTTTGCGGGAGCAGGTATAAAAATTGTTTTAGATTTACTGGAACAGTATCTTAAAGATAGAAAAGAAGGCCAACAGTTTTTTAAGTGGGATTATGATAGTGTTTTATGCGCAGTAAAGTATTTTGTTATTTTTGGTCTGCTGTTTGTAGTTTCTATGATAGCGGATGAAAGATCATTACTTTTTGTTTTTGCTTTTCTTCTGGCATCTAAGGGAATCAGCGAAAATAAAATTTTTCAATATACATTCTATGTTCAGGTGGCATTGAGCATATTTGTTGTATTTTGCTCTTCCGTTGGTTTGCTTCCGGATTTACTCTTTGAAAGAGGTGGGAATTATATTCGGCATGCGTTAGGATATATTTATCCAAGTGTAGCGTTTAATTATTTCTTTTTTATCATCATCTTAAAATTTTGGTCTCAAAAGAAAAGGATCGAACTGAAGGAGGCTTTTTTATTAGAATTAATAAACTTTTTGTTATTCCTTCTGACAGATGTGAGAACCGGATTTCTCGCTGTATCGCTTATTATTCTTATCGAAGTCATAAATGAAAAAAAACATATTTTGCATGCGGATAGTATCTTTATAAAAAAAATTCAATCATATAAAAGAATACATTCTGTTCTTTCGAATATATATGATTATTTTGCAGTGTATCTGGTGCTTATATTAGTGGTGCTGTGTTCCACGATACAGTATCGGCCTACACAAATTATCAATACCTTGCTTACCAGCAGAATTCAATTGGTAGTAGATGCAGTAAAAAAATACGGGATTCATTGGTTTGGCAACAATATTGAATGGATAGGCTTTGGCGGGAACCCTGATGCGAATTCTTTTGAAGGGATTTATAATTTTATAGACTGCTCCTATGCTTCTATTATACTTAATTATGGAATTGTCGTATTTGTCGGAATTATGGTTTTGCTGGTTCTGGTCGGAAAGGACCTGCGAAAGAAAAGACATTATGATAAATGCTTTTTATATTTTGTGGTTTTAGCGTACTGTTTTATTGAGCCAAGACTAATAGAATTGCAGGCGAATACGTTACTGTTTTTAATGGCACCATTGATGTATTCAAGGCCTCCCAGGGTGAAAAAATATAAGAAGAAAGATGGAATATTTTATAAAAAAGCAATACGATTACGTGACAGGAGAAAAATATGAATGAGACTGTGAGAGAATTGAGCGTAAAAAAGGAAAAATTGTGGGATATTGATATTGGGAGAGGAAACTTTTTATTTTACTTTTCGTATACAATTTGGTTTGGCATGAATATTTTAGTTGATTCCGCATATGAATCATTCGCTTATTTTCCGAGTATCTTTGAAATGACAAATATGATCTGTCTGGTGCTGATCGGAATTCATCTGCTAAGAAACAAATTTACTGTAAGTAAGCTGCCAATGCTCCTTTTATGCGGAGTCTGCGTTCTGATTTCTGCTGTGAATACGGGATTGTTCCGTATCATTTTTACGATCCTGTTTATGATTGCTGCCGGAAATCAGAAATGGAAAGATTTAATCAAATTGTCGTTTGCTGTTGAATGTGTGCTGATGATCTTCATTCTTCTGAGCTATCTCAATGGGATACTGCCCAACGAGACGATCTTGAGAATGGATAGTTCACCGAGATACTATCTGGGATATAACTACACAACACTGTCTGCGAATTACTTTTTCCATATGGTTCTCATGTATCTCTATATAAAGAAAGGAAAGATGAAAGTCTTTCCGTATGTGGCGATCATTTTGATCAACATATTCTTTTATCTTACGACAAACACGAAAACGATTTTTGCTATGGTATTTCTGGTGCTGGGGGCTGTGTTTTTTACGGAGAGGATTTCCTCTAAATGGATGGAGTGTGCGAAGATTCGAAAATTTCTGCATTATGTATTCTTTATTTTTGGATTTATTTCTATCGAGGCCATTCTGGCATTCCGTTGGGAAAGCTGGATTTTCCCGAAAATCAATAGTATAATGACGAATCGTTTATCGCTGGGGCAGCAGGCGTATGATCAGTATGGAATTTCGATCCTTGGGCAGATGCTTACGTGGAACACGGAGTTTGACGGACCGGATCCGTATATGTATGTAGATTGCGCCTACATGAATGTGGCGATCAACTATGGTATAGTTATTTTGGCATTGTTATGTGCAGGATTTACTTATATGATGGGGAGAGCATTGAAGGAGAAGGATGCCATGTTGCTGATCTGCGGCTTCTTCCTGGCGGCGCACAGTATATCGGATCCGCAGCTGTATATGGCGTGGTACAATCCGTTTTTGCTGCTGATCGGTGCATATTTTTATAAGGACGGTGAAGAATCCGTTGTATTCTGGAAAGTAAAAGATACATGTCGCACCTTGAAACAAGCAGTGATTCTGTGGCAGAGAAAAAGGAAACAGTATAATGAAAAATAAGGTTAGATCTGTAAAATTTAATTTTATTATGAATAGCATTCTGACAGCGTCTGCAATGATCTTTCCGATCGTTACATATCCTTATGTGTCCAGAATCCTGCAGCCGTCTGGGATCGGAACGGTATCTTTTGCAAACTCTGTGATCACATACTTTTCGATGTTTGCACAGCTGGGGGTTCCTACGTATGGAATCCGGGCATGCGCAAAGGTGCGCGACGACAAGGAAAAGTTATCAAGGACAGTACAGGAGATTCTTTTGATTAATATGATTACCTGTCTCTTCGTCTATCTTGCGTTTGGATGTTCTCTGTATTGGATTCCGCAGTTTCGCCAGGAGAAACTACTGTATATCGTTATGGGAAGCTTGATACTTTTTAATACGATCGGTGTGGAATGGCTGTATAAAGGTCTGGAACAGTACAGCTATATCACAATACGTTCGATTGTCTTTAAATTTATTGCGTTGATTGCAATGTTTCTTTTGATCCATGAAAAAGAGGATTATGTTATTTACGGCGGAATTACCATCTTTGCAGCCGCAGGGTCCAATGTTTTAAATTTTCTGAATCTCAGAAAGTATATTTATTTGCATCCGGTGGGAGGGTACAATTTCCGACAGCATCTGAAACCAATCTCTATCTTCTTTGCCATGTCCATTGCTACAACAGTATATACGAATATGGACAATGTAATGCTTGGCTTCATGCGGGGGACGACGGAGAATGGATATTACGATGCTGCTGTCAAAATTAAAAATATTCTTGTTAGTTTTGTCACATCATTAGGGACTGTATTACTGCCGAGGGTTTCCTATTATATTGAGGTGGGAGAAAAGGAGAAATTCCGGCAGATCGCTAAAAAGGCGCTTAACTTTGTGTTTCTGATCTCGGTTCCGATGTGCATTTATTTTATTCTATTTGCGAAACCGTCCATTGCTCTTCTTTCGGGAAGTGCGTTCGAGAACGCTGTGTTTCCAATGCAGCTGATCATGCCGACATTAATCTTTATCGGAATTACCAATATTATTGGACTACAGATGCTTGTGCCTTTAGGTAGAGAAAAGCAGGTATTGTGTTCTGAAATTGCGGGAGCTATTGTAAATATTATCGTAAATTCTCTCCTGATCCCCCGGATGGGTGCTGCAGGTGCTGCAATAGGCACTGTATTGGCGGAGTTTGCTGTGCTTTGTGTACAGGTGGCTGCTATGCGGGAGCAGATTCTCCTTGTTCTGAGAAAAATCTCATATTTAAAGATTGCGCTAGCGGTCGTGATCGGCAGTTTGTGCAGTTTATGGGTGATTCATTTTTCGTCCAATGCGTTTTTCTGTTTGGCGGTGTCGGCGGTTTTGTTCTTTGGAAGCTATGGGATTGTGCTGATTATCACCAGAGAAAAAACAGTAATTGAGATCGTCGATCAGATATTCGATAAAATAAGAAATTTCTTTTGATCTGGATATTCTGTGGCCTTTCTTGTGCAGTTTTTGCAGATATTCTGTATAATACAGGAAGTGCCGTGCCGATGGGAGACAACTATTTGATTTATGTCTTTGAGTGCTATTGCATGGATCAGGATGAAATGACAGGAAAAATGAAAAAGTGAATTAAGATCTAGAATTTTAGTGGAACATGATACATTGGCTTGGAACATGGTATTGATTATATGAGATGAATGAAATCGTTCAATTTCTAAGCGTTATTTGAATGTTCGGTGTGGGGCATACCTTTTTGGATAGTTTTGAGGTTTCCAGAGTCTGTCTGCTTTCCAGAGTGACGCTGTAGTCTTTGATTTGTCAGAAATTTTGATAAAAGCATTCAAGAAAAGTGCGAAGCAAAAAATTGCTTTTGTGTGGACAAAGATGTGGACGGCATTTTTTATGAACAATTTATGACATTGCTTTTCATAAAAGCCTAATTGGTATATAATGAAAAAAAGTTGAAGTTGATATTGTTCATGATTTAGGGCTGCTCCACTTTTTTTCATTTTTCTGCCAAGGAAGAAGCTCGCATGAATAGTACCAAAAAGTGAATTTGAAAGACAAAAAAATAAAAAAAGTGAAATTTGTCGATGAAAAATGCCTGAAAGTAAAGAACGTGCGATTAGGAGAGAAATAACGGTATGGCAGAGAAAAACAGATTCAGTAAACTGCTGAAACACTTAATGTCGGTGGCAGATGTCAAAAACTATACACTTGCTCAGGAACTGCAGTATGATGTTTCTTATATTAGTAAGTGGACAAGCGGTCAGATGATTCCCTCGGAAAAAAATGAAAAAAAGATTTTAAAGGGTATCAGTGAATGCGTAGTAAACGGATGCGGAGAAGACGCCCAAAAAAGATTGCAGGCAGATTATCAGGTAGTTACCTGCGAAGAATTGAAGCAGGCAATTCTGGACCATCTGGAAGCGGAATATTTTTATGTCAGAGAGTTTCAGGACAGTTCGGGAGTGGAGATCGTTCCCAAAACGCTCTTTTTTCCGGAATTGAAGCTTTCACAGTACATATCCAGGATGCATCATCCTGTTTTGCGCCGTGTCAGTGGCCTTGATATAGTGGCGTGCATGGACATTTTCTCGATGGAGAGGGAGTATCAGTTGCAGATCGCCGAAGATAAAAACAAACATGTACCCACGGGGAAATGGTATCAGGAAGTACATTATTCTGTTTTAGTCAATATGCAGCCGAATCGGCTGCACTACGTATATGATGTTATCTATCTGGTAAATATGCTGGAGAGAAACAGTTGTATTGATTTGCGGTTATATGAATGCTCTCAGGCGGCGGGTAGAAGTATTTTTGTGGTGAAAGACGATTATGCAATGTCTGGGTTTCTGGTGAGTGAGGACCGGTGCATTTCGGTGGTTGTCAGCGAGGATGCAGATATTTGTCATGCGTTGTATCGCAATCTGATGGGATTTTGTAACCGAGATCATTTGCTGTTCCGCAGAGTTACCATGCGGGAGATACTTGAAAATCACATGTATGTTCATGCGATGCTTGCTTTGAAACAGAAGTGGGTAATCGGACATTTTACTGAGCATTTTCTGCCGGAAAATATTTTTAATGAGATTGTTGAGGAGTTGAGAGAAAAGGCTGACGAAGGCATCTTGAATATTCCTGAACTGAGAAAAATTCACCGAATGACCAAAAAGATCATAGAGGGATCATATATCAGGATTCTAATATACCGAACCGCGATCTATGATCTTGTGGTGGATAATAACATTGACTTTTATAACTATAAAGTTCGCCTGACAAAGAGTCAGGTTACATCGTGCATACAGTATTTTTTGGAATTGTGCAGAAACCGTAAAGAGATAGAAATCCGGATGGTTTCTGGAAGACTGATCTCGGATATCGAGTACTGTACCGGTCAGTGCATTTTTCTCAACGATACGGTTTCACATCTGCGCCTGAGTGGTGAATACAATAATATGTTTGTGATCAACCGTATGGATATGAAAGAGGCATTTGAAAGAATGTTTGAGTTATGCTGGGAGAACAACGAGAAGCTGATCACTGACAAAATGGAGATCATCGCCAATGTAGAACATGTATTGAATGGTATTGTGGAGAACGATAAGCTCTGATATGAGTGAGAATTCATCAAAATTCTCAACGTAATGTTTTTTTTCATTTTTATTCATAATTATTCTGTGGGGGTTCCAAAAATTGTGTGATATGATAATCAGGTCCCGAAAAGTTAGGCGGAAAAAAAGAAACGGAAAAAGGAGAAGAAAGAATAATGAGTAATACAAGCATGACAGGGAAACCAAGCGTTGATCGCCCATGGATGAAATATTATCCGGAGCCACTGAGAAAGATTCAAATTCCTCAATGTACCGTTAAAGAGTATCTTAAGAGAAATTGTCCCGGAGAAGATGTTGCGGCTATGGAATTTTATGGAACAGAAATTTCCTGGAAGACCGTTTTTGAACAGTCAGAAGCAGTGGCGCGTTCTTTAAAGGCGTTGGGATTTAAAAAAGGTGATCAGATTCCGGTTTTTCTTTCTCTTGTGCCAGAGTTTTTCTATATCCTTTTGGGAGCAGAGCAGATTGGTGCATCATTACTCTGCCGTGACAATACATTGAGAGAGAACGTGGAAGCGGTAAGTGATTCAGGTGCAAAAGCGATGATTGCACAGGATTATATGTCTCAGACAGAATTGGGAAGATTTTTATCTGACACAGACGTTGAAAAAGTAGTTCTTCTGGATGCGTGTTATTCCTGTAACCGTGAGAATATGCCAGACTATGTGAGAGAAAATCTTGACAGGAAGTATCCGGAAGAGAGAGCCCATGGATCCAAGACGATGACCTGGGATGAATTCCTGGCGCTTGGAAAAGATTATACAGGTGAGGTCGATGCGCCCACAGATATTAACCGGCCGCTGTTCCGTGCTTATACCAGCGGTTCTACTGGCCCGTCCAAGCAGGTGATCCACTCGGCATACACGATGATTGCTGTTGTCGCTCAGATGAATTTCTATGCGGGCGGAGAGGGATATCGTCCGACGTGGCTTGTAACGGCTCTTCCGCCGTGCTTGGTTGCTGTAGTAGTTTCCATGACACTTATGCCGTTGTCATCCAATAAGCTTTTGATGCTGGATCCGTATTGTGCGGTGGAGGACGTTGATCTTGAAATGATGCGTTACCGTCCGAATTCCTGGCCGTTGATCCCTATGTTTATTGAGACTGTTATGCGTAATGGACGTATTCCGAATGATTATGATATGTCCCATCTGACGGCGGCAGGTGCAGGCTCGGAATCCTACAACAATAATCAGATGCTGAGAGCGCAGAAGTTCTTGAAAGACCACAATTGTAATATACGCTTTACAACCGGCTACGGAAACAGCGAGGCAGGTTCCAATGTGACTCTTCCTATGACTCCACATCCGATGGGCAACGGGAATGTGGGTGTTCCGTTGCTTTATAATGTGATCAGCATTTTTGAGCCGGATACGCAGAATGAACTTACATATAATCAGATGGGGGAGGTCTGCATCAGTGGTCCTGGATTGATGCTTGGATATGATAATCCAGAAGCGACAGCGAAGGCTTTGCAGGTACATGCAGATGGAAGAACATGGCTTCATACTGGTGATATAGGATATATGAATGAAGACGGCGTTATTTATGTTCAGACAAGAGGAAAAGCGCCTCGCTATGGTGGCGGAGATTTGGCGACTTTACCGATGGAGAACGTTGTTGCTGATGCCAATATTGAAGGCATCGATGATGAATTTTTTGTACTGGTTCCAGACGGAGAGCATACCGGATGTTTCCTCCCGTATCTGTACGTAGTTCTGAAAGATGGTTACACAGTGAAAGATATCGAAGGAAAAGTAAGGGATTGCCTGGACGACTATATGCAGCCGATAGAGATCATTGAGATTGATGAGCGTCCGTTCTTCCACTTTAAGACGAACCGTATTGGTTTGACAAAGGAACTTTTGACAAAGAGATTTCAGCAGTCTTATAATAAAAAGACACAGCAGGAAGCAAGAGCATAATCAGCGGCTGACGGGATACACGGAAAGTGAAAAAAATGTAGTGTGCCGGAAAACGGAGGTGCAATGAAAATTGTGCCTCTGTTTTTTGTCCTGATTTTGTGGGGTTCTGCCGTCTGGACCGTTAGGAATGATTACCGACTGACCACTGTTTTGAGAGCTCGCTATTGTATATTTTGGCGTTTTATTCTATAATGTCAATCATGCAAGACGGTATGACAGATATCGAGTAAGGAAAGGTAATGAGAGATTGAAGATCGCAATGATCGGCCAAAAAGAGGTGCCGTCAAGAGTCGGCGGGATTGAAGTTGCTGTAGAAGCGCTTGCCGTGAGGATGGCTGCACGTGGACATGAAGTGACGCTGTATAACTGTTGCCGCAGAGGACTGAGGGCAGCAGAGAGAAAAGTGAAATATAAGAATTTTAAGGGTGTTCATATCTGTGAAATATCAGTTCCAGATATCAGGGGGGTTTCAGCAGCTTTGGGCTCTATCATGGCCACGATACGCGCGGTTCCTGAAAAATATGATTGCATTCACTACCATGCAGAAGGCTCTGCGGTCTTGTCTTTCCTTCCGCATTTGATTGGAATCCGGACGGTAGTGACAATTCACGGCCTGGATTGGCAGCGCAGAAAGTGGGGGAGTTTTGCTTCGGGCTATCTGAAACTGGGGGAAAGAATTGCTGTTGGCTCTGCGGACAGGATTATAGTGCTCAGCAGAGCAATGCAGGAGTATTTTTGCAAAACATACCACCGGGAAACCGTTATTATACCGAATGGTATGGACCACCCTGTTTTGAGAGAAGCAGGAAAAATACGAAAAAAGTGGGGGCTTCAAAGGGACGGATATATTCTTTTTGTGGGAAGAATTGTACCGGAAAAAGGACTGGAAATGCTTATCTCTGCATTTTTAAAAACTGCTACAGAAAAGAAACTTGTAATCGCGGGCGGTATATCAGATACCCGAAACTTTTACAGAATGCTGCAGAGAATGGCACAGGCGGATACGAGAATTCTTTTTACGGATTTTGTTCAGAAAGAAGAATTGGAAGAATTATATTCCAACTGCTATTTTTACTGTCTTCCATCGGAAATTGAAGGAATGCCGATCAGTCTTCTGGAAGCCATGAGTTATGGCAGTGCCTGTTTGTGTTCCGATATTCCGGAATGCATGGAAGTGATGGAAGGAAATGGAGTTTTGTTTAAAAAACGTGATGAAGAAGACCTGAGACAGAATCTGCAGTATTTGTGTGATCATCCGGAGGCTGTAGAGATTACCAGAAGAAAGATGAAAGGTCTCTCCCATGAAAAATATGACTGGGAAACCATTACGGATAAGACACTGGAATTATACCGTTAAAAGTCATTGGAAATCAGAGAGTGTAAGGCGGAAAACAAATTGAAAATATTAATGACAAATAAATTTCTCTATCCGGCTGGCGGGGCAGAGATCTATATGCTTAAACTGGGACAATATCTGCAAGAACAGGGGCATCAGGTAGAATATTTCGGAATGTATCATGCAGACAATCTGGTAGGCAACCAAAAAGGAATTTATACTGCTCCGGTGGATTTTCACAGAAAAGGGATAATGACCAATATGGTGAATCCCTGGAATGTGATATATTCCGGAGATGCCAAAAAGAAGATCCGAATACTTCTAGATGAGTTCCAGCCAGACATCTTTCATATTAATAACTTCAATTATCAGCTGACTCCGTCCATCCTTGTAGCGGCACAGGAGTATCGGCGCAGGCAAAAAAAGGCGCTGCGGATTATTTATACCGCACATGATTCGCAGCTGATATGCCCGAACCATTACCTGTATGATCCTCTCCGCCACCGGACCTGTGAGAAATGTCTTGGCGGGAAATATATGAATTGTGTCAGGACAAGATGTATTCACGGTTCTCTGCTCAGAAGCTGCCTGGGAACCGCCGAAGCATTTTACTGGAAATCCAGGAAAATTTACAGAACTATGGACGCAGTGATCTGTCCTTCTCTTTTTATGAAAGGAATGTTGGATACAGATCCGGATCTGGCATCCAAAACCGTATATCTTCAGAACTTTGTGCGTTCCATAGAAAAAAAGAAAAAGAAGAAGGGCGGATATATCCTTTATTTTGGGAGATATTCCGAAGAAAAAGGAATTCGGATGCTTCTGGATGTATGCAGGGAACTGAAAGATATCCCTTTTGCGTTTGCAGGGAGCGGTCCTCTTGCGGAATTGGTCGGACGTGAAAGAAATCTGAAAAATCTCGGGTTTCTCGGAGAAGACGAATTGGATCAGGCCATCAGAGGGGCGAGATTTACCGTCTGTCCGTCAGAATGTAATGAAAATTGCCCGCTTTCCGTGATGGAAAGCATTGCAAATGGGAGACCTGTGCTTGGCGCGAGACGGGGCGGGATTCCTGAACTGATCGAAGCGGGAAAAACGGGATGGCTTTTTCCCGCGGGAAATAAGACAGTTCTTGCAGAGACGATCCGGAAGATCTGGAACAGCGACGCGCCGGAAAGATACGCTTCTTTCTGTGAAGCAAAGGAATTTGACACGATTGAGAAGTATGGAGAAAAAATAATCGAAATATATAAACCTTGCCATGAGGATGTGGGAAAATAATGGATAAGATTGATTTTGTGATTCTGTGGGTGGACGGTTCCGATCCGGAATGGCAGCGGCAGAGAGAATATTTCTCAGCGCCGGAAGACAATAATGGGACGGATGAAAATCGTTTCCGGGAATGGGGGCTGCTGAGATACTGGTTCCGTGGTGTGGAACGGTATGCTCCCTGGGTCAACCGTGTATTCTTGGTGACAAATGGACAGGTACCGAACTGGATAAACCGGGAGCATCCCAAATTGCGTTTGGTGAGACATGAAGAATATATTCCAAAGAGATACCTGCCTACATTTAATTCCAATGTCATTGAACTATGGCTTCATCAGATCCCGGATCTGGGAGAACATTTTGTCCTGTTCAATGATGATATGTATCTGACTGCTCCGGTGAAACCGGAGGATTTTTTTCGAAAAGGTCTTCCGTGTGATTCGGCAGTGATGGATCTCGTGACAACTCCGGGGCCGGAAGACTGTCTGCCTCACATGCAGATCAATAATTTTGCATTAATCAACAGACATTTTAATAAGAAGAAAGTGCTTCGGAAAAATATGGGAAAATTTTTTGCGCCGGTATATGGAAGCGGCCTGATCAGAAATTTTCTTTTGCTTCCTTTTCAGTATTTTTCATGCTTTCGGGATTCCCATCTCCCTTCTTCCTATTTAAAAGAAACCTTTTTTCGGGTGTGGGGACAGGAAGGGGAAAAGTTGGAAGCATGCGGAGCCCATCGTTTCCGGTCCAAATCGGATGTGACTCATTGGCTGTTTAAGTGCTGGCAGATCTGTGAGGGAAATTTTGCAGTCCGCAGTGCCCGGTGGGGACATCACTTTGAACTGTGGGAAGATGATCTGGAGGAGATCTGCAGAAGCCTGAAAAAGCAGAAATATCATGCGGTATGTCTCAATGACAGCAAAACGGATATTGACTTTGAGGTGGTAAGAAAACGGTTGTCGGAATGTTTTGAGACTATCTTTCCGGATATGTCTGAGTTCGAAAAAAGGTAAGTGAATCGGCAAATGGATCATCTGAGAAAACAATATAATAAAATGTCTCCGGCAGTCAGGAATTCTGTCTGGTTTACTTTCTGCAATTTTCTGCAGAGAGGCTTATCTTTCCTGACGGTTCCTGTCTTTACCCGGCTTCTGACAACGGAGGAATATGGAATCTGCAATGTCTATTTTGCCTGGTTCGAGGTTTTTGTATTATTTACTTCTCTGAAAATTCCATACGAAGGCCTGAACAATGGTCTGATCCGGTATGAAGAGGATAAAGACGGTTACACATCTTCGGTGATGGGCCTGGTCATGAGTTTAACCGCGGTGATGTTCGGAATTTATCATCTTGTAAACCGATGGATCGATCCCGTCACGGGTCTGGACCGCCGCCTCATGCTTTTGATGTTTGTACAGCTGATGTTTCAGCCGGCTCTGATGCTGTGGACAAACAGACAGCGGTTTGATTTTGAATACCGGAAACCGGTGATCGTCACAGTGCTCAGCACAGTACTGAATCTTGTCGTCACGGTGCTGGCGGTACTCAATACGAGTTACAAAGCGGAGGCCCGAATCGGCGGTTTTGTGATTGTTCAGAGTTTGTTCGGTATGGTGTCCGCGGTGGTTCTTCTTGTCAGAGGAAAGACTTTTTATAAGAAAGAGTACTGGAAATTCGCCCTCGGATTTAATCTTCCTTTGATTTTTTACTATATTTCCCAGATGGTGATGGGACAGTCGGACCGGATTCTGATCAATTACTTTGAAGGAAGTGGGAAAGCAGCCGTCTATGGCGTTGCGTACTCGGCGGCGACGATTGTGCAGCTGGCGATTTCTTCTGTCAACGGCTCTCTCTATCCCTGGATTTATAAGAAACTGAAAGAAAAAAAGGTTCGGGAAATAAGGAGTATGACGTCGCAGATATGCATATTAGTCGGCGGGGTTACGCTGCTGGCAGGTTTGCTGGCGCCGGATATTGTAAGGATCATGGCGACAGAAGAATATATGGAAGCAGTCTGGATCATTGCGCCGGTATCGGCCGGTGTGTTTTTTTCATTCCTGTACATGCTGTTCGCGAGCGTGGAAATGTACTATGGAGAAAACAGAGGGATTTCTCTGATCTCTGTTTTGTGTTCTGCGGTGAATATTGTTCTGAATTTTGCGGGGATTCAGGTGTTTGGATACTATGCGGCGGGATGGGTGAATTTATTTTCTTACATGCTCCTGGCTTTGCTGCACTATCT
The DNA here is from genome assembly GCA_019118885.1 of Candidatus Mediterraneibacter surreyensis. Classification (GTDB taxonomy): domain Bacteria; phylum Bacillota; class Clostridia; order Lachnospirales; family Lachnospiraceae; genus Mediterraneibacter; species Mediterraneibacter surreyensis. The sequence continues at coordinate 18,052 of DWYB01000054.1, read as the reverse complement.
CCTGATGAGGCGGATCTGCAGAGTACATCATATCGCCGGCGGAATTCTGGATGAACGTTTTTTGGCAGCGGTATCTGCCGGGATTTTTCTGATGTCTTTTGCGGTTATGGCGCTGTACCGGCTGGGAAATGTGCGCTATCTTGTATTGCTGCTGATTATCGCGGCAGTCTGTTTTTCCAGAAAGAAGTTATACAGACTCCTGCGTCAGATAAGAAAAGGAGAGACCAATGAAGGGTGAGCAGAAAAAGGGATTGAGCCTGGGATATTTTAATTTGGCAAGAGGCCTGGGAATGTTTCTGATCATACTCGGACATACCATGAATCTGTACCGGATGGAAGAAAAGACAGGCATTTTTTCCGGAATGGGGAGCGTTGTGGGCGGTGGGATCATGGCGGCTTTTTTCATGATCAGCGGATTCGGATTTTTCAGAAGAAGTTTCCGGAAGTGTTTCTCCATACAGAGAAAACTTTTGCTTCGCCCGTACATTCGTGTGGCAGCCGCAGTTCTGGTGACGAAACTGGCGCTTGCCGTTGTGGAGCGGCGTTCCTTTTGGAAGCACGGCGGAGAACTGGTGTTCACCTATCTGCTTGGACTGAACGCAGAAGGCGGCGGAGAGATCCTGGGGATACCGGTGGAGTCTGTGAGCATTTTCTGGTTTGTTCTGGCACTTTTTGAGGGATGGGTTCTATATAACGGCATTACGGGCCTGAAATCGCAGAGACTGCAGGTTTTCTGTGTGGTATGTTGTGTGGCTGCAGGATATGTTCTGACGTTGATTTCTCATGTATGGCCGTATTGTCTGCCCATGGGACTTCTGGCGGTCGGATATCTGGCGGTCGGAGACTATATGCGGAAAAGGAATTTGCTGCAAAAGAAGATTTCATGGGAAGCCTGGACTGCTATCCTGGCAGTTTTTCTCATTACCAGTGCGTTTGGAAGAGTGAACATTGTAGCGTGTGAGTGGAGACTCGGTCTTCTGGACGTGGCAGGTTCTTTTTGCGCAGGCTTTTTGATTCTTAGGATCTATGCGGCGTTTATGCGGCGTGAACCTCACGGAAAATTGACGGGATTTCTTGAGGAAGTCGGATTTCATTCCATCTGGATTGTCTGTTTCCATGCGTATGAAAAAATCATTTTTCCGTGGTATCGGGTGGCAGGACTCTTTTCCGGGTATCCGTGGCTGGGCGTAGGAATCTGTTTTCTGGGCCGGTGCGCGGTGATGTACCTGATCTACAAACTTGTTTTTTGGGCAGCCGGGAAATTAAAAAGGAAAAAACTGCGCGGCGCAGGATTGTAACAGTCAGAAAAAAGAAAAGGTGAAAGATCGTATGAAGGATGAGATGCAGAGAGCAGAGACAATGCGGGAGGTGCTGGAACAGCTGGAAGGGCGGTTGGCGGGGCGGCGTGTCTTCCGGTTTATGAGCGATTTGGGTGTCACAGATATTTCTTGTGAACAGTTTTTTTCAGACATTCGCCGGACTGCTTTTCTGATAGAAGATACGGGTCTGTCAGGAAAACATATTGGGCTCATGGGACGGAACAGTTATTGGTGGATGGTCTGCCTATGTGCAGTGTTCTGGTCCGGATCGGTAGCGGTGCTTCTGGATCGTGAACTGGATGAAGAGGAACTGAAAGAGAGAGTCGGAAGAGTGGAAGCGGAGGCGCTTTTTTTTGAAAGAGCGCCGGAAGTGGAAGAGCGCTGCAGAGCGCTTGAGGAACGTGTGAAAATCCTGTCGTTTGAAAAGGTCAGGGAAACCTGCAGATCCGGCAGGGAAAGTAAAAAAAAGGTTCGAAAAAGAGGAGAGGATCTTGGATGCATTTTTTTTACTTCCGGCACAACGGCGACCAGCAAAGCAGTCATGATGTCGGAGCATGGCCTGTCCGCGGGAATCTGTCATAATATCAATGACAAAAAATTTCATTCCATCCTGGCTGTTCTCCCCTTTCATCACCTTTCGGGTTTTTCCTCGTCTTTGAATGCGCTGTTTCTGGGAGCGGAGGTATGTATCGGTGAAGAACAGAAGTATTTCTACCAGTATCTGAAAGAACTGCAGCCGGATTATGTATTTATCGTACCGTCTATGCTGCGGATGCTGGCGCGAAAGATAAAAAACGGCGGCCCCAACGGAAGACTTCTGGGATGGAACCTGCATCTGCTCAACTGCGGCGGAGCGGATTTTCGTCCGGAATTCCTTCGGATTTTTCTGGAACATGATATTACGGTGCTGCAGGGATATGGAGCGTCCGAGGCAGGGGCGATCGGATTTCTGTGGGAAATGACAGAGGAACGTCCGGATACGATCGGAAAACCGCCGGCCGGCCTGGATGTGAAAATAGCTGGCGGCGAATTATATCTCCGCAGCGAGTCTTTGATGATGGGATATTACGACGATGAAGAGGGAACCGGGAAAGTGCTGCGCGAAGGCTGGTATGCAACCGGGGATCTGTGCCGGATGGACGAAGAAGGATATCTGTACCTGACCGGACGGAAAAAGAATCTTATTATACTGTCCAACGGGGAAAATATCAGTCCCGAAGCCATTGAAAAGAAATTGTACCGCTGGGAAGAGATCGGCGAGGCTCTTGTGAAAGCGGAAGGGGATCTGATCGCGGTATCCGTTTTCCCGAGATATCCCGCAGAGTGCACGGCCAAAGAAGCTGAACAGATCCGGCAAAAGATCCGGGAAGAGATTGCAGAATATAACAGGTCGGTGCCGGTGTACAGTCAGATCCAGGTGATCCATTTTCTGGAAGAACCGATCGATAAAACGAGTATGGGAAAACTGATACGATACGGAAAGGGGTGAACGGCAGGATGAAAGAGGAAATGATCAGGAAGAGGGTATTTGAAGTCATTCGGGAGTCAACCGAAACAGAGGAAGAAATTTCGGAGGATACCCTGCTGTATGAAGACATGGGGCTTGCTTCGGTGGAAGTGTACGTTATGCTGTGTGATCTTGAGGAAGAATTCGGAATCACCATTCCGGCAGCTTCTCTGAGGGAAATACGTACAGCGGGAGATTTGTGCCGCCTTGTCGGCGGAATTTTGGACTGAATTTAGGACATGAATTCTTATAAAATTTGCTTAGGTATTGCTTGCTATTTTGTACGTTTGGTGGTATTCTTACGTTAGTATGCCTCTTAGTTTATGCGGTGGGTATTACGGGATATTTGACAGCAGTTCAGTCAGCGGGACCGCTGTATATTCGGCAGCATGTATAGGTGACAAGAAGGCCTACTGATTTTGATATTTCAATGGAAGGAGTATGTGAAAATGAAGAGAAACTCAAAGCGATTTCTGAGTCTGTTTATCACAGTTCCGATGACCCTGAGTCTCATGGCGACGCCGGTGTTTGCGACTGTCCCTGATAACGCTGCGGCTCCGGTGGTTTCAGAGCAGGAAAACGCTGCAGTGCCGGAGGCAACGGAAGAGCAGGGCAGCGAAGCAACGCCGGAAACAGCAGAAGAGACACAGCAGGATCCAGCGGTTTCGGCTCCGGAAACAACGGAAGAAACGCAGGAAAACACAGAAGTTCCTCAGGAAACTGCAGAGCCGGCGGAACAGGCACAGGACACAACGATCACGATCAACGACAGCCTTTCCACTTTCACGATCGATGCGTCCAAAATCGAGGCGCCGGAGATCAACGTCAACGAGATGCAGCTGACGGAAGAGGAACTGAATTCTGTTGACGAGAGTGATCCGGAGATCGCCACGATCAAGGAAGAACTGCAGAACATCAAGGTCCTCAACGCGGACGGAGAATCCGTTCCGCTGACGGAGGAGCAGATCCAGACAGTTCTGGGTATGTACAGTGAGTACCAGCAGCAGTGGCAGGACAATGCCGACGTGCTCGGCGTACAGAGTCCGTTCTATCTTCAGTTCAATGACAACGGAGAAGACGGTCTGGGCGTACTCGGCGAGATGCTTACTCTGGCAGGCGTTTCCGTTGAGGATGTAAGAAGCGGAAATTATTCCTATGACGACCTGACCGGTATGATCATGAACTTCCTGTACGGGGATCAGTTCGGCATTGAGTACTACGGAGAAATGATCCGTACAAAGAGAGATGAAGCGCTGGAGGCAGTAAATAACTCCGGAGCGCAGACGGACGTTCAGAAGATCATGGCGCTGAACACCTGGCTGTCTCAGAACAACACGTTTGATATGTCCTATATCATGAACCAGATGGGCGACGAGCCGGTCATGACGGCGGAAGATCCGCAGCAGAACGAGCATTATGATGAGATTTACGCTGCAATGGAAGCAGTGTACCGTCCGCAGATCGAGGCACAGTTTCAGAGCCAGTTCCGTACAGTGGCGGAACAGCAGGTTGGACTTGCCATTTGGCAGAATGCAATCCAGAACGCTGTAGCACAGCAGTATCAGGCAGAGAATCCTGATGCAACAGAGGAAGAGGTCAGCGCTTATGCGAAACAGTATATGACAGATAATGCCGAGGCGATTGCAGCGGATCCGCGCGCATATGTTGTAAGCAATCTGGGCGGAGAAGAGGTTGCCGCACAGATGGAGACACAGGTAAACGGCTATCTTGCGTCTGAAGAAGGACAGGCAGCGGTAGAGAGTGCGTATACGCAGATCATGGATACCCAGATCCCGGATCTTGGAAATATGACTCCGAATCAGGCGATTGATGTTTATACCCAGCAGGCGGCAGCCGGACTGACCGATGGTATCCTCGGATATTGGGAAGGAAACCACATCGGTGCCCTTGCAGAAGGAAAATCTGTATGTATGGGATACGCAAAGGCATTTGCATACCTAATGCAGTGCATGTATCCGGAAATCTACCTAAAAGACGGTGCGACAGATATCAATGTTGCTTCTAACTGGAAGACAGCGGCAGATCTTTACTATGATGAAAACGGCAATCTGGACATCAGCCAGAATTACAATGTCGATCTTGTAAGAATCACCTTCAACGCAAGCGTAAGCATGTATGGCGAACCGCAGCCGGATTTCAGTTCCGATCACTTCTGGAATGCGGTAAAGATTGACGGCAAGTGGTACTATGTGGATCCCTGTTATACAGACGTATTCTCAGAGGTTATGAATCGCGACCGTGTGGAAACGAACGGTTATATGAACCATACATATTTCATGATCAGCCATTCTTCTCTCGCAGAGATGTTTGACGGAAATTATTCCGAAATCAAGACGCTGTATGCAGACTGCGATGGCACTACAGTGAATGAAGATTATACAAGCAGTGATTACGAAGGCAGCTGGGTGACCCGTGTTGTCAGCAACGTATACTCCGACGGCGAATATATCTATTATATGTATGATTCCACCGATCTGCTGGAGATGCTGAGAGAGTTCAACAACAGTCAGGGAAATTACCAGGAGATGGATATTGAAGACGCTGTCTATAAGATCGTGCGCCATAAAATGACAGACACGGATCTTGGCGACGGAGATACCGATTATGAGACATTGATCGACTTCAATTCTGGTGATTCTGTAACGGTTTACAATCCGGAAACAGGCGAGATGGAAGCGAATGAGATGCTGACAGAACTGTACGCAAACTTTGTGGAAGAACAGTCCGTATATCCGGCGATCCATACGACTCCGGTTCTGTATGGAGAAAAGCTGTATTTCAATGTTTCCAACAGTATTCTGAGTTATGATCTTGCTACCGGTGCAGTTGCCGAAGTAAAAGAATATAACACAGTTAATGTTGTAAGAGACAAAACAGAAGTGTTCGGCGCTATGGGCTTCGATGTGGACAACAGCGCAGAAGAGCCGGAATTCATTTTTGAGAATCATCCGATCGCAGGTATGACGCTCAAAGGCGACGGAACACTTTATGTGGATATTGCTACGAACCTGTCCTATATTGCAGGAAGAGATCCACATGACTACACGGATTCGTCCAGCTACGGATATGAATTCGAGGAGAGCAACTATAATCCGGATTACAATGAGTTTGCCGCTCAGATGATGGAGGATCAGGGAATCTCCGACGATATGCTGGAACAGCTGGGGTATAAGCGTGAGATCAATGACAATGCTGAGTTTATGTGGGTTGCAAATGCGACAGAAACCCTGGATATGGCTCATTTTGCCGGCGACACGCATGAGTACAGCACAGTAACGGTTGATCCTTACTGCGGACGCGACGGTTTCACAGAAGACCGCTGCACGACCTGCGGAGCGATTGAGGCGGAAAGCCGTGTAGTGGATGAAGATTCCGCATACGACGGACATCATTACATTCTGTTCTCAGAAGAGTACTATACCAAGGATGAGAATGAAAACTGGAACAGCGGCGATACTTATGTATGCGCAGTCTGCGGATTCCATATCGCTGAGCCGACAGAGCCGAAGCAGAATTCTTATGTCACCGAGGAAGAATATCAGGAACTGCTGGCACAGTATGAAGAGGATAAGGCAATCTATGATGAGGCGGTAGCGACGGCAGGCCATACCTATACAGCCGCTGACCCGCAGTGGAGTGAGGATTTCTCTTCCGTAACATTCTCCAATCTTGTATGCTCTTCTGTATGCAATGAAAGAAAAGAAACTCTTGATCTGCTGATGAATGATGCAACCATCAGCGCGGCGCTTGAAGCAGCCGTAACTGCAGAGGCATCGCTGACCAGTGCAGAGGGTACCTGTGCAGAAGGCGTGACATCTACGTATACGGCGGAAGGCGAAGCGGAAGGCCATGCATATTCCGTAAGCACAACAACTACCTGGGAAGCTGGAGATCACAATTATGTGAACGGCAAATGTACCAAGTGCGGGGAACTTGATCCGAATGCCCTGGTGGCTCCGGAAATCGAGTCTGTATACAGCAGAGTGCAGACAAGCGCAAAGGTTACCTGGAATCAGGTGGAAAACGCAGACGGATATGAACTGTGGCGTGCAACCAGCTCGGACGCTGCAGAGGAAGACTGGGCGCTGACAAAGACGATCACAGATCCGGAAACCGTTCAGTATACCAATACAGGACTGACAGTCGGACAGACCTACTACTACAAAGTCCGCGCGTATAAGGGAGACAAAGAAATCTTCTCGGAATTCTCAGCAGTTGACTATATGCCGTCATCGATTGTAGTAGACAATGCATACAGCAATCTCCCGACCCGTATCCGTTTTGTATGGCAGCCGGTAGACGGCGCGACAGAATACCAGTTGTGGAGAAAAGATGCCGGCGCGGATGACAGTGAGTATAAGATCGTAAAGGTTATCAAAGACCAGGCGATCACCGCTTACAGCAACGTGGATCTGACGCCAGGTGAGACCTACACCTACAAGATGCGTGCAGTCACGATCAAAGAGGATGGAACACTGGTGTACAGCGCGTATACCGATGAGATGACGATCGCAACTCTGTCAGAAGCAACGACTCTTGCCGGAACTGCTGCAGGCGCAGGACGTGCAAATCTTGCATGGGAAGCTGTCGCAGGAGCAGACGGATATCGTATCTGGATGGCTGAGAGCGAAGACGGCGACTATACGGTTGCCAAAATGATCAACAGCGGCGATACCGTTTCTTACACGAAATCAGATCTGGAAAGCGGAAAGACGTATTATTTCAAAGTCGCTGCTTATACGGATGTGGATGGAAAGATCACCTTCGGACAGGAATCCAACGTGATCAGCGTCACCGTAGAGTGATCGGTTAAAAATTAATAAAAAGTATCAAAGATACTTGAATATTGCTGCCCCTCATATACGTGAGGGGCAGTATATGTAAAAGGAAAAATTAGTATGGCAAATGACAATAAGCAACCTCTTATCAGCATAATTGTACCAACGTATGAAAGAAGTACTCTGTTGCCGCGGGCCTTGGATTCTATATATGCCCAGACCTGGAAAAATATCGAGGTGATCGTAGTTGACGACAATCTTCCCGGAAGTGTTTTTGAGAAAGACACCCGCCGTATTCTGCAGCCATATCTGGGACGGGAAAATTTCTTCTGCATAAAAACGGCCGGAAAAACCGGCGGAGGAGCAGCGAGAAACTATGCTTTGAAGCAGTGTCATGGAGAATATGTAGCTTTTTTGGATGATGATGACAGATATCTTCCGGAGAAACTGGAACGGCAGGTGACCTTCATGCAGAAAAATCAGCTGGATGGAAGTTACCATGATATCAGATGGTTCGGAGAAAATGAGAAACAGGTGGAGTACCGCTCTCTGGATTATACGAGGGATTACAGCCGGGAAGGCTTGCTCAAGGCGCATATCCTGCATTCCATCGCGCCGACTGCCGCCTACATGTTTCGGCGGGATAAGCTGCTGGAAACAGAGGGATTTGGAGAAGTGCCTTCAGGACAGGATTTTATTTTGATGCTGCGCTGCATCGAGAGCGGCATGAAGATGAGTTACCTCCCGGGAGCATATGTGATTCAGTATCTCCACAGAGGAAAGCGGATTTCGCTGGGGGATAACAAAGTAAAAGGCGAAAATATGCTCTATGAACTGAAGCATAAATATTTTCATATATTGACTCCGAAAGAACGCAGGTATGTGAAATTCCGTCATTATGCGGTGCTTGCGTTTTCTTCTATGCGCAGCAAAAGAGTGCTGCAGGCAGTCAGGTATGCAATGATCACTGTAAAATGTTCTCCTGTATTGTGTCTGAAAGAAGCCGTGCGGTATATCCGTTCAAAATTTAGGAGATAGTCAATGAAAAAAAATGGTATTGCAGTAATCGGCCGTATCGCAGAAGACACAGAACTTCTGGACGGACAGACAGTTAAGACAAAGATACTTTTTGAAGAACTTAAGAAAGATTTTCCAGACAGAAAAGTCGTCTGTATTGACACTTATCAGTATAAAAAACATTTTTTTTCTATTTTATTTCGGACATTAAAGGCTTTTACGGAATGTAAGTATTTTTTTGTCCTTCTTTCCAGAAACGGACGGAAATTTTTCTTTCCGGTACTTACAGGAATAAATGCCTTTTTTCATAGAGAATTGTATCATGACGTGATCGGCGGCGCTCTTCCCGACGAGGCTGAAAGAAGCCCGGCGCTGGTCAGACAGCTGAAACGTTTTAAAGTAAACTGGGTAGAACTTCCGGAAATGGAGCAGAGACTTCAGGAACTCGGGATAGACAATACAGAAGTTCTGCCCAATTTTAAAAGGCTGAATATTTTACCGGCCAGTGAACTTGTTTTTCCGCGGACGGAACCATTTCTGTTTACGATGTTCAGCCGGGTTATAAAAGAAAAAGGGATAGAGACAGCGGCGGAGTCCATTGCAGAAGTGAACCGGCGCTCTGGAAGGAGAAGAGTGATTCTGTACATTTACGGACCGGTTGAAGAGTCTTACCGTAAGGCGTTTTCGGAGATACTGGACCGGTTTCAGGAATGTGTATTTTATAAGGGATGTGTTCCGTTTGACCAGAGTGTGCATGTCCTGAAAAACAGCTTTATGTTATTGTTTCCCAGTGTATATCAGGGAGAAGGGATGCCTGGGACAATTATCGACGCATTTTCGGCAGGCATCCCTGTGATTGCCAGCAATTGGCATTTTAATGAAAGACTGGTGCGTGAGGGGGTCACAGGGTACTGCTATGACTGGAGGAACAGCGGGCTTCTTACAGAACGCATCTGTTATGCGGTGGAGCATCCGGATGAGATTTTTCAGATGAAGAAAAACTGCCTGCAGGAAGCGGAAAAATATACACCGGAAGCTGTGATGAAACAGATCAGCAGACATATTTTGTAGTTCATCTGATGGAGTTGTCACAAAATGTTTAAACATTGGAGAAAAGAATGGAAAAAAAGAAAAAACCGCTTGTCAGTGTAATTATTACAACTTTTAATAACGTGGAATATCTGCCCCGGGCAATTGAAAGCGTTCTGCATCAGACGTACCCGGAGATTGAACTGATTGTTGTAGATGATAATCCGCCGGAAAGCGAAGCGCGGCAGGAAACAGAGAAAGTGATGGAACGGTATCCGCAGGCCTTGTATCTGAAGCATCCGGAAAATCGAAATGGCGCCGCCGCGAGAAATACGGGGATCAGAAGCGCCGGCGGGGAATACATTGCCTTTCTGGATAATGACGATATCTATTTCGGGGACCATATCAGGAAGTGTGTGGACGCTCTGGAAAAGAATCCGGAATACGGAAGCGTGCTGTGCGGAGTACTGAAGGTGCGGAGCGGGATCTGCTGGGAGGTCGTCCTCCCGCCTTCCGGCGATATGGTGAAGGCGTTGTTTATGTCGGAGACAGCGCTGGGTACGGGAAGCAATCTGTTCGCCAGAACTCATCTGATCCGTAAGATCAACGGTTTTGATGAAAGCTTTCTGCGCCATCAGGATATAGAATTTGGCGTACGGCTGTTCTCGCAGAGCAAGGTATTCAGGATCAGGGAAATTCAGATCGTGAAAGCAATGGACGGATTTTCGAATGCGCCGGATTTTGAACGGTTTTTAAAAACCAAGAGACATTTTATGGATAAATTTGGCGGAGAATTGAAGAAAATGACGGAAGAAGAACAAAAGCGATATTACGCAGGGCAATGCAGTGCGCTCCTGTATACTGCTTGCAAATCAGGAAAAGAAGAACACATAGTCTGGTTGATTTCTGAACTGAAACAGTACAGAAATCTGAACAAAAAAGAAAAGCTTCTTGTTTGTTTGAGCAGGTGCCACCTTTTTGACAGTTACGAAAAAATTAAATGGTTTATAAAAAAGAGAAACTCTGGTAAAATGTACAGGAAGGTGAGTTATGATCTCGCTGATTATGACAAGGAACTGTTTTCGGAGATGTTGAAAGGATAATTATCGTGCTGTTACAGAAGAAAATATCGATTGCTCAAAAATATTCACAGCTTGTGAAAAGCGGTGTGCCGGATCTTATTTTCTGGTGTGGTTTTGTGCTGCTTTTAGTGATACACTGCATAGAAAATACATCCGTTATTTATTCGGAAGCGGTCTGGCTAAATGGAATGTATTTGTTCAGGAATCTGCTTTACCTTATTCTGATTGGGAAAATCGCTTTGTTTTCAACCTTTAGGAAGGATGAATGCATCTGTGCGATTTTGATTGGGATTGTGGCGCTGGGAAGTGTGCTGGGAAGCAGAGACTTTGCTCTTATGGAGTTCTTTATCATCATGCTGGCTGCCAAAGGTGAATCGCCGCGCAGGCTGGTAATGGTATTTGCTGTCATAAAAGCGGCTGCACTTCTGTTGACATTATTCTTCTGGAGGATCGGACTGCTTACGGCAATTTATTATCAGGATGACAAAGTGGGATTCTATAATACATATGGTTTCTGCCACAGAAATGTACTGGCTGCCAATGTCGCGGTGGTCTGTCTGGCGTGGTTCTACCTGCGGTATAAAAGGCTGAAGCTTTGGGATGTCATTGTGTGGACAGTGATCGCACTTCTCACTTTTCGCTATGCGATCAGCCGTACCGGGATGATCGTTATTCTGCTGATTATTTTCGGCATGTATCTTGTGCGGAAAAAACGTTCCCGGCTTCTGCATTTTCCTTCTTTTCGCAAACTTTTTCTTCTGGGATTTGTTTTGATGATTTTCATCAGCATTTTGGGAACGGTTTTTTATTCGGATCAATCCGCGTTCTGGCAGCTTGTCGACAGTGTGTTTACAAAAAGGTTTCAGTATGCCAGTTATTGTCTGAAGGAATTCGGGCTGTCTCTCTTTGGACAGGCGCTTCCCTTTGTCAGTTCGATCGAAGCGCAGACTTCGGAAACGTCAAAACTCATACTGGATAATTCATTTATGAGAGCCTTGCTTTATTATGGAATTATCCCGGGCGGAATGTTCCTGGCGATATATTTTCAGGCGTTGAATCTTTCGCTGAAAAAGAGAAATGAAAAGCTGGCGGTAAGCCTTTTCATACTTGCGGTTTTCGGGATTTCAGAAAGATATATGCTGGATATATATTATCAGTTTCCGCTGTGGATCGCATGGAATAAATATTTTTTCAGCGGACAGGAAGAGAGTACGGAGCAGAGAAAAACATTTGTTGAGCATCTTGTTGCGTTGTTTTATTATTGCAGAGGAAAGATACAATGAGTAGTTCCATTAAGAAGAATTTTATGTATAATGTGGTATATCAGATTCTGCTCATTATACTCCCGCTGATTACAACTCCTTATATTTCCAGAATCCTGGGTTCTGAAGGGCTGGGAACGTATACATATACTTATACAATAGCAAATTACTTTATGCTTGCGGCCATGCTGGGAGTAAAAAATTACGGAAACAGAAGTGTTGCTGCCGTAAGGGAAAACCGGGAGGTGCTCAGCCGCGTGTTCTGGGAGATTTACGGACTTCAGTTTCTTTGCTCGGCCCTGGCGCTGCTTGTGTATCTCTGCTATGCATGGACGGAAGAGCCGATATACCGCCTGGTTGCGTTGATCCAGGGAATTTATGTATTTTCCGGAATGCTGGATATCAGCTGGCTTTTTTTCGGGGTTGAAAAATTTAAGATCACGGTTACACGAAACATTGTTATTCGGGTGATCGATCTTCTGTGTGTATTTGTCTTTGTGAAAGAACGCAGTGACTTGTGGAAATATGCGTTAATTATGACGTTGGGAACGTTATGCTCTCAGGGATATTTATGGCTTTACCTGAGAAAACTGGTAGACTGGCGCCGGCCAAAATTCAGCGCCTTGAAAAAGCATATTCTGCCGGAACTGATACTTTTTATCCCAATTATAGCCGTGAGCCTTTATACGATGATGGACAAAGTGATGCTGGGTCAGATGAGTACAATGAGTGAAGTGGGATATTATGAAGGTGCCTCCAAGATTCTGAACATTCCGACCGGAGTGATTACTGCTCTTGGCACTGTGATGCTGCCAAGAATGTCAAATCTTGCGGCAAAGGGAAAGACCAGGGAAAGCGGTCAGTATATCCGTCAGTCTATGGTGTTTGCGATGTTCCTTGCTGCGGGAATGATGTTTGGGATTGCCGGAATCGCGGAGGATTTCGTTCCGCTTTTTCTCGGTGATGAGTACGAAAAGTGTGTTCTGCTGATCAGGGTTATGGCGCCGACGGTGCCATTTATTGCATGGGCAAATGTCATACGGACACAGTATCTGATTCCCAATCATGAGGATAAGAGTTATATTATTTCTGTTGTACTTGGAGCCGCTGTAAATCTGGCTGTAAATCTGAGCATGATTCCTGCCTTTGGAGCCCTCGGGGCGATCGTAGGAACGGTATGCGCGGAAGGGACGGTATGTGTCAGTCAGACGGTAATGGTAAGAAAAAAGTTAGAGGTTACGCGTTATCTCAGAGATACGTTTTTTTATTTTGCTTTTGGAGCAGTTATGTTTCTGGTGATCAGTATACTTCATGGTGTGATCAGTGATACTGTTGTTGCAATTTGTGTCGAAATTCTTGCAGGAGGCGGAATGTATGTGGTGATGTCTGGCGTGTATACCTATCAAAGGAACAGAGAAATGTTAAAATCAATCATCAGGAAAAGGAAATTTTGAGAAATGAAAGTGAAAATGAAACAATGGGTAGTATTCTTATTGGTATTGACGTTGGTTTTGCTCCCGAACGCGGAAGCTTTTGGCGCTGTGCCGGCGCAGTCTTCCGTGTCATCAGAGGAAAGTTCCGATAAGAACAACAGTGGCGCAGTACCAGCGGATACTGTGGCGGAAGAGAAAACCAGTCAGGTAAAAGATGTTTACGTGAACCCTCTGTACCGGGGAGTATTGACGGAAGAGGATCTGAAACAAACTCCTGCGGCGCAGCCGGGAATTGATCTGTACAGTGAGACAGAGTATGCGGATACCGTAGAAGAAGCCGGGGAGCAGATCCGCGAAGCAATGAAACAGCGTCAGGAAACGGTCGTTGTATATTATCAGGCGCCGGAATATCAGGACGGCATTCTCAGGGAGATCGCAGAGCAGGCGCTGACTCATACCGGAGATCCCCAGGAAGGAGATTATCTGAGATGGCAGTATGGCGGCTGGAGCGCGGAAGGAGAACTGCGCACATCTGCGGAAGACAATATGACGTATATGACATTTACCTATACATACACGTATTACACAACGTATGAACAGGAAATGACAGTAGATGAACAGGTGCAGAAAGTTCTTGATAAACTCGATGTATATGATAGCGGTACTTATCATAAGATTAAGGCGGTTTATGATTATATCTGTCAGCACACATCCTACGATTATGATAATTTGAATGATCAGGATTACAAACTCAAATATACTGCATATGCGGCTCTTGTCGACGGAAAAGCGGTGTGTCAGGGATATGCTCTTCTGTTTTACCGAATGGCTCTGGAACTGGGAATTGACAATCGGATCGTTTCAGGAACGGGCAATCAGGAACCACACGGCTGGAATATCGTAGAAATCAACGGGCTTTATTATAATGCGGATACCACGTGGGATGCAGGACAAAGCGCATATAGCTACTTCCTGAAATGTGATCAGAATTTTGAGGGGCATGTAAGAGATGATGAGTACACTACCCAGGAGTTTTATGAACTGTATCCTATGGGAACAGAAGACTATCAGTTCACGCAGATCGATGAACTGGCTACTCCGGAAATTGTGTCTGTTTACAGCAAACAGCAGACGACAGCCAAGATTACCTGGACGACGGCAGAAGGCGCGCAGGGATATGAATTGTTTCGCTCCGAGGATCCTGACGCGGCAGAAGAATTATGGACGCTGACAAAAACAATCCGTGACAGAAATACGGTCGAGTATACAAACACAGGACTCACACCGGGAAAAACTTACTACTATAAAGTACGTGCGTTTGCTGTCAATGATGACGATTCCAAAGTATATTCCGCGTTCTCAGAGGTAAACTATATGCCGGCAGCGGTGCAGTTTGACAATCCTTACAGTAATTCTTCCAGCCGGATCCGAATCCGGTGGGAGCAGGTGGAAGGGGCACACGGTTATCAGATCTGGCGTCAGGAGGATGACGGTAGCTTCCGCATTGTCAAGATCATCGGCGCGAGAGAAGAGGAACAGGCGCTTGGACAGTGTGAAGAGACTGCATACAGCAATACGGGGCTGGAAGCAGGAAAAGAATACGTTTATCGGATGCGTGCATACATGTTCCGGGAAGGAAATGTTGTGTATGGCGCTTACTCAGATGATATTTCTGTTGCTGTAATGCTTGAAAAACCGCTGCTCGCGGTCAGCAGTCCCAGAGAGGGACGTGCATTGCTGGCGTGGAATGCGGTAAACGGCGCACAGGGATATCAGATTTGGAGGTCAGAGAGTGAAGACGGTGGATATTCCATCGTAAAAGTTGTCCGGCAAAGTGATGTCGTATCTTATACAAATACGGATCTCGACAGCGGAAAAACGTACTATTATAAAGTGAGAGCATATTCAGAGGCAGGCGGAAATACTGTGTTTGGTGAATATTCTGAGCCTGTCAGCATCCGTATGTAACTGTTCCTCTGGATGAACCCTCGCAAAAGGATGGATCAGACTGAACTGCCATTTAAAAGGCGGCTGCTCAGTCTGATCTGCTATCAGCAATATATTCGTTGAGCGGAAAATCGGTGAATACAGGGAGAAGAAAAATGGATCATATCAATCAGAGAGACAGGATTATTTTAATCATTTTGTCAGCAGTTTTTATAGCACTTGCGGCATTCGTTTTAGGAAATAAGACAAATCTGCACGGCGATGAGGTATTTACATACGGTTTATCAAATCATCCGTACATTCATACTTTTAACATCAAGGCAGAGGAAGGAACCGTGTATACTCCGGCGGATATCTTGTGGAACGAATATATGCAGGTCCAACCGGGGCATCAGTTTGATTACAGAAATGTATGGAAAAATCAGGAAGCGGACGTACATCCGCCGCTCTATTACGCCCTTGTTCATACCATCAGTTCCTTTTTTCCGGGACAGTATAGTGTGTGGTTTGCCGGAAGCGTTAATGTTGTGTTCGGAGTGCTTCTGATTTTTTGTGCCTTTTTTCTTTCCATGGAGATTTTTGGAAAAAAGATATATGCCTTTCTCACAACAGTATTTTTTATGTGTTCGGCTGGGATGCTGTCGTCCGTTTCTTATCTGCGGATGTATGTTATGGCAATGTTCTGGTGCTGTCTTGCCACATACCTTCTTGTCAGATATTTTCGTGAAGGAGGATCAAAAAAGTTTTACAGGAGACTCTATGCAGTTACCACACTGGGAATTCTGACACATTATTACTTTTTGATCTATCTGTTTTTTCTTGCCTGTGTTTTCTGTGTGATACTTCTGACGGAAAAACAATACAAAAACATAGGAAAATTCTGTGCGGCAGTGGCTCTGGGCGGTGCCACGGCAATCGCAGTTTTTCCGCGCATGCTGCAGCATATTTTTGGGGGCCAGAGAGGTGCGGAAGCGGCTTCCAATTTGGCGGGCGGGACACTTTCCGATTATCTGGAACGGCTGAAAACATTTTTTGATTTTGTGAATGGACAGCTTTTTGGAAATCTGGGGATTGTTCTGGCGTTTGTTTTTATTCTGGCTGTTGTAATCAGAAAAAAAAGAGGCCGGAAGATACAGGCGGAGAAAAGAATATTTTTACTGTTGATTCCAAGTTTATGTTATTTTCTTCTGGTATCGAAAATAGCTGCGTATATTTCTGATCGTTATCTCCAGCCGATTTATCCCATGGTGTTTCTGCTTGGGGCATATGCCCTCTATGTAATCGGGCCCAGTATTTTATCGGAAAAGCGGGCGGCGGCCGTAATGGTCGGAGGGTTTGTCATTCTTACAGCAGCAGGGCTATGGTTCTGCCAATGGCCGTATCTATATAGAGATTCGGAGGCATTGCTCCAGCGTGCGGAAAATTTGTCCGGCCATCTCTGTGTTTATATTTATGATGATACCTGGCAGGGATGGAAGGTGCAGCCATCTTTTTATGAGGTACGCAACTATCGTTCTGTGGTCTTTGTCTCGCAGAAGAATCTTGAACTGCTGGATACATGGAATCTGGAACAAGAAGATGGCATTGTGTTTTCTGTCATTAATACATGCGATCAGGATGCTGTATTTGAAAAGGTGAAATCGATTTATGGAGAAGGAATCAAAATTGAAAGGATAGGGAATTATTCTTACACTACATCATATGTGATTGAAAATAATCGCAGCAGTTAAGTCACATCTGCGCGTTACCTGTATCGTCAGATGATTGTTCTTAAATTTCGGATATAAGGAGTATTAAAGCGTGTGAGATTACGAAAGTACAGATGGATATTTTTAGGAACTATTTTAGCCTTCCAGATTTTGTTTGTGTTATTCTGGCAAATCAAAAGGCAGGCTTTTTTGTAGATGAAATCTGGTCATATGGCCTGGCTAATTCAAATTACCATCCTTTTTTGTATTCAGATGGAGCGTTGGAACATGGATGTACATCCGCCGTTGTTTTATATTGTTCTTCATACGATCTGTTCATGCTTTTCAGGAAGTTTTAGTAAGTGGTTTGGAATTATCCCCAATATTTTTTATTATGGAATTACAACGATACTGGGGCATCGCATCTGTATATCTGCATAGTTGTATGATTGTCGAAAACAGGCAGAATTTCCGGAAACTTGCAGCAATTCTGCTCGTGACGTTTTTGGGCTTTTTCACGCAGTATTATTTTGCAATTATAGGCGCTTTTCTGTCATTAGGGTATACTGTATGGTTGATGTTCAACAAGTATTGGAAGCGGTTGCTTTTTATATCGTAACAATGCTGGCATCCCTGGGATTGGTCTGGATCATTTTTCTAGATAGTTCCGTAAGATTCTGGGAACAGATTCCGGTCGGGGAGCAGAGGCGTATCAAAATCTGCAGAACGTATCTGGGATCAGCAGAAAAATCGCCAGTTACTTAAGCATCATCAGCCAGGAATTGTTTGCCCATAAAATCCGTTTTATTCTGACAGTTATATTTATGATAATGATGTGGAAAGCTTCCTGTATAATTTAAATCAAGGAGTTGACCAAAGAAAATACCTCAAGTAAATTTAGATTATTACTGACCTGGCGAGTTGGTAAAATCTAAAAATACAAGAGGTATCTGAAATGAATAGTAAAAC